>NZ_CAJAXH010000077.1 GCF_903946935.1 uncultured Thiodictyon sp.
ACGAAACGCTGTTCGCGCAGGTGCTCCAGCGCATGCCGTTGCCTCCGTCACCAGCGCGCCGACGGCCCCGTCCGCCCAAGTCGTCCGCGCTCCTGCTGGTGGCGGCGTAACCGGGGGTGGCCGGAACGATGATCAAGGCCGGCAAAAGGCACTTCAAGGCTTACAGATATTGGACCAACTGAGAATATTTCGAGCGAAATAAAGGCTAATGCAACAGATGGGAAGCATAACGTGGCAACTATGAAAAAGGTGCCAGCTCTTCGTATTTTTGCGCCAATTGCAGTCATTTTTCCGCAAATATATGGTTATTTTTTTTCGGATGTGTAACGTAAGTGCGTTAAACGTCTTAGGCTGATGTCAGCCTTGACCGGACTAGACAAAGCGGGCCTAGCGCGAACGCGGAAAAAGCTAATGTCTATTCTCGCGTGCTCGGTTTCGGAGGCTACTTGTCGTGTGCAACAGTCGAAAAATAGACCATGCAGAAAAGATCGTCAACTTACTGGGAATGTTTTTTCTGTTTTGTGGGCACGATCACAGAATTGCCGTAGCGCGAAACCTTGGCTGCTTGCCAGAACAGGAGGTCCGGGACAGTACAGGTATCTTCGGGACGAACACGCGACCACCTCCACGCCTAGCAGGCTGTCGGACTTAGTGATGCAACCGATTGAATGCAAAGAGTTTCCTCTTTTGCGCCAAAAAGTCGTTTTCCTGTTTAATCAATCGGTTACGCCATCAAGTCCGACAGGCTGCTAGCTGACTACCGACCGCCCCCGTCCACCGAGTCCACTCTGAGCAGGCAAAAAAAACCCGCCGCAGCGCGGAGTAGTCTGGAATGAGTGCTGTTAAAACAGCGGCAGCTGCGGGTCTTCCGGCGGCAGCGGAAGGTCTTGGATGCGGACGACTGAAATGCCTGTTTGCTGCGATAGGCGGGCGATGTCACCGTCATCCGAATAGATGGTTGATGCCCCTGCCACTTTCGCGATGGCGATGATCTGGCGGTCAAATTTGATCTTGGCCCAAGGACTCGGGGACCCGCTGCGCTTGTCCCCGGCATCAATCGACGCGCGGATGGTAGCGGCGACCTCTATCGCGGCCCGCTGATCGAAATCCGCAATCTTGAATGCAGCGCTCTTGTTCAGGATATCCAGATACTTCGGCCCCGCGGTGCCAGCCCGCACCAGCAGCTCACTCAGCGCTGGTGTAGGGACAATGATCTTTTCCCGGTCCTTTTCCAGCCTGCCGACAAGATACTCGACGCGGTCCTTGGCTCGGGTGACCGGTTGCCCGGTCGCAAGGTCGGTTGGCGCCTTGGCTTCTGGATCCAGCAGATAAAAAAGCGTCGTCGCATCCAGTGCAACCATCAGTGAGCCCCGCCAGACCCGTGGCGTAGGTGCTGCAACTCGGCATAAGGATCATCGACCTTCGCCCAGTCGCTCCCCGCAACCCGCCGTAGACGCTCGACAACGGCGCCGAGCGGGGCGTCGTCCAGGGTCTCAAAGTCATCAATGTAAAAGCGATCGAGCCGCCAAACGCCTTCCGCATCGCGCTCCCAGCGACCGTGCCCTTGGACGCGCAACGTCGCCCCAAAGAGATGGGGCGCCAGTCGGCGGGCCATCTCGCGAGTCGTGGTGCAGATGTGTATTTCCTTGCCGTCTTGCAGGTGTACGGGAACGGTGTCGTCCTTCCCACCGATCTTGATCAAGACACCATCAAGACTCCCGGGCTGGCTGAAAGCACCGAAGGTCAGCGGGCGAGGCTTCTCTCGGCCTGGAAAGCGGATGATCACCGCGCCGTCGTAGTCACAGAGACGGCCTACGGCGTTATCCTCGGCCAGCAGGCGGTCAAGGGCACGAAAGGCGCGCAAAGCATCGTCAGGCCCTGTCCCGTTGCTGGGATTCAAGGCGTCGATACGCTTTTTGATCTTGGGGGCCGCCTCAGGGTCGACCCGCTGAAGTAACGATGTGCTGCCAGACTCCAGGCGGACGAAATGGACATGCTTACGCTCACCCAGCAGGGCGGCGAGGTCCTTCATATACTCAGCCAAGCGCGCCAACGGAATCGTTTCCGGAGTGTAGGCGTCGATCGTGAACCGATAGTCGTGTGATTGATCCATACATGCCCCGTGATCGGTGGCTTGTGTGCTTACAGAATATGCCCCTCGTTAGGCCCAAGCAACGCCTTTCCTTCGGCCCACCCGCCAGACGACGATAAGAGACCCACCCTGTTCGGGCTTCTTGTTGGGCCGGGTTCGAACTGGCGCCAGGTAGTTGGCCCGTCGCCACCAAGAGGGTGGCAGAGGTCGGGACCCCGGCGAACCGCCCAGGATGCACCCCCGTGGCGCGCCCTCAAGATACGGGCATTGGCTCACTGTCGGCGAACGTGGCATGACGCGCGCGCAGGGTTATACCGCCCACCGCTCGTCGGCTGATTGGCTAAAAACAGTGCCTTGCCGATACTGGAAGGGGACTAAAATGGGCGCTGACTCACCGTGAGCGAATCAAGCCACTGACGCACAAGGAGGTTTTTCGGGAAATTGGCGGAGAGGGAGGGATTCGAACCCTCGATAGGCTGTTAACCTATACACACTTTCCAGGCGTGCTCCTTAAGCCACTCGGACACCTCTCCGGGGTGTTTGCGGGCGGGTCCAGAGCGGGTGAGCATCTGGCCAGGGGTTCCTTACGCCTCGCGAGCGGGGCACAATACATGAACTCGCCGCCGCTTTCAAACCGCGCTCGCGCGGTGCTGGTCGGTCCGCCGCCGTCGGCAGGGCCGCCGCCGCCCATCCACTATGCAGATACAAGATCTTACCTCCCCAGCCGCTCACACCGCCGACCGCTACCGTCTCTACGAACGTGCGGTGCAGAACCCGCGGGCGGAGGTGGATTTCATCGACCACACCTACCGGGAACTGCGGGGCCGCAGTGCCCGCTGGCTGCGCGAGGACTTTTGCGGGACCGCCGCGGTGTGCTGCGAGTGGGTCCGCCGCCGCCCCACCAACCGCGCCGTCGGGGTCGACCGGGACCCGGAGGTGCTGGACTGGGCGCAACGCAACCATCTGGCGACACTCACGAGCGACCAGCGCACGCGCATCCAGCTGCTCGAGCAGGACGTTGCGACCCCCGCCAGCCGCCCACTGGACCTGGTGCTGGCCCTGAACTTCAGTTACTGGCTGCTCGCCGGCCGCGCCGCCCTGCGGGCCTATTTCGAGCAGGTCCGCGCTGCCCTCGCCCCGGACGGGGTCTTGCTGCTCGACGCCTACGGGGGCTACGACGCCTACCGCCGCATCATCGAGGAGCGCACGGTGGAGGACCCGGAGCTTGGAACCTTCGGCTATGAGTGGGAGCAGGCCCTCTACGACCCGGTGAGCGGCCGGCTGGTCTGCCATATCCATTTCAACTTCCCGGACGGCTCCCGGCTGGAGCGCGCCTTCAGCTACGACTGGCGACTGTGGTCCTTGCCGGAGATTCGGGAGCTGCTGACCGAGGCAGGATTCTCCCGGGTGCAGGTCTACTGGCAGGGCTGGGATGCGCAGGGCCTCCCCGACGGCCGCTTCGTCCCCGTGGAAGCGGCGGCGCCGGATGCGGGCTGGATCGCCTACCTGTCGGCTGAACCTTGAACGCGATGCTGGACTTCGTGCGCGGCCTCGTCGCGGCCGGGGGCCGCTCCTACAGGATGGCGGGACCTTCGCGGCAGACGCCCAGTTGCGCAAGGATGAAGTCCACGACGACTGCCGGGGCGTTCAAGGGCAGACACGGCGGGTGCTTGCCCGAGGGCAGCGTGTCGTCGGTCACCACCGCGATGATGTCCGGGTCGTCCGGATAGAGGAGCGGCGCGCCAAGGCAGGCGCGATGCACCTCCAGCTTGGTATAGGCGGCGTACTTGAAGCCCTCCGCCAGCACCAGGTCGAGCCCGTCGGGCGCAAAGCGGGTGAGCAGCTCCTGCAGGTCCGGATCGGCGCCCCGCACCCGGTTTTCCACCTGCAAGGCCCAGCGCGAGGAGGACGCCAACAGGGTCTGCTCGGCGCCGGCCTCGCGCAGCTCGAAGCTGTCCTTACCCGGCTGATCCAGGTCGAAACTGTGGTGGGCGTGTTTGAGATAGCCGACCCGCAGCCCCCGGGCCTTGAGCAGCGGGACCAGTTGCCGCAGCAGGGTGGTCTTGCCGCTGCCACTGGGGGCGACGAAGCCGATGACTGGGATTTGGCGTACGGGCATGAGGGGTCCTCCTGGTGGTGTTTTCCTTGATTCTATGCGCATGCGTGGACGCGGCGCCGGAAACCGCCTGCTTGGACATTTCCCCGGCAGCGCCCCACAATGAACCCTTGGCTCACGCACCCCGACCCGACCCGCGGGCCGACCCGCCGTGAGGCCCTCCCACACCCCACCAAGCTCCTTATACCAAAAGACTTTCCAAGCCATGGCTCAGTACATCTACACCATGAATCGGGTCGGCAAGGTCGTGCCGCCCAAGCGCGTGATCCTGCGCGACATCTCGCTGTCCTTCTTCCCCGGGGCCAAGATCGGCGTGCTGGGCCTCAACGGCTCGGGCAAGTCCACGCTGCTGCGCATCATGGCCGGGCTGGACACTGACATCCTGGGCGAGGCCCGCCCCCAGCCCGGGATCAAGGTCGGCTTCCTGCCGCAGGAGCCGCACCTGGACCCGACCAAGGACGTGCGCGGTAACGTGGAAGGCGCACTGGGCCATATCAAGGACGCACTCACCCGGCTCGACGCCGTCTATGCCGCCTACGCGGAGGAGGACGCGGACTTCGATGCACTGGCCAAGGAGCAGGCGGAGCTTGAACACCTGATCGAGGTCACTGACGGCCACAACCTGGAGCGCACGCTCGAGGTGGCCGCGGAGGCCCTGCGCCTGCCGCCCTGGGACGCGCAGGTCGCCACCCTCTCCGGGGGCGAGCGGCGCCGGGTGGCACTGTGTCGGCTGCTGCTCTCCAAGCCGGACATGCTGCTGCTGGACGAGCCGACCAACCACCTGGACGCCGAATCGGTCGCCTGGCTGGAGCGCTTCCTGCTCGAGTACCCCGGCACCGTCGTCGCCGTCACCCATGACCGCTACTTCCTGGACAACGTGGCGGGCTGGATCCTGGAACTCGACCGCGGCCACGGCATCCCCTGGGAGGGCAACTATTCCTCCTGGCTGGAGCAGAAAGAGCGCCGCCTGGAACTGGAGGAGAAGACCGAGGCCGCTCGGGTCAAGTCCATGAAGCAGGAGCTCGAATGGGTGCGCTCCAACCCCAAGGGGCGCCACGCCAAGAGCAAGGCGCGCCTGGCCCGCTTCGACGAGTTGCAGACCACCGATTTCCAGGCGCGCAACGAAACCAACGAGATCTATATCCCGCCGGGTCCGCGCCTGGGCGACCTCGTCATCGAGGCCGAGGGCATCAAGAAGGCGTTCGGGGACAACCTGCTCTACGACAACCTGTCCTTCAACCTGCCCAAGGGCGGCATCGTCGGCGTCATCGGCCCCAACGGCGCGGGCAAGACCACGCTGTTCCGGATCATCAACGGCCAGGAACAGCCGGACGCCGGGCAGTTCCGCATCGGCGAGACCGTCCAGGTGGCCTGCGTCGACCAGAGCCGCGATGCACTCAACGACACCAAGACCGTGTGGGAGGAGATCTCCGACGGCCTGGATAACATCATCGTCGGCCGCTACGAGATGCCCTCGCGCGCCTACTGCGGGCGCTTCAACTTCAAGGGCTCGGACCAGCAGAAGCGCATCGGCGACCTCTCCGGCGGGGAGCGCAACCGCGTGCATCTGGCCAAGCTGTTGAAGAGCGGCGGCAACCTGCTCCTGCTCGACGAGCCCACCAACGATCTCGACGTAGAAACCCTGCGCGCGCTCGAAGAGGCCCTGCTCACCTTCCCCGGCTGCGCCGTGGTGATCAGCCATGATCGCTGGTTCCTGGACCGCATCGCCACCCACATGCTCGCCTTTGAGGGTGACTCACAGGTGGTCTGGTTCGAGGGCAACTACGCGGACTATGAGGCCGATCGGCATCGCCGGCTCGGCACCGAGGCCGACCAGCCACACCGCATCAAGTACCGGCGGCTCACGGCCTAGGGGGCAGCGATGTACGGCGCTAACGACCTGATGGCCCGGGGTGAGTTGCTCATCGAACGACTGGAACGCCTGCTGCCCGAACCACCGGCCCCGACCGACTGGGACGCCACGGCCTTCCGTTGGCGCACCCGCAACGGCCGCGGCTGGCTCCAGGCGGAGCATGCGCCCCACCGTATAGACCCCGCGGACCTGCTGTGCCTGGAGCGGCAAAAGGCCGAGATCGTGCGCAACACCGAGCAATTCCTGGCCGGGCGCGGCGCCAACAACCTGCTGCTGTGGGGCTCGCGCGGGACCGGCAAGTCCTCGCTCATCAAGGCGGTCTTCACCGCCAATCAGGACCGTGGGCTGCGCCTGATCGAGGTGGACAAGGACGATTTAAGGGACCTGCCGGATATCCTCGATCTGGTGCGCGCGCGCCCGGAGCGCTTCATCCTGTTCTGCGACGACCTCTCATTCGAGGCCAATGAACCGGGCTATAAGGCGCTCAAGGCCGCGCTCGAAGGCTCCATCAGCGCCACCCCGGACAACGTCCTGATCTATGCCACCTCCAACCGCCGTCACCTGATGCCCGAGTTGAAGGCGGAGAACCGCGAGGCGCACCTGGTCGATGGTGAATTGCACCAGGGCGAGGCGGTGGAGGAAAAGGTCTCGCTGTCGGACCGGTTCGGGCTCTGGGTCAGCTTCTACCCATTCACCCAGGTGCAATACCTCACCCTGGTGCGGCACTGGTGTACCCGTCTGGGGCCGGTCCCAGAGGATTGGGCACCGGTGGAGCGCGCCGCACTGCAATGGGCACTGCGACGCGGCTCGCGCAGCGGGCGCACCGCCTGGCAGTTTGCGCGCGATTGGGTGGGGCGCAGCGGCAGCGAGGGGTAAACAGGATCGCCCATCCGGCACGACTGATCGACGCCTTTATCATTTTTCGGCCACCTCGCTGGTAACATTCGTCGCGGCCCGGGGGCCGCTCCTGCCCCCGATCGGGTCGGGCTGAAGGGATTGCGCCCGTCAGCCCTCCCACACTACCGGACATGCGGTTTTCCGCATCCGGCGGTTGAGCCTAGTGCAGCAGAGTGAAAGTCCCGACACCGTCTGACCCGTTATGCAGCGAGTGGTTTGCCCTCATAGGTCCAGCGAAATGGCTTGGCCATCGTGTTGTTGAAGAATTCAATAAAGTCCGTGATCTTCTTTTCGAGGTCC
>NZ_CAJAXH010000078.1 GCF_903946935.1 uncultured Thiodictyon sp.
AGCGCAAACCGACTTCAAGCGAAACACAGGTTTATATTGCATCCGGACGCTTGCTTCTTCGGCAGATCTGCAATAATCAAACGCCGTATTTATTAGCCGTTAAGTAAGCCTCTATCTCAAAATGGTTCTTAGACAGCCTCTAAACGAGTCCTGACGCGGTACAGATGACCCGGCGGCGGTACAGATAGACTGACCGCCCGTACCCCCCCCGTTATCGTCTGTTCACCTTAGTTAGACGGTGACAGACGATGACCCACCCCCGACCGATCCGCCCCGCGCCTGCCGCGGTGGCCCCGCCCGCTGATGATGATCCGCTGATCACGGCCAACACCGCCCGAGCCCTGGCCGGTGACGTGTCGGCGATGACTATCTGGCGGTGGCAGCGCGCGGGAATCATCCCGGCGCCGCTGAAAATCAGGACCCGGAATTATTGGCGGAAGTCGGCTTTTCTTGCGGCCCTGCAAGCCGCGGGGACGGTTGCGGAGGCGGCTTAGATGAAAACGCCAGCCACCCCCGCAGAGATGACCGGCGCCTTGAACCCGCGCCCCAATTCTACCCCAACCACCGAGCCGGCGCCCATTCAACGCGCCAAGATCGAGGCGCACTTTCGCGCGCACAGGTCGCTATCGACCCTAGAGGGGCGCAACGAGTTGGGCATCATGCACCCCGCGGCTAGAGTCCAAGAGCTTCGGGATTCCGGGTACCGCATCGACACGGTATGGACGCACCAGACTGACACCACGGGCCGGCGGCATCGCGTCGCGCGGTATCACTGGCGCGGTCTGGTGGAGGGGTCGAAATGAGCGTCTTCAACGACACCCCCGAGCAAGACGCGCAGCTTGATGCGCATCCCCTCTGCCTGCTGATCCCGGAAATGTCCGCGGATGACTTCGCCGGACTGAAAAAGGATATCGAGCAGCACGGATTGCGGCACCCGATCCTGACCTACGAAGACAAGATATTGGACGGACGGCACCGCGCCCGCGCCTGCGCCGAGTTGGGTATCGTCGCCAACTATCAGCCGTGGTCCGGCACTGACCCGCTCGCTTTCGTACTCTCCGAAAACCTGCATCGGCGCCACCTGACGACGGCTCAGCGTGCAGCGATTGCTGCGCGACTGGTGACGATGACCCACGGCGGGGACCGGAAGTCAGCGGCGGTCAAGGGCTCAAATGATCCTTTGATCCCGGCGCCTGCGGCCCGTGAGCGCGTACCCGATGGGCCAGCCACCCCGGCGCCAGCAGTCAGCATCAAGGCCGCCGCCAAGATGATGAACGTGAGCCCCGCCAGCGTGAAGCGCGCCAAGGCCGCCGACGAGCACGCCAAGGCCCCGGCGCCGGCCGCTGCGCCGAAGTCCAAGGCGCCGACCGCCAAGGATGCGATGCACGCGGCGCACGCCGTCCAGGTGGCCTTGGTCGCTCTGGAGCGGGTTTCGGTGGCCCTGCTACCAGGCGACCGCGCGAAGCTGATAGAGCATCTGGAGCAGGCCCTAGAGCGGTATCGGCCGACGGTCGAGCAGGGGGGCGACCATGCGTAATTCCGCCCTGGTCAAGTCGCGCTTTTTCATGGCCGGCACCGGCCGAAAGCTTGTGGCCGAGCACGGGCACCGCGTCGCCTTCACCGCGCTCTATCTCGTGGCGTGCCCGCACTCGCACATGAGTGGGATTTACTACCTCCCCCCCGGCACCGCCGCGCACGAACTGTGCGTGACGGCTGACCAGTTCCTTGCGGATATCGCAATCCTCGAGTCTGAGGGCTTCGCGCGCTTCGACTCCGGCGCCTGTGTCGTCTGGGTTGTGACGATGCTACGGCATCAAATCTCAGCAGACTGGAAGGCTGGCGACAAGCGGATGCGCACGATCTTGGGGCACCTGGACGCGCTACCGGATAGCCCGCTGATCGAGGTCTTTCGTCGGCACTATGGGTTGTCCGAAGGGGCATCCCATGCCCCATCCGAAGGGGCATCCCATGCCCCATGCCATGGTGGCCCTAATCCTCTACCCGTCCCTATGCCCTCCCCATCCCCCCCAAAAGCCGCCAGCCGCACACGAAACGACGAATCCGGGGCAGATGCGATCATTGCTCGGTTTTTGGGGCCAGAGGCCGCCGACGGGCAGGTATTACCATCGGCCGGCACTCGCCGTGGGGGGTGCCTATGAGCACGACGCTCGAATACCTCTCGTGGCTGATCCGCGATGCGGGTCTGATCGAGTTATGCCAGATGGACCACGGCAAGCTCGATATCGGCTGGTACGACTCCGCGGATAACCTCCTACACGACGCCCGGACCATGGCCGGGAGCGGGAACCTGTTCACCACGATCAACCGGATCGACCTGAACGCGATCAAGGCTCACTTGGAGGCAGAACGGCGGGTAGTCTTGAACAAAGTCTGCCGCACCCCCGACGCAGCGGTCACGCGCTACTGCCGGCTGTTCTTCGACTTCGACCCCAAGCGACCGACCGACACCAGCAGCACGGCCGCCGAGCTCGCCGAAGCCGAGGCCCGCGCCCGCGGTCTGGCCCGGCGCCTGGCGGCCGTCGGCTGGCCCGCTCCGGCTATCGGGATGTCCGGCAACGGGTACCACCTGCAATTCAGGACCGCCCTCCCGAACACTCCCGAGGTCAAGGCGCAGTTGGCCGCGATCTGCCAGGGGTTGCACCTGGAGTTCAGCGACGACGTAGTGCAGTTCGACCGCTCGGTGAGAAATCCGGCCCGGCTGTGCGCCCTCTATGGCAGCGTCAAGCGCAAGGGGCCGAATACCCCCGAACGGCCCCATCGAAAATCCTGGATCAACATCCCGCAGGACTGGCAGCAGGTCCATCCGCGTCAGGTTGCTGCGCTGGCCGATCACTTCGCGCGCCAGTCCGCGGCGGCAATGCCCACCACACGCGATAGGAGCCCCGTAGGCGCGCCCGCGGTATCAGGCCGGGGGGATTTCTCGACTCTTGACGTGGTGGCGTGGTTCGCGGCCCACGGCACACACGTCGGCGCCCTCAGCGGCATCAAGCACGGGGTCAAGTGCCCGTGGTCCAGCGAGCACACATCCGCCAGCCCGCGCACGGGTAGCGATTCGATCATTTACGAGTCCGATGGAGGTTGGCCCGGATTTCATTGCTCGCATAGTCACTGCACCGGCCGGACCATCCGCGACGTGATGGCACTCTGGGGCGATGCCGACGCCTATTGCTCTGGCGAGTTCATCCGGGAGGCGGCCCATGCTTGAGCTTTATCCGCACCAAGCGACCTGCATTGACGAACTGCGCGAGGGCATCCGCCAAGGTCACAAGCGGCAAGTCCTGGGATTGGCCACGGGAGGCGGTAAGACCGTGGTTGCGTCCCATATCGCAGTCGGCGCAGTGGCAAAGAGCAAGCGCGTCTTGTTCATCGTTGACCGCATTGAACTGGTGAGCCAAGCGGCCCGGACATTTCACGCAATGGGGTTGCGAGTCGGCATCCTACAAGGCGAGTTCACCAGCTACTCGCCCGAGGATGACATTATCGTCGCATCCATTCAGACGATTGCGAAGCGCAGCGCACCGGATTGGGTGCAGCTAATCATCATTGACGAGTGCCACATTTTGCACGGAGCCCACATCAAGCTAATGGAGTCATGGAACGCGCTCCCATTCATTGGCTTGTCTGCTACCCCGTTGCGTAAGGGGCTGGGTAAATACTTCACCAACCTGGTGCGCGGCCCATCGGTGCGGGAATTGACAGAACGGGGCTTCTTGGTTCCGGTTAACGCATTCGCACCCGGCGCCGATCACATTAGCGCGATCCTGGCCGATGTGTCGGCAGGCACCACAACACACGGCTATGACTATACGGAGTCTGCGCTAGGCGACGCGATGAACCGTAAAGAGTTGGTGGGCGATATCGTCGCCACATGGAAGAAGAACGGGGAGAATCGCCCGACCCTATGCTTTGCGGTCAACATTGCGCACTCGAAAGCGATAGCCGCAGAGTTTGAGGCCGACGGGGTAGCGGTCGCGCATATCGACGCCTATACAAAGCGCGACGAACGCAAGCGGATGATTGCAGGTTTCCGCGACGGTTCAATCAAGATTCTCTCTAGCGTCAATGTGTTGGGTATTGGCTTTGATGTACCGGACGCCGCTTGTCTCATTCTCGCCCGTCCCACATTGAGCGAATCACTGCACATGCAGCAAATGGGGCGCGGCATTCGCACGGCACCGGGCAAGAATGATTGCATCATCTTGGACCATGCAGCCAATACCCTAAAGCACGGATTGCCTATTCATTTCGAGGTTCCCGACCTTGACGACGGAAAAGGCGATGAACGGGGCACTCGAAAGGCCAAGGAGAAACCGAAGTTCATAGCCTGTTCCGAATGTGGGGGAGTCATGGAGCCGGGGCAATTCACCTGTCCAAGCTGCGGCATAGACCGCCCCCGCCGTGCGTCAACGGTGCAGACGGTTGACGGTGAGCTTGTGGCGTTCGGCAATCGTGACGCAGACGAACGCGCCGATAAGCTCAATTGGTATTTGGCGATGCTCTGGACGGTGCGCAATAGCAGCAATCCGAAAGACGGGATCGCCTATCACCTGTTCATGGCCAAGTTCAAAGGCGAAAAGCCAGCATGGGCATGGAAAGACTTAACGCCCGTGCAGCCTACCCCGGAGCAGGCCCGATGGATTCGTGGCGAGCAACAGCGTCGCAGGATCGCATGGATCAAGAGCCGAGCGGCATAGACCACCCCCGCCGCACGGACGCGGCCCCCATTCGAGGGCTGAGAGATAATGACCGACACCACCACCGCAACCGTTACAGTTCAGCCGCCGAAAGTCCGCGATCACCGAGAGATTGAGGCGATCAAGACCATCGGCGCCCGATTGCGCGATGCTAGGCTACGCCTGTGCAACATGAGCCAGCTACGCGCCGCAGAGCAATTGAATCTCGCCAATTCGGGAATGCTCGCCAAATTCGAGAACGGCACCGATAACCGCAATATTCCCCTGTGGCTGATTCGTCGCGCGGCAACTCTTTATGAGGTTTCCATAGATTGGCTATTCGGTGAGACTGAGGACTGGGAGACGGGCGCACGCATGACCCAAGAGCGCGAGGTTTCACGCTGGCTGTTCGATGTCTGGGAGAAGGCGCGCGAAATGGATATTGCGCATTTGCGGCTATTGAATGACAAGCTTGAAGCCCTGACAGTCATTACGGGCGAAATGATGAAGGCCGCGAATGATGCAGAGGCCGCGCTTGATCGTTTTGCGGAGCTTAATGACGATTTCCTGGACCTGCGGGCCGGCGCCCCCTTGGTCGCGTCGACAACCCGGATCAGTGCGGCGGCACAGCATGGCCAGGCGCGCCTGGAGCGGATCAAGGGCGCGATGCGGCGGCAAGCGACGGCTTGAGCCGTACCCCGCAGGGACGCGGAAAACCCGCCGAGAACCGCCGAGAACCGCACATACGATGGGGGCTCTATCCAATGCCCCTGTGAGCACCCCGTGAGCCTTTTCCCCCCAGACCTGCCCTGTAACCCCGACCTTCACCGCGCGTTATTCACGGATCGCACCGCTATCCGTCTGGCGGATCGCTGCGCCCGCGACATTGAGAGGTTCGCGCGGCGGCTGAACCATGGGACCATCGCCGCACTGGCCGCGCATCACGCACCGGGTGTGTCGCTGCCCGATGCGCTGCGCCAGATGGCCGACGCGATCAACTCCGCGACGATGGACCTTGCGCGGTTCCAGGTCGCGACCGCAGCGAACCTGAAGGCCGACAGTGACCGACTGGCGCCGCTGGTGAGCGAGGCGAGCCGCCGGGTATTCGCTGGCGTCAAGCGGATCGAGATGATCGACGCTCAAGTGAGAACGGCCGAACAGCGCAGCGAGGCCAAGCGCAAGAACTTGGTGGACGCCGGCATCAAGGGCGCCGACCTTGAGCGGCTGGCGACCGACACGACCGAAATTGACGCGCTTCAAGCCGAACGCGCCGCCCTGGCGGGCGAACAGGAGACGATGGAGCAGTTCCTTCGGACCCGCGACGAATCCCTGTTGCCTGCCGACTTCGCGGTGAATGAGCCGCTGCGCATCGACACCACCAACCCGGTTCCGGCCCCGAAATGAGCGATCCGGGCAGGCTGACTATCGACGTTTCGCACGGCCCCGACGGCGATACCGCATCATCCCTGTGGGGCGCTTGACCGGAAGGATTGGGCAGGCATGGCGACGAACCTGTAACCGGAGGGCGAGACGATGACCGAACACCCAGAGGGGGCAGGGCTCTACCGGATCGAGGGCAAGCCGGCCTTGTCCGCGCTGCTGGTCCTGGCAGAGCTTCACCAAGGGGGCCACCTGACCTTGAGCGCCGATGCCCCGCCGGCTGCCAGGCGGTTCGCTGTAACTGCCTTGGAGCAGGCAGCCAACGCACTACCGAGGTTTCGCCATGGGCGCCAGTGACCGACCCAAGCGCCCCCGAGGGCAACCTACCGCGTACCGCGACGAGTATGCAGAGCAGGCCGGGCGGCTGGCCAAGCTGGGGTTGACCGATGCCGAGCAAGCCGAGTTCTTCCAGGTCGCTGAGCGAACCTTTCACGGGTGGAAGAGGGCGCACCCCGATTTCTTGCAGGCCCTAACGGACGGCAAGACGGTTGCCGATGCGCGGGTTGCCCAAAGCCTCTACCGATCGGCCGTCGGTGAACACCTGGTAGCGGAGGTCCGCGAAGTGCGAGAGGACCCGGACGGCACGACCACCACGCGGACGGTGAGCAAGGCCGCGCCGAGCGTCGCGGCCGGTATCTTCTGGTTGAAGAACCGCCGGCCCAAGGACTGGCGCGACAAGGTGGAAGTCCAACAGGAAACCAACCTGCACGTCTTCCCGCCAGCGGCCGAACTGGAGGCCCTACACCAAGCCGCCCTGGTCCGCGCTGCCGAGCGGTCAAAGATGTTGGTCGGCCGGCGCGAACGGCTGGGGATCACCATCGAGCCGCGCGAGCAGGATTTAGACTGATCGTCAAGGTTCCCGCCAAGCTTGGGCCAAGGTTCCCGCCAAGCTTGGGGCCAAGCTTGCAACCGCATGAATCTAAAGAGAATCGACGCGCCAAGGTTGCTGTTGGCGGTATTATTGCAGGCTTACCCGGCAACCTTGGATCGGGTCTTGAGGAACCATGGCAACCATCGGCGGGCGCCCTGGTGAGCCGCTGGCAGGCTCTTGACGACGCGCCCCTGTCAGGTTCAGGACCCGCCCACCGCCTGACCCCCTACCGCTCCCAGCCATTGAGCCCGCCCCGTGCGGGCTTTTTGTTGGGCTGCACCTGGATGCCGCGTCGGATGCCCTTGAGGCCCTGCGGATGGAGCGCGACGAGAACACTTGCCGGGAGCCGTTCACGCTTCTGGAGGCCAAGAAGATGATGGAGATGATCGGCGGATTTGAGAAGGCAGCAGCAAAGGAGCGACAGCTTTCAGGGCTCAGGAATGTTGCGAAAAAGCCACGTTCAGTTAAATTAACTGAACGAGAAAATGGGCAGTCGCGCGACAAGGTAGCCGCCGCCGCTCGAACTGGCGCAGCGGTCGGGATCGAGGTCGCCCGGATCGCCGGCCACCTGGAGCCCGACCGAAAGCCGGAAACCCGGCTATCTCGCCCCCCGGCACCCTATCCAAATCTGGTGGCTGTCAAATCATCGGCTTACGCGCCTACCACCCCCATACACACCCGCCGACCCGTACACGCTAACCCCGGATTGATAGGTTTTGCCTGTGGCACGGCCCGTGCTTAATGCAAAGCGCGTGCCCTATCGTCAAGTGTGTATGGCGACTGGACACCGGCGGGTGTGTACGGCTGGCTGTCGCTGGCGATGGGGTGCAGGATCACCACCCCATGATCGCCCCGGCGCCGATGGGTCACAACGGATGTGACCCCTGTGCGATACACGCGCGGTACATCCTCAGATTGAGGGGCTACCCGTTCCACCACGTCACGGCTGATTATCGTTGCAGCAACGGGAAAGCACCGCGGTCGGGGTCCGGGAGTCGAAAAGCACGACCGCCTGTCGCACGGCACAACACCCCCTAACAGTGCCTAACGGGTGTCGTTTGTTACCCCCAGCGTTACCCCGTGGGCGATTTCGTAAACAAAAAGGGGACGCTCTTGCAGCCATCCCCTTGTTTTTATTGGAGCCGGCGAGAGGAGTCGAACCCCCGACCCGCTGATTACAAATCAGCCGCTCTACCAACTGAGCTACACCGGCGAAAATGTCCAGCACCGCGCGGGCGCTGGCCAAGACCGAAAGTTTACAGGGATCGACCCACCCAGCGAAAGGGGCACGGGTCGATCTGTTAACCCAAAGTAGTAATGTCCCCTCCGTGCAATGTAGAGATGTCCCCTTTGGGCAACCGAGGGGGCGTGATGCCGGAGGAGACCATCGAGATGACGAAGAAGGCGCTGCACCGTCTGCGGGCGGTCGAGGCGGTGGC
>NZ_CAJAXH010000079.1 GCF_903946935.1 uncultured Thiodictyon sp.
AGCGGCGACGATGGTCCTCCGGCAGCGACCGGCAATACAGTCGCATCGTCTCTTCGTGCGTGGCCGCGTAGCCGGCAAACTCGTTCATGGTAGCGACCGGTGTCCAAAGATCCGACGCCCATGATCGCAGGAAGACCTCGGTTTTTCAACTGAGTGGCCGCCGCTATACATAGATCGCCGGAGCTAACATGAGTAACTTCTTAGTGAACCGTTCCTAGGTCGATGGTAGCGCTGTAGTCGGCAGCTTCCTTGTCGACATCTCCAATTAACCCGTATCTCGCGCCTCGGTTGAATAGCGCGGCAGCCACCTGGTTGGCGGGGGCCTGCGGTAGGGCGATAGCGGCGCCGTAATCCGCAATTGCTTTATCTGTCTCTCTGAGCTTCCCGTAGGCCACGCCCCTGTTGACGAGCGCCCAGGCCAACCACTCAGCCGGGGCCTGCGCCAGATCAGTGGCAGCACTGAAATCCGCAATCGCTTCGTCGTATTTTCCAAGTTGCCCATAGCTTAAGCCCCGGTTCACGAGTGCTTGCGCGAGCTGTTCGACGGGGACTTGCGATAGAGCAATAGTGGTGCTGTAGTCAGCGATTGCCTTGTCGAAATCTCCAAGTCGGTTGTACGCTCGCCCCCGGCGGTTAAGTGCGCTGGAGACTCCCTCGATCGGTACCGCTGGCAATGCCAGCAGGGCATCGAGTTGTCTGATCGCCCGAATAAACTCACCTTTGCTGGAATTGATGATTGCGGCGAATTCCCAAGCCGACGCTTTGACTCTGGCGGACGGCCCGCTTTCGTCACCAACGATCTCATCAACGATACGAAGCGCCTCGGCATCCTCGCCCTTCGCCAAGTATCCGCAGGCCAGCGCCAACTCCTCGCACTCCTCGGCATAGGATTCAATAAGCGGACCCCATTGCTTCCGCCCCGCCTCATCCAGCTCAGCCTTGAATCCGTCAACTAGCAGCTGCCCACGCAGATTGCCCTTGATTTGGTTGGCTTCAATGGCCGACGCGAGATAGGTGCGGGCCATCCGGTCGGTCTTGCAGTCGGAGAGTCTGGCGTTCAACTCAGGTCCGTCGTACCAGACACGCAGAAAGTCCACCAGCACCCGTAATGGCCCGTGGTTCTGGTTCTCCTTCACCTCGACGCAGATACGCATCATCGGCTCGGCGATCTCATAGAGGGATTCGCGTCCGCGCTGGGCGGCCTGGACATAGCCCTTGTCGCGCAGGTCCTTGAGCTGGCTGGAGACGGTCTGTTGGCTGGCGAAGAGTCGCCGCGCAATCTGCTTGACCGCAGTGGGTCGGTCCTGGGTACACAACAGTTCGACGATCTTGCGCTGCTGGGCCGGCAGCCAGCGGATGCGCTCCTGGTAATAGGGCGTCATCTCGTCGACCATCTTGGCGAAGGGGTCGACCAGGGATTGGATGCTGTCGCGGGTGATGAACTGGGACAGGACGATGTAGATGCGGTGGTTGCCGCCGGAGAGGTGATGCAGTGCGCGGATGCGCGAGCGGCCGGTGGCGCTGTCCAGAAAGGCGACGACATCGCTCTGGTGGTTGAGCAGGGCGATGTTCTGGAGCAGTTCGCGCGCCTGTTCCACCGACAGGGTTTTCAGATGCTCGGTCTGGAAGAAGCCGAAGAATGCGCTCTGGCGCTTGGCAATGTCGTCCACCAGCCGCTGGGCGGTGGCTGCCAGGGACAGCACCGGGTGCTCCTGGATGAAGGCGCGGAGCTTCTGTTGGCCGGCCTGACCCAGTCCCGCGAACAGGGCGTCGAGGTTTTCCACCAGGACCAGCAGGGTGCGGTCTTGCAGGGTCTCAAGCAGCAGTTGGGCGAGTGCGCCCTCCGCCGCGTCCGGTGTCAGGTCGAACAGGGGGTCCAGCGCGGCGGCCGTGAATTCATCCGGGTAGCGCTTGACCAAGGCGTCATAGATACGGCGCAGCAGCTCCAACAGGCTGGTGCTGGTCTCGTCCTCGTTGAGCCAGGCGACGCGCAGCCGATCATCCAGCGCCCGGTCCTGCCCCAGCCGGTAGACCAGCAGCGTGACCAAATGGGTCTTGCCGGTGCCGCGTGGACCGACGAACAATAGGTGGTGTTTGTTGCCCGTGGTGGCGCTCTCGCGCACCCGCTCGACGGCGTCCGTGATAAGCGCTTGGCGTTGGACGGTGATGGCCTCCAGGTCTTGCGGCGGCGTGCGGCTGGGGGTGAAGACCGAGAGGAAGGCGCGATCGTTCATGGCGGGGCGGGTGCTTTGCATGGTGATCTCAGAGTCCGCGGGCGAGCCGCCACCAGCGTTGCAGTAGCGGGAAACGGAACCGATAGTTGCCGACGGTATCGCGCGCCAGATAGTGGTCCTGCTCCATGAGTCGGAGCAGTTCGATCAGGCGGTCGCGATCGTCCAGGCTGCCGCTCGCCTTGCCCTCCGCCAGCAAATCGTTGATCGAGACGGCGACGGGTGCCGCACCAGCGGCACGGGCGGCGATGCCGTCGAGGATGCCGAGCACCGCCCGCTCGGCGTCGGCGCCGTAGTAGATCGGGATACGCTCGCGGTAGTGGTTCAGCTCCCAGGGGTCGTTGGGGTCCAGCAGTTGCCGCGCGACAACCTGCTCGACCAGTGCCGGGTCGGCACCCGAGGCGGCGGTGAGCGCGGCGTACTTCAGCGCCTTGACGGTATGCTGGCGAGCATGTAGGGCACTTCATCCCAGAGGAACAGCGGGCGCGCGTCCTGATGGGCGCGCTCCTGCACCAGGTCTTGGATGGCGAAATTCAGGATGTCCTGCCAGGGTGCGTCGGCCACCAGGTCAGGAAGCTTGAGCACACCGGCCACCTCGGTGCCGCCGAGTGACTTGAGTAGCTCTTTGGATCGTCGTGCGATCCTTGCTCGTGCGGACAGAAACCGATCAACCTCGCGATAGACCGATAGCGCGAATTCCCGGGCGCTGTGATACCGCTCCAGGTCCTGAAACATCGGTACCCAGCCGGGCCTTGGCTCGGCGCACAGTTTGCGGATGATGGTGGTCTTGCCGATGCGCCGCTCGGCGTTCATGCGGATGGATTGCTGCTCGAGCGTGTCCCAGATCTGCTCGATCAGTTGCTCGCGCCCGACGACCTCCGCGAGCTCGATCTGGCCGCCTGGGTTTGCCTTCATGCCGAACCCCTGTGCTAATGGGTAGATGGCATGATTGTACGCCTGAAATATCGTACGTCAAATATGGCGTGCGTTGCAGGTCAGGGCGGAACCGTTCTAGCCAGGACTCTCTGTTGCAACCGGCGGTTGTCCGCAACACTGGACAACGCCAGGTGGCCCGGGTATAAAGCACGTCGGTCCCCTTACTGTCCGAGGCCCCGTGCGTGAACCTTCGTGAGGTC
>NZ_CAJAXH010000080.1 GCF_903946935.1 uncultured Thiodictyon sp.
GCAAACCGACTTCAAGCGAAACACAGGTTTATATTGCATCCGGACGCTTGCTTCTTCGGCAGATCTGCAATAATCAAACGCCGTATTTATTAGCCGTTAAGTAAGCCTCTATCTCAAAATGGTTCTTAGACAGCCTCTTACTCCAGCCGCTTGCTGAGAAGCCGCCGGCTCATGCCCAGAAAGAAGACCGCCATTAGGGCCAGGGCCGCGGCATTGGGCAGGATCACCGCCCAGACATCGCCGGCGAGAAACAGGGTCTGGACGATCGCGACAAAGTAACGCGCGGCCACCGCGTGGGTGATGAAGCGGATCGGCGCCGGCATGCTGCCAAGATCGAACAGAAAACCGGACAGCAGGAAGGCCGGCAGGAAGGTGGCGAGGATGGCCACCATACCGGCGACGAACTGGTTCTTGGTGACGATTGAGATCAGCAGCCCCATACCCAAGGCGGTGAGCAGAAAGAGGGTCGAGCAAAGCGCCAAGACCCAGACCGAACCGCGCAGTGGCACCCCGAACTGGAACACCGCCATCAGCACCGACAGCACCATCCCCCCCATACCCAGGACGAAATAGGGCAGTACCTTGCCGATCAGTATCTCGCGAATCGTCACCGGGGTCACCATCAGGGCCTCCAGTGTCCCGCGCTCCCACTCACGCGCAAAGACCAGCGCCGTCAGCAGCGCACCGACCAGGGTCATATTGACCACCAGCAGCCCCGGCACCAGATAGTTACGGCTTTGCAGTTCGGGATTGAACCAGATACGGGGCTCGGCCACGACCGGATTGACCAGCGGCCGGCCCTGCGACGACAGCTCTTGCCCTAACCAGGCGCTCCAGGTCCCTTGGACATAACCCTCCAGCAGACGCGCGGAGTTGGCGTCCACCCCATTGACAATCACCTGGATCGGCGCGTTGGCATCCCCCTTGAGCCGCGGCGCAAAGTCGGCGGACAACACCACCAGACCGCTCACGGTGTGGGCACGCAGGGCCTCCCTCCCCTCCTGCCGGGTGGCATAGACCCTGGGGGCGAAATAGATCGACTGCTGGAAGGCGCCGAGGAAGGAGGCCGTCTCCGCACCCGGCTGCTCAATGACCAGTCCGACGGGGACATGCTGCGAGTCCAGCGACACCCCATAGCCGAACAGCAGCAACAGCACCGCCGGCAGGACGAAGGCGATGGCGATGCTCGATGGGTCGCGCAGAATCTGCAGCGACTCCTTGCGCAGGAGGCCCAGCAGGCGGCGGTTGACAGGTCCGGTCTTCATCTTGTCCGATAGGCGCCAGCTTCGGCCTTCTCCAGGAATGCCTCGATTTGGGTGTTGAGCAGGTCCGGCAGGGCCCGTTCAATCTCCGCATCGGTCCAGTCCCACCATTTGAGCGCGAGCAGGCGTTGCACCGTCTGCTCTGGGAAACGCACCTTCACGAAGACCGCTGGGTTACCGGCCACCACCGTATAGGGGGCGACGTCGCGCGACACCACGGCGCGCGCCCCGATCACCGCCCCATCGCCGATGGTGACGCCCGAGGTGATGAGCGTCTCGGCGCCGATCCAGACATCGGCCCCGATGACCACATCGCCCTTGGTCCGGGGATGACCGGTATGGCCTCGCGCCGACTCCCACAGTGCGCTGAAGGGGAAGGTCGTGACCCAATCCAGTCGGTGCTCGCCCCCCAGCAACACGCGAACACCCGCCGCGATCGAGGTGAAATTACCGATCCGCAGGGTGGCCGCCGATCCAAATGATGACACGGCAAGATCGCCATAGGTGCCACGGCCGATCTGATACTGCGGATACTGTTCTGCCAGCGTGCGTGCGCGCCCGGGATGTAGACGCCGCTGAATCTTGCCGATCCTGCGTTTGAGCCAACGCTTCATGGTGAACCTCGATCCTGAATCAGCGCGATAAAGGCCTCTTCCATATCGGGCTCCGGCGCCCCGGGGCGCGCGGCCTGGGCCTTGATCTGCGTCGGCGTACCGATGGCCAGGACCTCCCCGGCCGCCATGATGACCAGACGGTCGCAATACTCGGCCTCTTCCATGAAATGGGTGGTCACCAGCACCGTCACCCCGCCCTGGGCCAGGGCATTGATGCGTGACCAGAACTCGCGCCTGGCCAGCGGGTCGACGCCGGAGGTGGGCTCGTCCAGGAACAGGATGTCCGGCTCGTGCATCAGGGCCGCCGCCATGGCGAGGCGCTGTTTGTAGCCCAGCGGCAGGGTACCGCTCTCCACCCCCGCCAGGTCCTCCAGTTCAAAGGCGTCCAGGGCCCAATCGATGCGCTGCGCGGCGTGCCGGCGCTTCAGGCCATAGGCACGGGCGAAGAAAGCAAGATTCTGTCGCGCCGAGAGGTTGGCGTAGAGTGAGAAACGTTGGGCCATGTAACCGATGCGCCCGCGCGCCTGGGCGGCCGCCAGGCGCAGATCCACCCCCGCCACCCGCACCTCCCCATTCGACGGCGCCAGCAGGCCGCAGAGCATGCGGAAGGTGGTGGTCTTGCCGGCCCCGTTGGCCCCCAGCAGGCCGAACACCTCACCGGGGTGGACGGCGAAGCTGACGTCCTGCACCGCGCGGAAGTCGCCGAAGCGTCGGCACAGGTCCTTGACCAGGATGGCATCGCCGGTGAAGCCCGGGGTGACCCGCACCTGGGGCAGCGGCGCCGCCGCCCGGTCGCCCTGGAGCAGGGCGACGAAGGCGTCCTCAAAGCGCGGTGGGACCAGCTCGCACCGCAGGCTGTCATCGGCGGCCTGTGCCAATGCGTCACAATCGAGCCGCGCCCCCTCGCGCAAGACCACCCGCACCGACTCGCCCTGGAGCACCGCGTCCAGCACGTCGGGCCGCAGCGCCACCGCGGCCTGGAGTTGCCGCCGGGTGGACGGCGCACCCGTCACACGCATCGTGCGGCCGGTGAGCGGCTTGCTGAAGTGCGCGGGAGGCCCCTGATCCACCACCCGCCCCTGGTGCATCAGAATCACCTCGGCACAGCGCTCCGCCTCGTCCAGATAGGCGGTGGAGAGCAGCACGCTCATGGCCTCCTCCTCCACCAAGCGGTAGACGATGGCCCAGAGTTCCCGGCGCGACACCGGATCGACCCCCACCGTGGGCTCGTCGAGCAGCAGCAACCGCGGCGGGTTGACCAGGGTGCAGGCAAGCCCAAGCTTCTGTTTCATACCCCCGGAGAGTTGCCCCGCCAGGCGGCGGGTGAAGGGGCTCAGGCCGGTCATCTCCATCAGACGCGCATAGCGGGCCGGGCGCTCGGGGACCGGCACGCCTTGGAGGTCGGCGTAGAGGTCCAGGTTTTCCTGGACGCTCAGGTCCTCATAGAGGCCGAAGCGCTGGGGCATATAGCCGATGCGCGACTGCACCGCCAGTGAATCGGCGGTCGCATCCAGGCCCAGGACCTCGATCCGGCCCGCATCCGGGGCCAGGAGCCCGGCGGCCAGGCGCATCAAGGTGGTCTTACCGGCCCCGTCCGGCCCGATGAGACCGGTCACCACCCCGGGGCTCAGGCTCAGGGTCACGTCGACCAGTGCGGTCAACCGGCGTTCAGCGGCGCGGAACGTCTTGTGGAGGCCAAAGGCGCGGAGGGGGGTGTGGTCCATGAGGCTAGTGTCCACCAGGGTGAGGCCAGACGCCAGACCGGCGTGCGATCCGCCAGAAACCGGTGGGGGGTTCGGGGCGCTCCCGCAGCCGATCGATCCGACCGGAGGCCGGTCGACCCTGTGGCTGTTGCCCGGCTCAGGGATGTGGCGCCGCGCTACCTGGCGCGGCGGGAGTCGCGACTGGATTGGCCGCGGTGACGGGGGCCGTGACTGGACTGGCCGGAGTGGCAGGAGCCGTGCCGGGACTCGTCCCGGTCCCGCCGGGAGTGGGTAGCGGCGTATCCGTGCCGGTCAGCCCGGGCGACTGGCGGTCGAGCGAGCCGTCCAGTGAGCGCATCTGTTCCTGATCGGCCGCCCGCTGCCCGGTCTCACGCTGGCGACGCTCCTCGGAGGCCGTGCGCGCCATCTCCACATCAGGGTTCAAGGTGTTGGCGCGGATGCGATCCGCGTTGGCCTGGGCTGCCATGCGGTTCAAGGGCAGGTAGTCGCTGCGGAAGTTGATCTCGACCGAGGAGTTCAGCTCCAGGTCCGTGTTCAATTCCTCGTTGCTCTGGCTGCGCTGGGTGGAGACATAGCCGACGGTGTTCTCGATATCGGCGCTGGCCCCCCAGGGGCCGAACCCGAAGCTGCCGCCGGCGCGCACCCGGTTCTGCATATTAAAGCTGCTGCCCTGCACGCTGTCGGTGGCGCTGCGCGTGTCCACATGAAAGCGCATGGATGCATGAATGCGCCCGCTCTCCACCACGATGCGCTGCATGCCCAACATCACCATGGTGGCCAGCATCTGCTGGCGCTGGCGGGCCATCTGTCGGCGTGCCAGCGGGACCAACTGCTCCGGGTTGGAGGCATCCACGGCCACCGCGGGCTCGATTCCCAGGGCGGCGCGCACCTCCTCCGCCTTGGGCATGGATGCGTTCGGGCGCAAGCGCAGGCGGAGCGGCTCCTGGTCTTCCGGGGCGGGCGGGGGGTCCTGCGGATCGACCTCCGGTTCTTCCAGTTCGAAGCGGTCCGGGAAGCGCTCGACCAGTGAGCGGCGCACCGCATCCTGACTGAACTGCGTGTTGGCGAATCCGTCCAGTGAGGCGGAGACGTTATTCAACAACTCCACGTACATCGTCATCTGCTGGGAGGTGGAGTCCAGCATGGCGCGGAAGACGCCGTTGATGAGGTCGGTGACGAAGCGCGGGAAGGACACGGCGTTGAGTACGCTGCGGGTCGTGGATGCCACCCGGTCGGCGGCGGCGCCGAACCCCGGTGCCGCTTGGGCGCGGGCCAGCGGCCGGGGCGCCCCGGTCGTGCCGCTACCGCTGCCGCTCAGGCCGGACTCCGCCGTTAGCTCCTCGCCGATCAAGTGCGCGGCCAGGGCCGAGACCTGGACCATGGCCCGAGCCAGGGAGCGGCGCCGCTCGGAGTCCAGGTCCCGGTAGGCGGCGGAGCGATCCAGGATGTCGCGTACCGCCTCGCGCACCCAGGTCGGCGGGGCTGCGTCGGGGGTGGGTGGGCGGCGCGTCCCTGGATTGGGCAGCGGGGTGGTCAAGGGATACCTCAGGCCGGGGCGCCTTGGGCCTGACGCCAGGTCTCGGCAGCCATCATCAAGGCCGGGAAGTCGGCCGACGCGCCGTCCAGGTGCAGTGGCCCGCCGCGGGCGGCCCGGGCGAACCAGCGCAGGATGACCTGGCCGCTCTGGCCCAGGTCCAGGTGGCGCTGGAGGTCGAAGGTGGCACCGTCGCCCTGGGCGGCGGCGGCACGCACCAGTGCCCACAGGTTGGTCACCCCGAAGGCCCGTTGCAGTGCCGGATCGCCCAGGAAGCGCAGGGACTCGTTGATGGCGGAGACGATGTCGCGGGCGGCATAGGCGGTCATGCCGCCCGCGCGCTCGGCGAGAAAATCGCTCAACCGGCGCGCCGACTGCTCCAATGCCGCGGCCTCCCGCCAATCCGGGACGCCCCGGTTGTCGGCCTGGCTCACGATGTCCCCGACCAGGGCGGCGAACAGCCGCTCGAAGTGGGGCGACTCGAACACCCGGCCGAACAGTTGTTGCCGCTCCTCAAGGGTTAGCCGGTTGCGCCGACCCTGCCAGAAGTGGCGCAGTAACTGCCCGGCGGTGCCCAGGTCGGCGGTGATGGCGCCGCCGGCATAGAGGCCGGCGACGGTCTCGGCGGTGCGCAGCAGCCCGGCCTGCTCCAGTTGGTAGGCCAAATAGAAGGGGCCAAGCGCGGCCAGGCTCTCGGCCTGCTCGCCCGCGTCCAGCCCGGGGGGCAGCTCGATATCGCCCAGTTCGCCCAGGATGAGCGCCAGGCGCAGGTCGTGCCGGTCCAGGCTGCCCAGGGCCAGGGTCAGCGCCGCCGCCAGTTCGGTGACCTGGGTCTGGGCCCGCACCTCGCCCGACGCCCACGGGAGGGTGCCGGTGTGCTGGCCGGACTGGCCGGTCGGCGTGTCGCGGGTGGCGGTCCCCATGATCTCAGGCCGCCTGGCCCCCACCGCTGCCACCGGCGGCGGTACCGCTGCGCTGCTGGCTGGGCAGTACATTGGGGTCCACCGGCCGGGAGTTGCCCTGGATGGCCGCGATCATGTTGGGCGATGCGAGCTTTTCCATGGGGAAGTAATCCGACTTGAAGTTGACCCGCACCTCCCCGGTGAGCTTGGCCTTCATCTCGGCCTTGGACTCGGAGGTCTCCTCCACCGAGGAAGAGACGGTGGTGACGTGGCGCTGTTCATTCGTATTGACCGAACCGGCCCCGCCCCAGCCCCAACCGCCACCGGCGAACGAGGTGTTCTTGTTGCGGCTCGACTGGGAATCGTAGAGCGAGGCCCCGGCCTGGCGGGCGGCCTGGTCGCTGCTGCGGAAGTCGAACACCACCTTGGCATTGATCAGCCCGTCGGTGACCACGATGCGGTTGATGCCGAGCATGACCATGGAGGCCAGCAACTGCTGGCGGCTGCGCGCCATCTGCAACCGCGCCGCCTGCACCAGTCGCCCCTCCTGCTCGGCGTCGGAGACGTCGGTGACCGGCTGGGCCAGGGCAAGTTCCTGGTTCATGCGCGTGAGGAAGCCATCCGCGTCCTCGGACTGGACGGCGAGCACCGGGCTGCCGGTCTCCCCCGCCGCCTGGTGGTCGATGGTCAGGTCCCCCGGGAACTTGTCCACCAGCCAGTCGCGGGCGTTGTTGAGGCTGATATTGTCCTGGGCGAACTGATCCACGGTCTGGGCGACCGATTTGAGCATGTCCGCATAGGCGTTCATCTGCTGGATGGACGCGGTGACGATGGCCTGAAACACGTTCTGGACCAGGCCGCCGACGAACTGTGGAAAGTCCACCGCACCGACGAACTTGGTGAACTGCTCGCCGCCCTCGCGCATGGCTCCGGCCTTGAAGTCGGACCCGGCAAAGGTGCCGAGCTTGTCCGAGGCCTTCTGCTTGGCGGCGTCCACCGCGTCCGCCTGGGCCTTCGCGAGGACCCCGCCCGCGGGTCCCAACTCCTCCTTGGCGAGCCCGTCCGGGTTGGCCATATAGGCGGCCACCCGCACCATGGTGCGGGCCAGGTCCCGTTGCTTGTCCACCGGCAGTTGCCGGAACCCCGGGGAGGACTCCAGCAGGGTGCGCACCTGGGGGCGCACCGCCGCCAGGGTCTCGTCGTCCAGCCAGTGGCCACCCGTGGCGGGGGCTGCCGCAAGTGCCGTCGCGGACATCGCTGCGCTCCTCCGTCAACGGGCCGGTTGCGACGGCTGGGCCGGCGTGCCGGCATCCCCGCGGCCGCGGGACTGGGCGACCGTCTTGACCATACCCGGCTGGGCGTTCATCTGGATGGCGGCGATCGCCTCCGGGTTGGCCATCTTCTCCAGCGGCAGATAGTCGCTCTTGAAGTTGACCTCCACCGAGCCGGCGAGCGACGCCTTGGCGGTCAAGCTGGCATCCAGCGAGGTCTGGGAGGCGGAGGCGAGCTTGAGCACCGGCTGGGAGGTGCTCTTGTAGGTGCCCTTGGAGTAGTAGCTCGCGTCGCGCCCCCCGGTATCGATGGCGCCGTCCGCCGAGCGCGTATAGCCGCGGCTGGATGACTGGCTGCTGCCCTCGTACGCGCCCTCATTGGTGGTGCTGGTCAGTCGCTTGTCATAGTCGAAATTCTGGGCGCTGCGGCGGAACTGCATGTTGTCCCGCGCCTGGAAGTCGTACATCACCTTGGCGGAGATCTTGCCGTCGGTGACGACGATGCGGTTGATCCCGAGCATGACCATGGTCGCCAGCAATTGCTGCCGGCTGGAGGCGACCTGGGTGCGCGCGGCCGGGACCAGCACCGATTCCACCAGATCGTCGTCGAGCCGGCTGAGCGGTTGAGCGAGCGGCAGCGATTGGTTCAAGCGGGCGATGGCCGCCGGTTCGTTCACCCCCTCGCGCAGCGTCACTCGCGGCCCGGCGGGGGACTGACTGCCCGTACCGCTGTCGCCGCTGCTGCCGAAGTCGCCCCAGCCGCCGGTGTCGATGCTGAGTTGGAAGAGGTCCGGGAACTGCTCGACCAGTTGGTCGCGGCCCTGGTTCTGGGTCACGTTCTCATCGCGGAACTCGTTGAGGCTCTTGGCAACGTCCGACACCAGCTTGGAGTAGGCCTCCATCTGCTGCATGGATGATTGGACGATGGAGTGGAAGACCCCGTCGATCAGCCCGGCGACGAACTCGGGGAAGTTCACAGCCTGGAGCAGTGCCCCCGCCACCGCCGCCCCCTCGCGGGCACCCTGGGCGGTGAACTTGCCGTCTTCCGGTCCGCTCTGTTGCTGGTCCCCGGCCAGGGCACGCGCCCCGGGCGGCTGCGACCGGGGCAGGCGGATGCCGTCGGGCTCCGCCAGGTAGCTGCCGATTTGCACCAGGTTATGGGCCAGCTCGCGCTGATGCGCCGGGGCCAATGACTGAAAGGAGGGGGTGCGCTCCAAGAGGTCGCGCACCGCGACGCGGGCGCTCTCGTGGGTCTCGCGACTGACCGGCGGGGTGGCGGCGGGCAGGCGTTGGGGCTGGCTGGACATGATCGGCTCCTGGGCCCGGGGGCAGGCGCGGGCGGTGTGGGCGAGGCGGCAGACGTGGGGCGGCTCAAGGTGGCGGCCGACTCGGCGACCGACCCTCGGCAATGGTGTCGCGCAACTCGAATTCGATGGGACGGATATAGAGGCTGATGCGCGCCGGCGACTCCGGGTTCACGCGCACGCTCAGGACCGAGAACTGTCCGGCCTCGTCCCCCTCGCCCAAGCCGAAGGCGTCGAGCCAGCGCGCCAGTGCATTGAGTTGGCGCGGCCGCTCCGCCAGGCCGAGTCTCAGCAGATCGAGGAAGCCCGCCGGCAGGTCCGGGATGGCACCGAGCAGGATCTCAAGCTTGAGCTCCACCCCGGCCGGGGTATTGCGCAGCCCGATCAGCACCCCGCCATTGGGGATCTCGAAACGCCCCCCGAGCGCCACACCGATCACCCGCATCAGGCTCGGCAACTGGTGGCCGATGCCCAATTGATTCATCAGCGGCCCAATCTGCGCCAGCACCAGCGACCCGCGGTGCATGAAGGTCACCCGTTGACTGGCCGCCTCGCGGCGGCAGCCGATGGAGGTGAAGATCGGCATCAGACTCGGCATCACCGCGATGGCAAGCCGGGTCAGGCGGGCCAGGTTAGGGGCCAGTGCATCGATCTGACTCGGCAACAATTCGTAATAGACCTTGGCGGCGTAGAGCCCGTCCTCGTCGAAGGCGCTGCCCAGCCAGGCCCCGTAGGACATCCAGCCGAGCCCGCCCATGCCGCGCCATTCCTCGCTGCGCGAATCGAACCAGCGCAGCGCATCGGGTCCGAAGACCGGACGGATCAGGCGGCGGATCTCCCGCGTCGCCTCGTCGCGCCGGGTCACCGGCGACACATGCGGCCCCATCGGCTCGATGGTGAAGCGCAGTACGTCCGGCTCCTGTTCGCAGAAGGACGGCTCGAAAGGCACCGCGCCCGGGGTGAGTGCGTTGCGACCATAGGTTGGATCGTCGTCGGGCAGGGCGAAGGAACGCTCCAGCAGGTCGCCCACCAGGGGCAGCGGGTTGCGCACCTTGAGCGCCGCCGCCGCCTGGGCGATGGACTGCATCACGTGACGGGCCATCGGGGCCTTCGGACTGTTGCTCCACTTGGGCATGGCAAACCTCCGCAGTCAGGCGTCGTTACATGCCCGGCAGGCTGATACCCGCCGATTGCAGTGCGTCGCGGGCGAACTGGGGCATCTCGATGGGCTTGGACGTGGTAACCGGTGACTCAATCGGTTGGGAGTATTGCTCCACGCTCTGGTCCTGCACCCCGCCCACCGCCAGCCATTGCTCGCACGCCTGGACCAGGTCCCAGTCGGTGGGGTCCACCGTCGGGTTAGCGCTACCGAGCGAACGCAGTTGCGGGCTGGTCAGCGCGTCCACCGAGATGGCATCGATGCCATAGCCGCCGGACAGCTTGCGGCCATTGTTGGCCAGCCAGCGGATGATCACGGCCCCGGCGCGGGCCTGGGTGCGGTAGCGCTGGGTGTTGCGGTTGCTGCCCAGATAGGTGGCATTGACCTGATCGATGACCTGCCACATGTCGCGCGCACCGAAGGCGCCGCGGATCTCCGGGTTCTGCAACAGGTCGCGGAACTCGATGATGGTCTGCTGCAACTCGGTGGCGGCGAAGTAGGCGATGCCGTAGCCGTGCAGCGACAGGTTGGCCGCCAGGTCCCGTCCGGACTTACGCACCTGCTCCTGGGTCACCGCCATGGGGACGCTGTTGCGCAGGAGCCGCTCCACCGTGAGCTGGCGCGAGAAACTGGACACCGCGGAGACGAAGCGCAGCCACAGGTCGTTGAAGTCCCGGTTGGGCAGACTGGCGTCCGGGTCCCCGCCGGGGGAGCCAAAGGCCCGCATGTAGAGCTCCCGGCGTTCGGTCTCATTGATGCGCTCGTTGGCCTTCTTGTAATAGTTGTAGAGATAGTCCCCGGCCTTGCCCTTGCCGAGCGGCAACATGCCCTGGCGGAACAGCTCGACGATCTGGTCCACCACCTGGAACAGCCGCATCTCCTCCAGCATGTAGGAGAAGTAGATGGCCTGCGTGGCGTGCAGGTTGGCGGCGATGATCTCCACGTCCACCGGCTCTTCCAGGTCCGGCAGGCGGATCTCCAGCGACGAGGGCGCCGCCCCGGTCACCACCCCGGTCTGGGTGTCGAAGGCGTTGTCGATGCGATTGGCGAGCCAGGGGTCGTTGGCACTTACCCCATCGGCGACCAGGCGGCGGACCACCGCGGCGACGGTCTTGGCGCTGATCGCGTAGACCGGGTCCAGGCCGGTCAGGACGAAGGTGCGGGGACTCGTCTTGGTGCCGTCGATACCGCTGGCGGTGATTTCTTTGGCGGTGACCTCCTGGTCCACGACGCCGCGGGTGATCTGGCTCTCCAGTAACACCCGGAACTTCTCGCCGAGTCCGCTGAAGACCTTATCGAACAGTGCGCGCGCCTGCCGGTATTCGCCCTGGGCCTCCACCACCCGGCGCACGAAGTCCCGGGTTCCGGGCTCGACGATATTGTCGAGCTGGAGCAGGCCGCTGATGGCGGCGATCTCGCGCTCGTTGTCGGTCAGCGCACTACCGCCGTTGGCGTCGCGCTGGCTGCCCAGAAAGCCGTGGACGTGGCGGTACGCCGTTTTACCGTCGATCTTGTCCACCGTCGTCTGGAGGTAGGCGGCCAACACGGCGAGATAGAAGGGGTCGATGACCCATTCGGTCAGCAACCCCCGTTCGAGCTCGGCCAGTTCCTGCCGCTGGGCATCGGACAAACCGCCGCTGCGCTCCCTGGTCTGCTCGACGATGACCAGTCGGCGGTGCCGCTCGCGCGCCGCGGTGCGGGCCGCGAGCTCGCGTTCGCTCAGATCGACCAGTAGAACAAAGGGTGTATGGGTCGAGTCTATCATGGTCTTGCCTCCTGGGTTCTGGGCACTGGGATCGCGGGTGGTGGCGCGCGGTTGCAGCTGCGCGGCGTTGCCCCCCGGTTCCGGGACGGGCGCCGGCGGGTCTGACGGCGCGCGCGGACCCGCCCGCGCGCGGGTCGGCGGTGGCCGGTTCGACGGTTCGCCGGGCGGCTTCATGCGTTCTCCTCCAACCCGGCGTCGATCGCGGCGTCCAACTGCTCCAACGCCGCCAGGGCGTCCAGGATGCCGGCCCCGCACCCCTCTTGGTGCGGATCGGCGAATGGCCGCGCCGACGCCATGAGGATGGCGCGTGCCTGCTCCGGCATCAGCGGATAGGCGCGCCGCTCCGCCCGCGCCGCCAGCAAGGCCGCCACGCCGGCCACGAAGGGCGCGGCGAAGCTGGTTCCGGAGGCCGAGGTGAGCCCGTGCAGATCGCAGGTGCGGATGGACTGTCCCGGGGCGCACAAGGCGACGTGGCTGCCGCGGGTGGAGAAGCGCGCCGGGAGCCCGGCCTGGGTGACCGCACCCACCGCGATGACCCCGGGATGGGCAGCGGGGTAGTAGCACTCGGTCGCACCGGAGTTGCCGCTGGCCGCCACCAGGATGCAGCCCCGGTCCAGCGCATAGCGGACGATCTCCGCATGCGGCAGCGGGTCGTCGGGACCCAGGGCCGAGGCCGGGGTACCGAAGCTCATGTTGATCACCTTCACGCCCAAGTCGATCAGGCGCTTCATGCCCTGGTCGATGTTGGCAATGGCGCCGATACCGATGCGGCGCCCGCCGCCCCCCAATGCCGCCCCCAGCACGCGCACCGGTACCAGGGCGCAGACGCCGCCGGCCCCGGGCGGCAGGGACTCGCCGCTCGCCACCAGGATCCCGGCGCAACCGGTCCCGTGGCCCACCTCGTCGGCCGGGTCCTCGTCACGCCCGCGGTTGTCGCCGACCAGGGTGTAACCGGTGACCTCATCGGCCCCCAGGTCCACGGTATCGAAGCCGGCGCGTAACTGGCGGGCGATCTCACCCTGCCCGAGGGTCACCCCGGTGTCCGCAAGACCAATGGCGACCCCGGCGTCGCCGGGTTCGTAGCCGAGCGCCTCCGGCAAACGGATCAGTGCCCGGGGCTGCCAATCGGCGTCCGCGTCCGCGACCCCGTGGGTGGTCTCGAAGGGCGCCGCGGCCAGGTAGTCCGCGCTCGCCCGCTCCACGATCGGAAGCTGGCGCAGGGCGTCCACCAAGTGGTGCAAGCGCTGGTCTTCAGCGACCTCCACCCGGAGCACCCGCGCCACCCCGGACAGGTGCTCGGCGGTGTCGAAGCGCCCCCGCCGCGCCTCGTGCAGCCGGGTCACCCGAGCCGCCGCGCCGAAGTGCCGCAGTAGCCGGTCGATGGGTCCGCCGTCGATGCCGGCGGCCGCCGCCGCGATGCCGCGGCGCCGCTGGACCTCGCTCGGCAGATCGTCGGGGGCCTCGCCCAAGCTCAGGGTGAGCAACAGGCGGCCGCGTACCCGCTGGGCGCTGGCGCGGTTCAGTCCGATCATCGGCCGTCCCCCGCACCCGCGTCGCCGCCGGCCGCCGCAGCGGTCGGCACGTGCGGTGCCAGATGCACGGTCAGGGATTGACCGTCACCGAAATCGATCTGCGCCTCCTGCCCGAGTTGCGACGCCGCGGGCTCGATCACCAGCTCGTGCTCCAAGGCCAGCACGATCGGGACATCCATGCCCGCCGAGCGGATCACCGGTGCGCGACCAGCCTGCATCAGATTGATGCCGCGAAGTTTCAGGCGGGCGGCCGCCGGGGCGATGGTCGCCGGACCGGGGGTGGGCAGCGGTGCCGACACCGCGCCGCCGACCGCCGGACGCGGCGCTGGCGCCAACGACCCGATGGGCTCGGCCGGCAGCGGCTGGACCGTCGTCACCCGCGGGGCCGCCGCCCGCACCAAGGCCTGTTGCAGTCGATTCACCGGCAGCCGGGACAGCCGCGCAATCACGTCCGCGCCCGCGGTTCGCTTGAGCTCGTTGAGTTGGGTCACGGTGCGCACCCCAATGCGCTCCAGCCGGCGCTGATCGTCCTCGGACATGCTGTCGCCCAGGGCGTCACGCAGGTTGAAGCGGGGGTCTTCCGGTGCGAAGTCCACCGCGTTCTCCTCGATCATCGGCTTGGTGATGGTGGTCAGGGCGAGCCGGATGCTGCTCGCCTCGCCGTCCCCAGGGCGCGCCGGGCGGATGTAGATCTCGTCGTCGACCATCGAGACGAAGGCCCGCAGATCCAGCGATACGTCCTTGACCGCGAAGGTCAGCGGCAACTTGGCCACCCGGGCCTTCACGGCCATGGCCGCCTGGGCCTTGTCGAGTTGCTCGGTCAGGGCCTGGATGAACAGGTCGAAGGGCACACCGCTGTCCTGGACCAGGGGCGGAAGGGATGCGCTCATGGGGCGGACTCCGGTGGTGGCGCTGTCGGTACCTGGACCCAGGCCAGTTGCAGCGCGGCGGGCTGGGCGGTCCAGTCGTGCGGGTGGCGGCTGCGGGCTACATCCGCGAGCAGGACGCAGCGGCCGTCGCGAAACACCGGCTGCATGTCCAGCGGCAGGGTGAGTTCGAGTCCGCTCAGGGTGATGGGTAGCCCGGCGGCCCTGGCCTGAGCGGCGAAGGGCTCAATGGCGCCATGCAGGTCCAGCAGGACCTCACTGAGTTCGCGCAGCATCAACGACCTCCCGTGGGCGGGCCGCCGGCGCCCGGCGTGGCCCGGTCTGACACCGGGGTGGGCGCGGGGGCCCCCACCGCACCCTGGGCGCTGCGTGCCACCGGGGAGTTGCGCTGCACCAAGGCGATGCGGGCGGCATCCGCCAGTTTCTCCAGCGGCAGGGTCTCACTCACGAAGTTGAGCTTGACCTCACCGAAGAGGTCGGCGCGGATGTTGGATTCACTCTGGGCATTGACCGCCAGGGTGGAGACCATGGTGGTCGCACCCCCCCCGCCAAGTCGGCCGCGCTCGCCCCAATTGGCGGCTGACTGGGGATCGCTGCCGGTGGCAAAACCCACCTGACTAACATCCTGGGCGGCGGCACGGAACTGGACCTTGGCGGAGATGGTGCCGTCACGCACCGCCACCCGGTTCATGCCGAGCATCACCATGGTGGCCAGCAGTTGCTGGCGGTCGGCACCGATACGCCCGCGCACCTGGGGCAGCAGGGTCTCCTCCAGGAGTTCGGCGGTCAGTTCGGTCCCCTCCAGCTTGAAATCGGCGAGCCAGGCGGGGCTCTGGCCCGCGGTGCGCGCCTCCAGGTGCGGCTGTCCGCCCTCGGCCCCGGGCAGGATCAGGCGCACCTCCGCCGGGTAGCGCTGGGCCAGCCAATCGCGTGCCTGGTTGGGGGTGACGTTCTCCTCGGTGAACTGGTTGACCGTCTTGGCCACCGCCGAGACCAGGCTGCCGAAGCTCTCCATCTGGCGGATCGAGGCATCGACGATGGCGTCGAAGGTCCCATGCACCAGGCCGGCCACGAACCCGGGAAAGTCCACCTCGTCAATGGTGGCGCCCAGGCGCCGGGCGATGGTCTCGGTGGCCGGGGGCTTGGCCGCCGCGGGGCTCGCCGACGCCGTGCCGGACTGGGTGGCGTCGGGTTGGTTGGCAACGGGCTGGCCAGAGGTCGGGTTCGCCGAGGACCCCGTGAGCCCCTGGCGCAAGGAACTGACCGCGTCCAAGGCCTGGACCGGGAAGATCGCGTTGCTGAGCGGGCCGCGTGGTGGGGTCATGATGACACCGGTCGTTGACGTCTCGCCTCAGTCCCACCGACTGTCGCCGTCGTGGCGACCGTTGGCGTAGATCCGGAAGTCCCTGACCGCGGTCCGATTGCCCTGCGAAGTACCGATGAAGCGGTAGCTGATGCGGACCTTCAGCGCGGCCAGCGCGGGACCGGGCACCGGGGCGGGATCGTCGTCCTCAACGGTGGCGTTCACCTCGCAGGCGTAATCGATCTGCGCCGGGTTGCCGGGCTCGATGCGGACCTCCCCCACGGCAGCACCGGTGTAGCCCCAGGTCAGGGTCAGCGGCAACGGGACCGAATCTGGCTCCAGGCACGGCCAGTCGGCGAGACTCAAGGACTGGTCCTGGGTCGGCGCGACCACGGCCGGGGCCGGGTCCGGATACTTCAGGCCTTGGAGCTGTTCCAGCGACCAGGTCACCCGGCCGGATTGCCCGCGCCGCACCTGTAGCGTCGTGCCGGGGATGCGCCCGGGTTGCTGCAGGCCAAGTTCCTCCGCGGCGAAGGCGCGCACCGGCGCCGGCGGCGCGGCCCAGACGCTGCGGCCCGCCGCGAGCGACTGGGAGGCGGCCGCGGTGGACGGCAGGTGCAGGATGCGCCAGTTGCCGTAATCCGGTTCCGCCATGGTACCGAAGTCCGAGGCGAAGCGATTGAACGGCTGCCAGGACTCATAGCCTTGATTGGCGGGGTTGAAGATGACCGGGTCGGCGTCGAACGTCACCCGCACGTCCCAGGGGTTCAGGATCTTGACGCTCACCGAGGCCGGGTCCGAGGTATCCCCGCGCAGACCCGCCACCACCACGGCGTGGGGCGCACCGACGATGACCACCCACAGCGGCCCGAACTGACCCAGCCACTGCTCCCATTGGCTGGGGTCGAAGTACAAGCTGGCGTTGGACGGGACCGTGACCTCCTGGAACCGGTAGCGGTCGCGCAGGCCGCGCATCAGGGTCCAATTGTAGGCACCGGGATAGGACTGGAGCAGGCTCGAGCCGATCTCGTTGACCAGTGACTCGGGCGAGAGCGTGAGTGACTGCTGCCGCTCCTGGGAGCGGCGATAGGCCACCACCATCGCCATGGCCGCGGCCCAGCACAGGCGCTTGTCCGGTTGGGGGATCAGGGGCACCTGGTAGTCCAAGTCCACCGTTTGCGTTCCCAGCGCCTGGCCGGTCAGCGCCTGGGCCATGGCTGCCGGACGGCGACCGCCGGTATCCGCGGCGTGCAGGATCTGCATCTGATAATTGTCGCCGCTGTTGCCCAACCGGCCCTCGTAGAGCGCGAGGAAGTTCTGGAAGGACAGGCGGACCGGGTTCGGCGTCGCGGTGCCCGGGTCCAGAACCAAGACTGTGGTGTCGCTGCCGTCCGGATTACCGTCGCTCTCCATGCCGATCAGTACGCGGACATGGCCGCCCCCGGCGGCGCTCGCCAGGGTGTCGATCCACAGCGGGCCGTAGGTGTCCAGCAGACGGCGGAACTCATCGACCGGGTAGCAGGCCGGCGGCTCCGGGACCAGGTCCCAGGCAAGCGCCAGTTGGGGGCGGTCCCGGGGGTACAGGCCCTTCGCGTAGGCCTCAAAGATGGCCGCCTTGGCATCGACCTCGGTATCCGGTATCGACTGCCGACGGTCCCAGCCGGCAACCATGGCAGCGGCGGCCGCCCAACAGGACATGGGGCTGGTCTGGTGGACATGCGAAACATCGTTCCAGTAGAGCGCGAAGGACTCGTTGGCCAGACTGCGGCCCAGCCCCGGCCTGGTACCGCCGGTCCCGCTCAGGCCCAACGCGGTGGTGAGGCCCTCGATCCAGTCGATCTTGGCCGGGGTGATGAAACAGCCCCGATTGAGTCCCTGCGCGGCCGGCGCCCCACTGACATGGACCCCCGCCACCAGCGCCTGCAAGACCCCGTCCACCTGTCGGATGTGGTAAATGGGCGAGCCACTGGCCCCATGGAGCGTGAGGATCGGATAGTCGAAGGTCTCAAAGGCGCTGCTCTTCACATAGCCCGCGTGCAGATGTTGCATGTCGCCGTTGATGGCATCGGTCAGTTCGGGCACGGCGTCGGACTGAGCGGAATAGCCGCACACGACCATCGCCATCCCGGGGCCCGGGGTTTGATTCAGAAACTCGAACCAGCGGCCGTCGGGTGCCGCGATAGGGACGTTGTCGATGACCGCGAGGTCATAGTTGCTGCCCTCTGCGGGGTAGCGGTTGCTCGGCCGCCAGTTGGTGACGCTGCAGCGCCCGAAGGGCTCGCTGGCGTCGTTCTTGCCCGGAATGATGGTCAGGCTGGTCGCCCCATGCACCACGTGGCAGGCGGTCAGGATGCGGTTGCGACCGATGTAGAAGCCGGTACCGGCCCCACCGTCGTTCCGTTCTAGATAGCAGATGGCCGAGTGCGGAAAGATGCGTGTATTGGGCACCCCGGCGAACCACTCCTCGCGCGCCTGGCTGAAGGCATCGTTCTGGCAGGTGAGGGCGCTGGCCGGGTCTCTCGGGTTATAGAAGGGCGTGATGATCTCTTGGGCCCGCACCACGGCCGGGCGGCCCAGGGCCAATCCCTGCGCCTGCGCCGGTGGCGGTGGCGCGTAACAGGTGCGCGAGGTCACGAGACCGAGGTAGTAACCCCAGTCCCAGACCGCATTGGGGCAACCGGTGTGGGTGGTCCGCGGGTCCGCCTCGGCGTGCCCCAGGATGTGGGTGCGGTCATGGGGGATGCCGTAGCGGTCGCACAGCCAGGCGACCAGGGCGGCGGAGGCGCAATACTGTTGCGGGGTCGGCCGCAGGCCGCGGGTATTGGCCACGTGCTCGATGCCGATGCTGGTGGAATTGGCGGAGCGGGCGTGCCAGGCCACGTCGTTATGAGCCACCATCTGTACCACCTCGCCGTCCTGGCCGATGACGTAGTGGGCACTCACCCCCGCCCGGGGGTTCTGGAACCAGGCGATGGTCCCGTTGATGCTGGTCCCACCGTCCGTGATGTGGATGACGATGCGCTCGATGGTTCGCGTGCCGGCGGTCGCCCGATAGTTCTGGGGTGCCGCAGGCACATAGCGTCTCGCCTGCGGGTACTCGGGGGCGCTGAGGACCAGGCCAGCCGCAACCGGGGTGCCGTCCGTCCCCGCCGCATCCGGAATGGGTCCGTCAATGCCGCGGTCATCGTCGCCCCCCGCGTCCTCGGCGAGCCCGAAGGCGGAACGGCCGAGTGACTTCGCCGCGGGTGTCGGTGCAGCGGCCAGGCCCGGCGCGGGTCTGCCCGACGCCGCGGCGCTGCTGGGCGTCAGCGGACCGAACCCGTCGTCATAGGGCACGGGACCGACGGGTGCCCCCGTCGGCGTGGCGGGGCGCGGTGCAGCCTGGGGAGTGCCCGGGGCGGCATCCCCCGCCGGTCGCGCGTCGCCGCCCCACACCAGGCTGGCGGCGGCCGTACCGCCAGCGTTGCCGGCCACCGGCCGTGCGGCCATCCGGCGCAATCCGCGTTCGGTCAGGCCCGCGATGTTCACGTACATGTGACCGTCGGTGGGAGTCTGGACGAAGTTGGGCACACCGCCGCTGCTCTCGTCATAGGTCGCCAGGCCGAAGTACAGCCGCGGCTGACCCACAAACCCCGCCATCACGTCCGCCGGTAACAGGTACACCGCCTCGCCGCGGCGGGCCCGCAGGGCACCGCCCGCGCGGCTGGAGAAGAAATTACGGCGATTACGCCGGTTGCGGCCGTCGGGGCGGAACAACTCGGGATCGGTGGCCACCCCGACCTCAAACAGCGGGCTCTCGGTGCGAATGCTGAACCCGAGGACACTGAACCGATCGTCCACGGAATCGCGGTTGGCGCGAATGACTGGCATGGCTCACTCCTTCAGTAGACCTGACGAGAGGCTACCGGGGCGCCATCACATGGCGATCACCACGCCGACACGCCTACATCACGAAACTGGCGGTACACAAGACCAGTCCCGGCGCCGGACCAACGACGCCACCTGGCGAGTCCCGGGTAACGGCCATGGCCGTTCCCCCTCCCGCCCTCCCCCACGAGGGGGAGGGAGAATTGGACCGCGCTCCCGGCGCGACTTTCACGGTAACCCTGAGGCGTGCGGTGGTGACTTGTGCAATTCAGGCACAATGGCGATCCAGCGGGGCCTGCCCCGCCAGCCATCGACCCGGACATCAATCGGGCGGCGCGGCCTCTGACTGCTGGGCATTGAGATAAGCAAGCAGTTGGCGGTCCACCTCCGCGAGCAGGCGGCGCGCCGTCTCCAGATGCTGACTCGGCGCAAGGCGCTGGAGTGAGGCGTCATCGATCATGCCCGCCGCCTGTGCCAGTGCGCCCGCCGGCCATGCGGTCGGCCGGGGCCCGGTACCACACTCAACCGTTTCCCCCGCCGCGCGCCCGGCGTGGTCGGCGTGGTCCGCAATGCGCCGATACAGAATCAGCGTCTCACGCATGGGTGCAACGGCCAACTCGCGCCGCAGGTTGTCGCGGCACAGTTCAAACTGGCGCAGGGCCAGTGTCCGCTGGCCTTGCATGACGTAATAGCGCATCAGGTCACGATGCACGTCCTCCCGCAGGGGGTCCAGGTCGAGGATAGCCTGGGAATAATCGATCGCCCCCAGGTAGTCCTGCCGCACCGCGTGGATCTGGGTCAGACGCCCGAGCGCATTAAGATAGAGGCGCCGATAGCGTTCCCGCTCTACCGAGGCCCAGGGATCATTGAACCCGGTCAGGAACTCCCCCTTGTAGAGGAGCAAAGCGGCTTGCAGATCGCAGATGTCGGCAGGCGAGAGTTGCGGCAGGGGCTTACCCAGCCCGGCGCGGGTCAGACGCGCAAACTCGTCTACATCGAGCCAGACTTCGCCGGGGCCATTGAGCCCCAAAGCACCCTGTCGGTTGGTAACCAGATAGTCCCCGACCTTGGCAGGGGCCTGCTCGATGGCCTTACGCAGGCGCCACAAGGCCGTATTCAGGGGGCCGAGGCTCATCGCGTCCTGGCTGTCACCCCACAGCGTCTGAACGATCTGCCAGCGACTGAAATAGCGGCCGCGGCCCAGCGCGAGAAACGCCAACAGCGCTGCCTGACGCGTCGGCAGAGTGATCGCGTGCGCCCCGGCAACCCCAGTGCCCAACGCCACAGACAGCGACCCGAACAGTGTAACGCTGAGCATCGACGCCTCCCGGACCGGAGTGACCAGGTTGAGAGATAACGGGGTCGCCGCCCTGGGGATCATCAGTGACGTGTTGGCGGGTGTTGCGGCGTTAACGCGGAAGTATAGGATACGAGGTTGGAAATTCAACCACCGGAGACCGTGTCATACGCCGACGCCCAACGAACGACCGGCATCGCCGTTGCGCGGGTACCGGCAAGATCGCTGAGGATCACGGGCGCCGCCGGCACCACACCAAAATAGTCCCGAGCCCGCGCTACCCGCACTGGCACACGGGCATTGGCGGCCATTCGGGGTGGCAGCGAACGATGTCGTGCGCCGGCCGCGACGCTCTGCGCACCCTACTTCAGCATAATTTGGTACTCGAGCAGAACATAGCGTCCATCCATGGCCTTTATCCTGGCGATGAAGCTACCGACCTGCTCCACCTCATCTCCGGCCTTTTTCCATTGTGCGGGCGTGCCATGGGGGTTGGGTGTCCCCCCGGAATCGGCACGATAGATTACGCCGTTGGCGAGATAGGTTTGTCCACCCAGATCGGTCAGGCTTCTGATCTGCGAGAAGGTATAGGCCTCGCCGTCGGCCAGTGCCTGCGTATAGGTCGCACTACGGTGCCGCGCGACCTTCTTGCCAAAATATTTCTCGGTGGTGGCATCGACCTGCGTACTGGGAATCATGACCGAATTGCCGTCTTTGCTCGTTTGCAGGGATGCGCGTCGATTGATCAGGTTGTGTGCCAACGCAAACTCAAGCAAGGTGGCATCGCTCAAGGTCTGCGGCGTGAAGCTCTTCAGGTTGGCCTCGGAAAAATTGCTGAAGAAGACGTTGAGCGTCTTTTGTCGGGCCGGATCGAGTGTGAGTTCAGCTTGCGCCATCACCGCGAGACAGGGCGTCAGCAGGCACAGTAAAACTAGAAATTTTTTCATGATAGCATCATTCAACATAGCTGCCTCTACTGAACTTGAGGACCGTGTCGCCGCCTCCGACACACACATCGTTATAACCGGCGCTCTTGCTGGCCAAGGGCACGAAACCGTCGCAGGGTGTCTCGGTGTCCGCGGGAAAATAGACCTCGTCGGATAGCGCAGTCCATTTGCCGGATACGCTGGCGAATACCTTCATGCCGCAGGGACCATGCGGGGCCGAAGAGCAGCAATACGCGTATTCCAGGTTGCCGTCGGCATTCAGATCGACCGCGTAGCCTTCATCGTAATTGCTACCCGTCTTCACATCGCAGCCGGACTTCGCCAGGTATTTACGCAGCTCGGCCGGCAGCGCCTTGGCATGCACCGTTTTGCAGGTCTGCTGCGCCGCTTCATCGCGTGGCCCGCATTCAGCAGAAACTGGGGCGGGCGACAGTATCGCCGCCATAAGGGCAAGTGGCGCTAAACCATTAAGTGTGTTATGCCTCATTTCTGTTCTCGGTCATCCCAAAAAAGGATTTAGCCGCACATGAACGCAAACGAACGCAAATAAGTACAAGAGGTTAGCCCTTGCTCGCTGAAGCAGACAGCGAGCCCGGCGGGTGAGCCGAGCCTGTTCGATGAAAATCGATAGCCCACTGATTTGTTTTGCGTTTCATTGCGTTTCATTTGCGGTTTAACTGCTCTTTTTTTTCGATTGCGGGGGCGCCACCGCCGCTGGCGGACAGCCCGGTTGCCCCAAGGGCGCGGCGTTCAGATCGATCTCCACCGTCACCGGCATCCCCTGGCGCAACTCGCCCGCCGGGTTGCAGACAAAGACCCGCGCCTGATAGACCAGGTCCGCCCGCAGTTCCGTGGTCTGGACCTGCTTGGGGGTGAACTCGGCACTGGGCGAGATATAGCCGACCCAGCCCGGATAGGACTTACCCGGAAAGCTATCGCTCATGACGCGTGCCGGCTGGCCCGGCTGGACCCGCCCCAGGTCCGGTTCGGCCAGATAGACCCGCGCCCACAATGGCTCGGTGATCGCAATCGTATAGACCGGCCGATCCGGCGAGGCCATATCGCCGACCTCCAGGATGCGATTTTGCACAATACCAGCGGCCGGGGCGACCAGTGTGGCGTAATCAAGGTTAAGCTGCGCGCTGGCGAGTGCCGCCTCGAGTCCGGCGAGTTGGGCCGCGGCGGCCGCGATATCCTGCGCCCGACTCCCGGCCAGCCCCAGGTCCAGGGCGGCCTGGGCGGCATCGACCCTGGCCGCGGCGGTCTTGGCGGCGGCGGTCGCGTCCTCGGCATCCTGGGGGGACCCCAGCCTGCGCTTGAGCATCTCCTGGGCGCGCCCGGCGCGGTGGGCGGCATTGGCCGACTCGACGCGCGCCGCCGCCAGGTCCGCCCGCAGCTTCTCGATCTCCTCCGGCCGCGTGCCCGCGATGCGCTTGTCGAGTTCCGCCCGCTGGGCATCCACCTGGGCGCGGGCGAGGTCACGGGCCTGTACCAGTTGCCGGTCATCGAGCCGACCCAGCGCCTGCGCCGGCGCCACCTGCGCCCCCTCGCTCACCGGCAACCCGGCGATCCGCCCACTCACCTCGAAGGCCAGGTTGACCAGGCGCACGTCGATGTTGCCATAGAGCCAGAGTGGCCCCGACTCCAAGCCCGCCCCACGGTGTGACGACCGGTAAAACCACCAGCCGCCTGCGCCCAGGGCCAGCACCAAGAGCAGGATCAGCGGCTTTTTCATCGGTTACAGACGATTCTCCATGATCAGGAACCAGGGGCGCCGCGGCAACGCACGCAGGTGGCCCCGACCGTCCAGTTCCAGGGTGGTCCTGGAGACCGAATTGCGGACATTGCCGCCGACCACCTCCAGCCGCTGGCCGGACTTGGCGACGACCAGGTCGCAGTGGGTATTGACACCCTGGAGCATCCAGGGGCTGGTGTAGCCATCGGCACCCGAGGGATGCGCCCCCCCGCGCGGCGCGCAGATCAGGTCGCCCGGGTCGGGGCTATAGTCGGCCACCCGCCGCGGGATAAAAATGCGTCCCGGGAACACCGCCTGGTCGATGAGGCTGGCGAGATAGACCGAATGGGCGGTGGCCCGCTGGAACTGGTCGCGCGGCACCCCGGCCGCGTCCATCACCCAACTGATAAAGGCGGCGGACCAGGGCTGCCGGCAGTCCATGCCGTCGAGCCCAGGTTTGCCGACCGCGCGCCAGTACATACTGACCCGATCGCTGTGGACCGCGTCGTCGTCCTCCCAGGAGCCGACGTGCGGGATGCTCTCGTCGGCTCCGTGGAAGACCACCGTCTGACGGCCGAAATACTCCCACTCGCCGAGCGCGCGGTTGATCATCGCCCGTTTGAGGTGCGGATCGGCCTCCGGCGGCGAGCCGATGGGCACGCCGGCCCAGGTGAGGCGGGGGGGAACCGGCTTGCGCGGGGGCGTGCTGGCACAACCCAGCAGGCTGAGACAGACCAGGGTACACGCGGTAAGCCTGGGCCAGAGGGGGGCGGCGGATTGAATCGGCACAAAAAAACTCCTTTGAAATCGATTGATCGGGCCCTGGGTGGTGAAACCGGCCCAGCCGGGCCGGGCGCTAGCGCGGCGGCCGCCGGGCCTCGTGGAACCAGGGCCGGTACTCCTCCATCCGCGCGCGCTGCTCGGCGCTCGCCTGGCGGTGGCAACTGGCGTAATCGGGGGTGTTCGGGGAGGCCCCCCAGCGCCGCTCGATACAATCGTTGGGATTGTAGGCCACCTCCAGCCCCGGTCGGCGGGCGTAGATGTCGCGCAGACTGAGCCGCTGCGCGCTGCCGTCGCTGCGGGTATAGGTGACGAACTGCTGGTCCAGGCTGCGCGCCTGGAGCTGCTCGATGCGTGCGGCGGCCTCCGCCGGGCGCTCGCCGCGCAGGACATACAGGTCGGGATAGCGCCGGATGCGCCCCGGCAGTCCCTCCAACACGTTGAGCGCAATCAGCAAACGCATGTCGCGCGACGGGGTCGCGAAGTCCTCCCAGGGACCCGTGGTCTCGAAGATGGCCGGGCCCTTGGGCATGGGGATGGTGGTCCCCGGGTGGGCGCGCATGTAGGCCTCGCCCTTGGCCACCGAGTCCACCCTGGTGTTGAGCTGCTCCATCAGGGCCTCCAGGGTGGCTTGGTGCGCCGCCTCCGGGTCCAGCCCCTGCGGGTTGATCTGCCGTTCCACGCGGGCGTAGAAATCCGCGGGCGCAAGCCCTGCCTGCTCCAGGGAGAAGGGCGGTAGGCCGGTGCCGGCGCCGAGCGCGCTGTTAGGCAGCAGGCGCAGCCCGCCGCCGCCGGTGCGGACGAGTGGGCGAAACGCCTTAAACCCCGGTCCGGCGCTGGGGGTATCGGCGAACAGGAAGGTCCCCTCCCAGAAGCGCTTGCGGGCCACCGAGTTGTCCGGCTGGGCATCGACCGCGAGCAGCAGCCCGGGCTCGCCCGGGCGCTGGGCGATCCATTTCACCACCACCATCACATGACCATAGGGGTCGGCGTAAATGGTCCCGGGCCAAAGGCTCGAGCGCTGCAAGGCCACCGGATAGATATCGGTGGACTCGTCGCGCAGGTCGGTGCGTCCGCTGCCCGAATGGATCACATTCATGACCCGTTGGCTCACCCCCCGGAACGCGCTCGCCCCGGCAGGGGAGCCGACGAAGGCACTGTCGAACTGCGCCCCCTGGCAGCGCGGCGCACTGCTGCGGCTGCCGCGGCTGCACGGGCGGTAGGCGATCGGCAGGCCGAGTTTCCAGGCGAAATAGGCGCGCAGGTAATAGGGCAGGTCGGCACAATCCGGCTCGGCGGACAGGCGATTGTCCTCCCCGGCGCCCAGGAAGTTGAACAGAAAATTGCGCTGCGGGTTGTGCAGCACCGGGGTGAGCGAGTCGAAGCTCAGTGACTGTTCGGGCGGGGCGTCGAACAGGCGCTCGACCCAGGCCGAGAAGAAGGCCGTGGTCGCCAGATCCCACTCGCCGCTGCCGCGCGGCGCCTCGCCGCCCCCGATCCGGACCTCGGCACAGGCGGCGACCCGCCCGCCGCGCAATGCCTCGATCCGGTAGGTCCCGGCCCGGGTCCAGTTGACGCTGCCCGCGAGCCCCCAGGGCGGCCCGCCGGCACTGGTGGTGCGGATGGTCGAACGCTGCCCGGCGGCATCGGTGACCTGCACCTGATCGAGTGCGCCGTCGGTCGCCACCGCCAGCACCTCCAGGGGCTCGCCTGGCTTGGGCCGCAGCGGGGCGGTCCACACACTGGCCTCGCCATCCTGACGACAGGGGGGGGCGGCAGTGGCCGCGGATGGCAGCCAGGACCCGGTCAGCGACAGGGCCAGGACCACCAGCAGTAGAGTTGAAGAGGTGCGCGATAGCATCGGTAACCACAGGAACCCAGGTCAAGGTCCCGCGAGTGTATCCCGGACCGGCCAGCATGGCGACCCGGGCTTTGTGACAAGGCGGCGGATCGGCCGGCACGCTGATCGCTCGCCCGGGCACGGCAAATCCGTTCTAGCCCGCCGTGGCTGGCCGTCCCCGCCGACGGCGGGAATTTTCGGTCATGCCCAGGTAGTCGAACACCAGGCGGACGTTGCGTGCCAGGCGCTGGATGGTGGCGGCGACGGTGTCGCGGGA
>NZ_CAJAXH010000081.1 GCF_903946935.1 uncultured Thiodictyon sp.
ACGACCTTTGCCAGAAAATCAAAAACTTCATCGACTATTTCAACAAGACAATGGCCAAACCATTCCGCTGGACCTACCAAGGCAAGCCGTTGGCAGCCTAGCTTGACATGGTCCGAGCACTTTCATCCTGCGGTACTAGAAAGAGCAGTTGTCACGCCAAGGCGCCAAGCTCGCCAAGGCTTTTCAGTGCGTTATCGGCGTTGCGCCAGTCACCCGCAGGGTGAGCTGGATAGTGGCTCTACCCGATTGTATTTCTTGGCGAGCTTGGCGCCTTGGCGTGAGCAATTCCCGGGCTTAGGATCACGCATAAGCGCGGGTGGCGCCGGTGATCAGACCCCTGGCCCAGAGGCGGTAGCCGACCCCACTGGACTGCGCGAGCTGATAAGGCGTCAAGGGCTTTTGCGCTGACCCCCGCACCGTGCATTGATGATTCGCCTCGTTCAGCAGGATGCGTCCATCCTCAAGCACGAGGAGACCCACACCCTCCAGATCGAAGCGTCCGGTAACGACGCTGGTCGCAAGCGTCTCCGCCACGGCCTGCTTGCTCAGTTGCTCAATGATCATCTCGCCTGTCCCCCTCAGTATGTTTTTTTGATTTTCAACAGGATGCCCGGAGTCCATGTCCAGTCGGCCGAAGTCTCAAGCGCCTTCGGACACCAGCTCCCGATTCAGACCGCTTGTGGCCTTGGGCAGGACCGGCGCAGTGACGCTGCGTTCCCGCCTCGCGATCCGGCCGCGGCCGACCCTCTTGGTGCCGGCCGGGACCACGGATGGGAGGGCAGGCGAGAGGATTGATAAAGAATATACTCTGCATTGCCTGAGCTCGCAAGCGCTGCGCACCGAGTCTGGACCTACGAAACGGCAAACCAGATAGATAAAAAGGGTTGAGGCTGGGCGGCGGTCGCTGGTCCTTGCGTTCGACCCGACTGCGGTGCGGGAGCTAAAGTGGACCCCGAAAACCGGACTGCCATGGATGCTTGTGCCGAGCCAAGAGGGGGCAGGTCAACGTGGGTGAAGCGAAGCGCAAGACGTACACGGCGTTGTTCAAGGCCAACGTCGGTTTGGCTGAAAAAAAGTCCGGGGTGAGTCTGTGGGCACCTCGCGCGAGTGGCTCGGGCGCGACGAGGCGTTGGCGGTGAGTCGGCAACGTGCGCTGGCGGGGGCGCGCGTGTCACCGGCACTCCCGCCGCAGCGCGCCTGACCCAGACGTGACACCGCCGCCACGGTGTCACGGGAAGAATAAAGAACCGAAATCGATGCTCGCTACTTGCGCTCAGTTGCGGACAACCCGCTCGTCATGGCGCGGTCAGTGAGACCGGCAGCGGCTTGACCTGCCAAATCTTCTGCGCATACTCCCGAATGGCCCGGTCAGAGGAGAACTTGCCCATCCGCGCGACATTGAGGATGGACATGCGATCCCAGTGCGGGCGGTCGGCCCAGGCCAGGCTCACCCGCTGCTGGCACTCGACATAGGCGCGATAGTCCGCCAGCACCATGAAGGGGTCCTGGTTGATCAGGTTCTCGGTGAGTGGCCGAAACAGGGCGGTGTCACCGTGGGAGAAGAGCCCGGAGTTGATGAGATCGATGGCCGACTTGAGTTCGTGATCGTCCCGATAGATCTCCCAGGGCCGATAGCCCTCCGCCTGGCGACGGGCGACCTCGTCCGCGGTCATGCCGAAGAGGAAGAAGTTCTCCGCTCCGACCTCCTCGCGGATCTCAACGTTGGCCCCGTCGAGGGTGCCGATGGTCAATGCCCCGTTCATCGAGAACTTCATATTGCCGGTCCCGGATGCCTCCTTGCCGGCGAGTGAGATTTGCTCCGAGATGTCGGCGGCGGGATAGAGGCGTTGGCCGTTCTGAACATTGAAATTGGGCATGAAGGCGACACGCAGATGGCCGTTGATCTGGGGGTCGTGATTGATGACCTCACCGACGGCGTTGATCAGCTTGATGATGAGCTTGGCCATATAATAGCCGGGGGCCGCCTTGGCGCCGAAGATGAAGGTGCGCGGGACAATGGCGTGGTTGGGATTCTGCTTGATGTGCTGGTAGAGGCTGACGATGTGCAGCAAGTTCAGGTGCTGGCGCTTGTATTCGTGCAGGCGTTTGGCCTGGACATCGAAGAGGCTCTGCGGGTCGACCTTGACCCACGCGTTCTGTCCCAGCCAGGTGGCCAGATTATGCTTGGCGGCGGTCTTGACCGCACGCCACTTTTCCTGCAATCCTGCGTCGTCCGCGTAATTCTCCAACGCGCGCAGGCGGTTCAGGTCGCGCAGCCAGCCCTCGTCCCCGCAGGTCTCGGTGATCAGCGCGGTGAGACGCGGGTTGCACACCGCAATGAAGCGGCGCGGGGTCACGCCATTGGTGACATTGTGAAAGCGTTCCGGCCACAGTTCATAGAAATCCTTCAACACCGTGGTCTTGACCAGCTCGGAATGCAGCTCGGCTACGCCGTTGACCGCGCTGGAGCCCACCACCGCCAGATTGGCCATCCGCACCCGCCGACCGCCCTCTTCACCGATCAGCGACATGCGCGCGACCCGGCCCTCATCATTCATGAAACGCACCCGCACCTCGTCCAGGAAGCGGCGGTTGATCTCGTAGATGATCTCCAGGTGGCGCGGCAGCAGCTTCTCAAACAGCCGCACCGACCAGGTCTCCAGCGCCTCGGGCAAGAGGGTGTGATTGGTATAGCAGAAGGTCTGGTGGGTGATGCCCCAGGCCTGGTCCCAGCCCATGCCGTGCTCGTCCATCAGCAGCCGCAGGAGTTCAGCTACCGCGATGGCCGGGTGGGTGTCATTGAGTTGGGCGACGAACTTATCGGCGAAGGTGTCGAGCGGGCCGACGGTGCCGAGATGCAGCCGGATCATGTCCTGGAGCGAACAGGAGACGAAGAAATATTGCTGCTTTAGGCGCAGTTCCTTGCCGGCCTCGGGCTCGTCGTTCGGATAGAGCACCTTGGAGATGGTCTCGGCCTCGATCTTGGCATGGACCGCGCCGTAATAGTCGCCGGTGTTGAATGACTGGAAGTCGAATGACTCTGGGGCCTCGGATTTCCATAGCCGCAGCAGGCTCACATTGCCGACCCCGTAGCCCATGATTGGGGTGTCATAGGCGACCCCGTTGATCTCCATATCCGCAATCCACCGCACCCGCAGGGCGGCGTGCTCGTCGTGATACTGCTCGGTGCGCCCGCCGAACTTGACCGGGAAGCGAATCTTATAGCGAGGCAACTCCCATGGATTGCCGTTCTTGAGCCAGGTGTCGCTCTTCTCCACCTGCCAGCCGTCCTCAATCACCTGGTCGAAGATGCCGAACTCATAGCGGATGCCATAACCGATGGCCGGGATCTGCACCGTGCTCAATGAATCCATATAACAGGCGGCGAGCCGTCCCAGGCCGCCGTTGCCGAGGCCCGGCTCTTCTTCGGTCTCAAGGATCTGACGCAGGTCCAGCCCGAGTTCGCGCCCGGCCTCCTGTGCGACATCCGTGATCCCCAGATTGACCAGATTGTTGAGCAGGTGCGGACCGAGCAGGAATTCGGCGGACAGATAGCAGACGGTGCGCGCCTTGGTGTCGCGGTAGGTCTCGGCACACTTGATCCAGCGCCCCAGCAGGCGGTCGCGGACCGTATAGGCGGTGGCCATATAGTTATCGTTGGGGCTGGCGACCTCGCGGAAGCGGCCTTGGACATAGAACAGGTTGTCGATGAAGGCCCGTTTCAGTGCGTCCTTCGACATGCCGGTGCGGGTGTGCTCGTGGGTCGGAGTGTCCGCTCCGTTCTGGGTTTCTGGCGTTTTCTCGGTGGGCATAGTGCGTCTCTTAATGCATGTTATGCGTGGTCTTCATTTGGGCCTTGATCATGATTCCGGTCAGACCGCTCTTGCGGCAACCCGTCGCGGCCTGGGGGCCGCTCCTACGCGGGTAGGAGCGGCCCCCAGGCCGCGACGAATGTTCTCGGGATGGCCGGAATAACGGTCAATGTATCATTTGCGTGTGCCGCGTGCGCTCACAGCGGCCAGGTCCATTGCTCGAATTCCGGCTTGTCGATGCCGTTCTCAAAGGCATAGGCGCGCGCCTCGATTTGCCGGTCGCGCATCCGCTGTTTGACATGGGCGCCGGTCGCCTGCAGGCGCGGGACCCGGTTGATGACATCGATGGCCAGGCTGAAGCGGTCGATCTCGTTGCTGATCGCCAGTTCCAGCGGGGTGTTGATGTTGCCCTTTTCCTTGTAGCCGCGCACATGCAGGTTGGCGTGATTGGTGCGGCGGTAGGCCAGGCGGTGGATCAGCCAGGGATAGCCGTGGAAGTTGAAGATGATCGGCTTGTCCTTGGTGAAGATCGAGTCGAAGTCCGCGTCCGACAGGCCATGGGGATGCTCGCCGCTCGGTTGCATCCGGAACAGGTCGACCACATTGACGAAGCGGATGCGCAGATCGGCAAAGGACTCGCGCAGCATGGCGGTGGCGGCCAGGGCCTCCTTGGTGGGAATATCGCCGCAGCCCACCATCACCACGTCCGGCTCCACCCCCTGGTCGTTGCTCGCCCAATCCCAGATGCCTAAGCCCTTGGTGCAGTGCTTAATCGCCTCGTCCATACTGAGATATTGCAGGTGGTCTTGCTTGTCGCAGACAATGACATTGATATTGTTCATGCTGCGCAGGCAATGGTTGGCGGTGGACAGCAGGCAGTTCACATCCGGGGGCAGATAGACGCGGGTGACTTGTGGGCTTTTGTTGACCACGACATCCAGGAATCCCGGGTCCTGATGGGTGAAGCCGTTGTGGTCCTGGCGCCAGACGGTCGAGGTGATCAGCAGATTCAGCGATGAAACCGGTGCCCGCCAGGGGATCTCGTTACAGATAGCCAACCACTTGGCGTGCTGGTTGTACATGCTGTCGATGACATGGACGAAGGCCTCGTAGGTGGCAAAGAAGCCGTGCCGGCCGCTGAGTAGATAGCCCTCATACCAGCCCTCCAGGGTATGCTCCGAGAGCATCTCCAGGACCCGCCCATCCGGTGAGAGCTCACCGCCGTCGGCGTCCTCGTCCTTATAGTCGCACAGCCAGAGCTTCTTGCTGACCTCATAGATCGCATCGAGCTTGTTGGATGAGTTCTCATCCGGCCCGAAGACGCGGAAATTACGCATGTTCTCGGCCATGATGTCACGCAGCAGCGCGCCCAATGGCTTGGTGTTCATAGCGCGGGTGGCGCCTGGCGCGTCGATGTTCGCCGCATAGTCGCGGAAGTCCGGCATCCGCAGCGCGCGGCGCAGGACCCCGCCGTTGGCGTGAGGGCTGGCGCTCATGCGCAGGTTGCCCTGGGGGGCGAGTTCCTTGAGTTCAGGGATGAGTCGGCCGGCGGAGTCGAACAACTCCTCCGGCCTATAGCTGCGCAGCCAATCTTCGAGCTGTTTCAAGTGTGCCGGGTTGTTGCGCAGGCCGGCGAGCGGTACTTGGTGGGCACGCCAGAAGCCCTCGACCTTGTGACCGTCGACCTCCTTGGGGCCGGTCCAGCCCTTCGGCGAGCGCAGTACGATCATGGGCCAGTGGGCGCGGGTCGCCGTGCCGCTCGACCGGGCCGCCTGTTGGATGCCGCGGATCTCGGTCATACAGGCATCGAGTGTGGCCGCCATCTGCTGGTGCATGACCTGCGGGTCATCGCCCTCCACGAAGTGTGGGGTCCAACCATAGCCGCGCATCAGGCTTGCGAGTTCCTCATGCGGGATACGCGCCAGCAGGGTCGGATTATTGATCTTGTAGCCGTTCAAATGCAGGATCGGCAGCACCGCCCCATCGCGGATGGGATTTAAGAACTTACTGGAATGCCAGGAGGTGGCGAGCGGGCCGGTCTCGGATTCGCCGTCGCCCACCGCCACCACCACCAGCAGGTCGGGGTTGTCGAAGGCTGCGCCAAAGGCATGGGAGATGGAATAGCCCAGCTCGCCACCCTCGTGGATGGAGCCGGGGGTCTCCGGGGTGCAGTGTGAGCCGATGCCGCCGGGAAAGGAGAATTGCTTGAAGAAGGCCTGCAAGCCCTCCTCATCCTCGCTCTTGTTCGGATAGACCTCGGAATAGGTCCCCTCCAGGTAGACCGGGGCCAGCACGCCCGGGGCGCCATGGCCTGGGCCAGCCAGGAAGATGGCCGCTTGCTGCTGTTCGCGAATGATGCGGTTGACGTGGACATACATGAAGGACAGGCCGGGGCTCGCGCCCCAGTGGCCCAAGAGCCGTTCCTTGATGTGTTCTTCTTTGAGCGGCTCGCGCAACAGCGGGTTGTCGCGTAGATAGATCATGCCGGCGGCGAGATAATTGCATGCCCGCCAGTAGGCATCCATTTTGCTTAAAAGGTCGGGGGACAAGGGGGCGAGTGTCGTTGAGCCTGGGGCGGTCGCGGTCATGGACTGATTCTCCAATGGTCGTTGTTCGCGCTTAAGGTGGGGGCAGGGTAGCGGGTGACAGGTTAGTGTTGTGGCATTACTCCGCCGTGACCGGCTCGCCCTGGCGCCCTGCGTTCACTCAGTCGCCGATACTGGCCCAAGCATTGGGATCGACGCAAGCGCGTGCGACGGTAGGTACCCGTTCGATCCGCCAGGCGAGACGCGCATACTCCCAGAAGTCGGCCAGCGAGGCACGGGATTCGGCGGGGGCGGGCGCCTGACCCAGCCAGGCCCAGGCGCGCAGGAGGGCGGGCCAGGGGGCAGCCGGGTCCACCGGGGCGGCGGCGAGTGACTTGCTGAGTTTGCGGCCCCCGGCAGCGAGCGCGAGCGGGACATGGGCGTAGTGCGGGGTCGGCAGTCCCAAGGCCTGTTGCAGCAGGTACTGGCAGGGCGTGGAGTCGAGCAGATCGGCGCCTCGCACCACGTGGTTGATGCCTTGCCAGGCATCGTCGACGACCACCGCCAGTTGGTAGGCATGGAGTCCGTCGCCACGCCGCAGGATGCAGTCCCCAAAGTCCTGGGCGACGTCCTGGGACCGCTCGCCCTGGATGCGGTCGCGCAAGCTGACCACGCCGGGCGGGGTGCGCAGGCGGGTGGAGCGGGGGGGGCGGCCGGGCGGCAGCCCATTGCGGCAGGTGCCGGCGTAGATGGGGCCGGCCGCGCCCGGCCGAGCGTCGCGGGCGATCTCGCTGCGCGAACAGGCGCAGGGGTAGGTGAGCCCGCGTGCGGTGAGCCGTTCCAGGGCCGCGTCATAGGCGCTGGTGCGGCGGCTCTGTCGGAGCGGTTGCCCGTCCCAGTGCAGACCGAAGGCCCGCAGGGTGCGCAGAATTGCCTCCGCCGCCCCCGGCACCTCGCGGGGGCGATCCAGGTCCTCGATGCGTACCAGCCAGACGCCGCCGTGGGCACGGGCATCGGCAAAACTCGCCACCGCGGCGATCAGTGACCCGAAGTGCAGCGCGCCGGTCGGCGACGGGGCAAAACGTCCCCGGTAGGCCATCGCCGCCCGCGGGGGTTCAGCCGCGCTGTTTCTCGCGGATTTCGTCCAGGGTCTTGCAATCGATACAGAGCGTGGCGGTGGGGCGCGCCTCCAGGCGGCGTACACCGATCTCCACCCCGCAGGCCTCGCAGTACCCGTACTCGTGATCGGTGAGGCGGGTCATACCCTCATCGATCTTCTTGATCAACTTACGCTCCCGGTCGCGCGTGCGCAGCTCCAGGCTGAATTCAGACTCCTGGGTGGCGCGGTCGTTGGGGTCCGGGAAGTTGGTCGCCTCGTCCTGCATGTGGTGGACGGTGCGGTCGACCTCCTCCATCAAGGACCGCTTCCAGGCCAGCAGGATCTGCCTGAAGTGCTCCTCCTGCGCCGGGCTCATATACTCCTCGCCCTCGGCCGCGTTGTAGGGCTCGAAGCCGAACGCCTTGGGCTCTTGAGCGTTGACGGGGTTGGTTGTTGTCTCGGCCATGAACGTGCTCCCGCAGTCTTGTCTTGGGATGAATCGCGACCCGATCCCCAGCCCCATCGTTGGGCTAGGCCGCGAAAAGCGCCCTTTAGTACCAGATTGACGCGCTATGGGCAACCCGCCTGAGGGCGGGCACCTGCCGCGGGCCTTGGGCTTGGGGGTTTGCGCTTATGATTCTACAGAATACATCCGCTCAATTGACTCCCGGTAGCGCTTCAGAACCTCGCTGCGCTTGACCTTCAGTGTCGGCGTCAGGAGCCCGTTCTCGACCGTCCAGGGCTCCAGGGTCAGGGCGGCCCGGCGGATCTTGGCATAGCCGGGGAAGTCGCGGAGCGCAAGTCGCACGCGCTTGACCATGTCCCGGCCCAGGTGCGGGTCTTCCAGGCTATTGGGCGCGGCTGGGTCGAGTCCGAATTCCTGGGCCAGGCCGTTCCAGAGGTCCTCGTTGAGCACCAGCAGGGCGGTGAGATGGGAGCGCCCCTCGCCGAGCACCAACGCCTGCTCGAACAGGGGGTCCATGGCGATCGCCATCTCCATGTCTGCCGGCGGCACCTTTTCCCCGTTGGACAGGACCAGGATGTCCTTGAGGCGGCCGGTGATGTAGACATGCCGGCCGCTCCGGCGCGCCTGGTCCCCGGTGTGCAGCCAGCCGTCGTGGGTCAGCACCTGGGCGGTGGCACTGTGGTTATTCCAGTAGCCCATCATGACGCTGTGACCCCTGACCAGCAGCTCGTCGTCTGCCCCGATGCGCAACTGCACCCCGCGGATGGGGACGCCCACGCTCTCCGGGATGTTGTCCTCGATGGGGTTGACGGTGATCACCGGGCTAGTCTCGGTGAGTCCATAGCCCTGCAACAGGGGCAGGCCGAGACTGAGGAAGGTGCGCGCCACCGGGTAGGGCAGGGGTGCGCCGCCGCTCACCGCCGCGCGCAGGCGCCCGCCCAGCCGGTCCAACACCGGCCCCGCCACGCGGCGGCGCAGCCACGGCCACAGCAGCAGCAGTGGGTGCCAGCCGCCGCGCCCTTGGGTGTGCAGAAAGTTGCGCCAGCCGGCGGCGACGCTCAGGCGGAAAAGCCAGCGCACCGGGGCCGCGCGGGTGGCCAACTGGTCCGCCACCCGGGCATAGACCCGCTCGAAGACCCGGGGCACGGCGATGATGACCGTCGGGCGGACGGTCAGCAGGTCCTCCGCGAGTTGCCCCACCGAGCGCGCAAAGGCCACACAGGCCCCGGCCATCATCGGTAGGTAATAGCCGCCGGTGCGCTCCAGTGCATGTGACAGGGGCAGGAAGGACAGGAAGACGTCTTCCTGGTAGCAGGCGATCACTGTAATCGAGGCATGGGCATCGGACAGCAGGTTGCGGTGCGAGAGCATCACCCCCTTGGGCCGCCCGGTGGTGCCTGAGGTATAAACGATGGTCGCCAACGCGCGGGTGTCGCCCGCCCGCGGGGGTGGCGCGGCGGCGGTGTCCGGCAGCCAGTCCTCTGCCACCCGCACCCGCGGGTCGGCGGCGGCCAGGTCCAGCGCCTGTGCGCCCCCGTCCAGGAGCACCACCCGCAGCGGCCAGGGGGCCGGGCCAAGCGCCTCCGCCAGGCGCTTCCAGCGTCCCGCGTCCTGCACCAGCAGCACCTTGACCCCGGCGTCCTGCAGAATATAGGCGGCGTTGTCGGCCCGGTCGTCGGTGTAGAGCGGCACCGTGACCAGGCCCAGCGACAGCGCCGCCAGGTCGAACATCACCCACTCCGGGCAGTTGCGCAGCAGCATGGCGACCCGGTCGCCGGTGGCGAGGGCCTCACCCGCCAGGGCGGCGCGCCAGCGCGCCACCGCCTGTCCCATCGCGCCCCAGGTCAGTTGCTGCCAGCCCAGGTCGCGGTCATGGAAGCGGTAGGCGACACGCTCCGGGGAGCGACGCACCCGCTGGAAAAAGAGGCCGTCCAGGGTTAGTGCGTGCTCGATCGAGATCAGGTCCTCTGACCATTGGCTCACGGTGGTGTCCTCGTCGAGTGTGGTGGCGATCCGGATTCGCGGCCCGAGGCGGTTCGCTGCGGCCGGTAGCTGCCGGAGTCGGCCTCCGGAATTTTGCGCCGTGTAAGGTAACGAGGCCGACAGGTTTTTGCAATCATGCTAACCCCTTGAGGGTGTGTGCCCCGGCCGCGGCGCCGCCCGGTTCGAGCGGATTCGCCCGGACTGGGCCTGGGCTGGGATAGAATTGCCCGACCCCAGCTGGAGACCAATCGCTATGCAGATCGAAATCAATGGAGCGCCCGCCGAGGTCGCGGATGGCGCACTCATGTCTACCCTCATCGCCACCCTCGCCCTGGCCGGGAAACGCATCGCCGTGGAGTTAAACGGTGAGCTGGTGCCGCGCAGCCGCTTCGACTGCCAGCGGCTCGCGCCCGGCGACCGGGTGGAAATCATCCAGGCGGTCGGCGGCGGCTGAGTGGGGGGTTCCTTTGGTCGAAAAAGAACGCACATAGGCCCTTTGTGCGCCACCCCCACACCCCCCACAGTTCGGAGCCGCTGCGTCATGTCCCAAGCCCCCACCCATTCCGATCATTTCACCATCGCCGGCCAGGAATACAGCTCGCGCCTCCTGGTCGGCACCGGAAAATACAAGGACTTGGCAGAAACCGCTCGCGCCATCGAGGCGAGCGGGGCGGAGATCGTCACCGTCGCCGTGCGCCGCACCAACATCGGCCAGACCCCCGGGGAGCCCAACATCCTGGACGTGCTGCCCCCGGAGCGCTACACCATCCTGCCCAACACCGCCGGCTGCTATGACGCCGAGACCGCCGTGCGCACCTGCCGCCTGGCGCGCGAACTGCTGGACGGCCACAATCTGGTCAAGCTGGAGGTCCTGGGCGACGAGAAGACCCTGTTCCCGGACGTCATCGCCACCCTCGCGGCAGCGGAGATCCTGGTCAAGGACGGCTTCGACGTGATGGTCTACACCAACGACGACCCGATCATCGCCAAGCGCCTGGAGGAGCTGGGCTGTGTGGCGATCATGCCGCTGGCCGCCCCCATCGGCTCCGGGCTCGGTGTCCGCAACCCGCTGAACATCCTTACGATCGTCGAGAACGCCCGGGTCCCGGTGCTGGTCGATGCGGGGGTCGGTACGGCCTCTGACGCGGCCATCGCCATGGAGTTGGGCTGTGACGGCGTGCTGATGAACACCGCCATCGCCGCCGCGCGCGACCCGGTGCTGATGGCGAGCGCCATGCGCAAGGGGATCGAGGCCGGGCGCGAAGCCTATCTGGCCGGGCGCATGGCCCCCAAGCGCTTTGCGTCGGCGTCCTCGCCGCTCACGGGGCTGTTCTTCTGAGCCTTCCGAATGACGGAAAAAGACATCGAGCAAGCGCTGATCGAGAAACTGGGCGATCTCAAATACACCTATCGCCCGGACATCCGCGACCGTGCCGCACTGGAGCAGAACTTCCGCGAGAAGTTCGAGGCCCTGAACCGCGTGCAGCTGACCGACAGCGAGTTCCACCGCCTGCTGGACACGATTGTTACCGCCGATGTCTTCGCCGCCGCCCGCCACCTGCGCGAATGCAACAGCTTCGAACGCGATGACGGCACCCCGCTCTACTACACCCTGGTTAACATCAAGGACTGGTGCAAGAACAGCTTCGAGGTGGTCAACCAGCTCCGGATCAGCACCGATTACAGCCATCACCGTTACGACGTGATCCTGGTCATCAACGGCATTCCAGCCGTCCAGATCGAGCTGAAAACCTTCGCCATCAGCCCGCGCCGGGCCATGCAGCAGATCGTCGATTACAAGAACGACCCCGGCAACGGCTACACCAAGACCCTGCTCTGTTTCCTGCAGCTCTTCATCGTCACCAACCGCAGCGACACCTGGTACTTCGCCAACAACAACAGCCGCCACTTCAGCTTCAACGCCGACGAGCGCTTCCTGCCGCTGTACCAGTTCGCGGACGTGGACAACACCAAGATCACCCATCTGGACCGCTTCGCCGACGCCTTCCTCGCCAAATGCCAGCTGGGCGAGATGATCAGCCGCTACATGGTGTTGGTCGCTGGCGAGCAGAAGCTCCTGATGATGCGGCCGTATCAGCTCTATGCGGTCAAGGCGATGGTCGAATCCATCCACCAGCGCTGCGGTAACGGCTACGTCTGGCACACCACCGGCAGCGGCAAGACGCTCACCTCGTTCAAGGCAGCGACGCTCCTCAAGGACAACCCCGACATCGACAAGTGCCTGTTCGTGGTGGATCGCAAAGACCTGGACCGGCAGACGCGCGAGGAATTCAACAAGTTCCAGGAAGGCTGCGTCGAGGAAAACACCAACACCGAAACCCTGGTGCGCCGGCTGCTCTCCGACGACTACGCCGACAAGGTCATCGTCACCACCATCCAGAAGCTTGGCCTGGCGCTGGATGGAACGAACAAACGCAACTACAAGGAGCGTCTGGAACCGCTGCGCCACCAACGCATGGTCTTCATCTTCGACGAATGCCACCGCTCGCAATTCGGTGAGAACCACCAGGCCATCAAGGAATTCTTCCCCAACGCCCAGCTGTTCGGCTTCACCGGTACGCCCATCTTCGAGCAAAACGCCAGCTACCAGCAGATCGAAGGCCAGCAGGCGTCCTACCGGACCACGGCCGACATCTTCCAGCAGCAATTGCACGCCTACACCATCACCCACGCCATCGAAGACCGCAACGTGCTGCGCTTCCATGTCGATTACTACAAGCCCGAAGGCAAGAAGCAGCCCAAGCCGGGTGAGGCGCTGGCGAAAAAGGCCATCGTCGAGGCGATTCTGGCCAAGCACGACGCCGCGACCAACGGGCGCAAATTCAATGCCCTGATGGCCACAGCTTCAATCAATGACGCCATCGAATACCACGCACTGTTCAAAGCCGTTCAGGCGGAAAAGAAGGCCGCAGACCCCGACTTCCAGCCACTCAACATCGCCTGCGTCTTCTCCCCGCCCGCGGAGGGCAACAAGGACGTGCAGCAGATTCAGGAAGACCTGCCGCAGGAAAAGGCCGACAACGAACAGGAGCCCGACAAGAAGAAGGAGGCCCTCAAGGCGATCATCGCCGACTACAACGCCCAATACGGCAGCAACCATTGCATCGGCGAATTCGATCTCTACTATCAGGACGTGCAAAAGCGCATCAAGGATCAGCAATACCCCAATGCCGACCTGCCCCACGCCCAGAAGATCGACATCACCATCGTGGTGGACATGCTGCTCACCGGCTTCGATTCCAAATACCTGAACACCCTCTATGTCGACAAGAACCTCAAATACCGCGGCCTGATCCAGGCGTTTTCGCGCACCAACCGCGTGCTCAACGACACCAAGCCCTACGGCAACATCCTCGACTTCCGCCAACAACAAGACGCCGTGGACACCGCCATCGGCCTCTTCTCCGGCCAGACCGGCAAGCAGGCCCGCGAAATCTGGCTGGTGGACAAGGCCCCGGTGGTCATCGACAAACTGCAAACCGCCGTGCAGAAGCTCGGCGACTTCATGCAATCGCAGGGGCTGGCCAACACTCCCGACGCGGTACCGAAGCTCAAGGGCGACGCCGCGCGCGGCCAGTTCATCAACCTGTTCAAAGAGGTGCAACGACTCAAGACCCAGCTCGACCAATACACCGACCTCACCGACGGCAACCGCCAAGCCATCGAGCAGATCCTGCCCAAGGATCGATTGCAGGGCTTCAAAGGCGTCTATCTGGACACCGCCCAGCGCCTGAAGGCGAAACAGGATAAGGGCAGCGATAAGACTGATCCCGCCGTCCAGCAGCTCGATTTCGAGTTCGTGCTGTTCGCATCAAGCCTCATCGACTACGACTACATCATGGCGCTCATCACCCGCTACGCCAGCCAGACGCCGGGCAAGCAGACGGTGAGCCGCGCCGAATTGATCGGCCTGATTCAATCCGAGGCCAAACTCATCGATGATCGGGACGCCCTCACCGAATACATCGACAGCCTCGACACCAGCAAGGCGCACACCGTCGAAGGTGTGCGTGAGCAATATGCCCACTACAAGGTCGCCAAGACCGCCCAGGTCATCGCCGACCTGGCCAGGCAGCACGGCCTGTCCGCCGCCGCCCTGCAAGGCTTGGTGGACGCCATCCTGCGCCGCATGATCTTCGACGGCGCGCTGCTCAATGATCTGTTGGCCCCGCTGGAACTGGGCTGGAAGGCGCGCACCAAGGCGGAACTGGCGCTGATGGACGACCTGATGCCGCTGCTGCACAGACTCGCCCAGGGGCGGGAGATTTCTGGGTTGGGGGCGTATGAGCAATGAAAGGGGGTGCCGTCAAACGCAAGCACTCGCGCCAGCCTCGCGATTCTAGCGCAACACGCTCGACGCACTGAAAGTCAAACCTTTATTCTCTGCCTATTAGCAATAGGGAGCCTATGCCATGCTGACGTTGGAACTGGATCGTGAATTGGAAGCGGGATTGCTGGAGATGGCCCGTAAGGAGCACCAGACGCCGGCTCAAATCATCAGCCAGCTGCTTGCCCAGTATTTGTCAAGCAGGCAGTCGGCGGAATTATTGGTGAATGTGGCATCAGACCTGCCCATGATCGACGCATTTGCAGGAAAAGACCCCTTGAGCATTCAGAAGGAAATGCGCGATGAATGGCGTTAAGTTTCTGCTCGACACCAACATTGTGATCGGGTTGTTGAATCGCAGCGAAACAGTCATTTGCCTGTTGACACAGCAACAGGTCGCCATCAGGGAATGTGCTTTCAGCGCGATCACTCGCATGGAACTGCTGAGCTACCACGGCCTGAAACCGGCAGACCGGCAAACCATCGAGCGGCTTCTGAGCCGGATGAATTACCTGCCGATTACCTCGGCCATTGAAGACGCCACCATTGCCTTCCGGCAGAAAAACAAAGGCAAATTACCCGACGCGATCATTGCCGCCACGGCTGGCCATCACCAACTGGAATTGCTGACGCTGGACACCGCGTTGGCCGGCAAGTATTGAATCTCAGGGCTGGGGGCGTATGGGCAATAAAAGGATTTTCCGGCAAACGCAAAACGCTTGCCAGCGGCGAGTGTTTTGCGTGAGATTGCCGACCCGCGCGAGTGGCAGCGCGAACAACGCCAGGATCGTCCCCTGCCGGGTAGAAGTCATGCTGATTGACAGCAATCGAATCATCCCTGCCGGCCAGCCGCAGCACCATCTTACATAGAGGAGTTCAAGATGAATCACGCGCAATTATCTGAAAGAATACAGACTCTACCGCCAGACAAGCAGGCGGAGGTTTTCGATTTCGTCGATTTTCTGGTATCCCGTCACGCCGTCGCCAAGCAACAAGAGATCGCTGATGGTGAATGGACCCGTGCCGAATTCAGCGCCATGGCGATGAGTCAGGCGATGCGTGGTATGGAGGATGAGCCGCCTCTCTATACCCGCGATGATCTCAAGGAATGCTGGCAATGAAACAAGCCGGGCAAATCGTGCTTGTGCCCTTCCCGTTTACCGATCTTTCCGGCGCAGTGATGGGCGGTTGCAACGAATTCGTCAACGGCTCGCCGCGTGGATTGCGGAAGATAGCCAATGAGTAACGTGCCCAATGTGCCCAAGCGGCGCTTTCCTGAGTTTCGGGAGGCGGGGGAGTGGGAGACCAAAGAGCTGCGCAAGGTTGCCGCCATTATTAAAAAGAAAGCGGGCAGCGATAAATTCAGGCTTATGAGTATCACTGCTGGCGTGGGGTTGGTTTCCCAGCTTGAAAAGTTTGGCCGCGAAATTGCGGGGGCACAGTATAAGAATTATCTGGTTATTGAAAGGCACGACTTTGCGTATAATAAAAGCGCAACCAAAGAATATCCAGAGGGATTCATTGCGATGTATGCAGGAAACGAACCTGGAGCAGTCCCAAACAGCATATTCACCTGTTTTCGAGTTGATGCAAGCGCCGTTTTTCCACAATATCTTGACTACCTGTTTATTAGCAACCTGCACGGCAGATGGCTTAAAATGTTCATTACCGTGGGGGCGCGTGCACATGGTTCGCTCAACATTGACGACAACGATTTGTTGGCCTTGCCTGTTCCGTTCCCACAAGGCGATCACTCATTAAGAGAACAACAAAAAATCGCCGACTGCCTCGCGTCCCTCGACGAACTGATCACCCTGGAGGCGCAACAGCTCGACACGCTCAAGACCCATAAAAAAGGGCTGATGCAGCAGCTTTTCCCCGCCGAAGGCGAAACCCTGCCCAAACTACGCTTCCCCGAGTTTCGTGATGCGGGGGAGTGGGAGGAAAAGTCTTTGGGAGATATTGCACGAATAACTTCTGGCGGTACGCCGAGCCGTGCCAAACCTGATTTCTGGGGCGGCTCGATTCCTTGGATTACAACCTCCTTAATTGGTTTCAACATAATAGATCATGCGGAAGAATTCATTACAGCAGAAGGATTAGTAAATTCTTCCGCCAAGCTTTTCCCAGCGCAAACTTTGCTTATGGCTATGTACGGCCAAGGCAAAACTCGCGGGAAAGTTGCATTGTTAGGCATGGAGGCCACAACCAACCAAGCCTGCGCAGCAATTATGCTTAATGAAGAGGTTGACACTAATTTTGCATTTCAAAATCTAGCCTCTCGCTATGATGAAATTCGCAAACTAAGTAATGAAGGCGGTCAAGAAAACCTTAGCGCTGGACTAATTAAAGAAATCCCACTAACCCACCCTAGTATTCCCGAACAACAAAAAATCGCCGACTGCCTCGCCTCTCTCGACGACCTCATCACCGCCCAAGCCCAGCAACTCGCCGCGCTAAAGACCCATAAAAAGGGCCTGATGCAGCAGCTCTTCCCCGTGATGGATGGGGTGTCGGCATGAGCGCATTGACCTCATTTCACGCGGACATAAAGGATATTCTCGAACAGGCACGCGGCAAAGCGCGCTCAGCGGTGAATTCCGCCATGGTCGAAGCCTACTGGTTGATTGGTCGGCGGATTGTTGAAGAAGAGCAGCGCGGGAAGCACAAGGCGGAATACGGCGTCCGCCTGATCAAAGACCTTTCTATAGCATTGACGGCGGATCTCGGCAAGGGCTTCTCTTATGCCAATCTGTACAACTGCCGCCAGTTCTACTTAACATTCCCCGACCAGGCGATTCTCTACACAGCGTGTAGAGATTTAAGCTGGAGCCACCTGCGCCTGATCATGCGCGTGGATTCGCCGCAGGCCATCGACTATTACTGCCGCGAGGCCAGAGAGCAGCATTGGAGCGTGCGTCAACTGGAACGTAACATCAAAAGCCAGAGCTTTCAGCGCCTGCTTTCAACCCAGGCCAGTCCATCATCGACACAGGGCGCATTGGCCCATTTGGAATTCATCAAAGACCCTTATGTCCTGGAGTTCCTGCAACTGCCGGAAGCGGGCCAGCTAAAAGAGAGCCGACTGGAACAGGCGATTATTGATGAGCTGCAGAAGTTCCTGCTGGAACTGGGTAAGGGGTTCTCGTTCGTCGCCCGGCAAATGCGCATCAGCACGGAAACCAGCCATTTTTTTATCGACCTTGTTTTCTACAACTATCTACTCAAGTGCTTTGTTATCATCGACCTGAAAACCGGCAAGCTTAGCCATCAGGATATTGGCCAGATGGACATGTATGTGCGCATGTTTGACGACCTCAAGCGCGGCGAAGACGACAACCCCACCATTGGTGTCATTCTTTGTGACAGCAAGGATGAAACCGTCGTCAAATACTCGGTGATCAAGGAGAGTCAGCAACTTTTCGCCTCCAAGTATCAGCGGATATTGCCGACCGAAGAAGAGTTAATCGCCGAGATTGTGCGAGAGAAGCGTTTGATTGAGGGAGGCACATGACGCAGTTGAATATAGCGGCAACTATCAAGGAATCCTTGACAGTTCAGGTTCAAGCAAATGATGAGGCAACTACCGAGGAATACTCGGCAGTTCATTTATGCAAATAAGACAACAATGACCGATCAAGACCAAAAGCAACTAGGCAACATCCTCTGGGGCATTGCCGACCAACTGCGCGGGGCGATGAACGCGGACGATTTCCGCGACTACATGCTGTCCTTCCTGTTCCTGCGCTATCTGTCGGGCAACTACGCGGCGGCGGCGCACAAGGAGCTGGGACCGGATTATCCGCAACTGACCGCGGGCGACCGCCGCACGCCGCTGGCGGTGTGGTATGAGCAGAACCCGGACGATACCGGCGACTTTGAAAAGCAGATGCGCCGCAAGACGCATTACGTGATTGAGCCAGACTATCTCTGGGGCAGCATCGCGGAGCTGGCGCGGACCCAGAACGGTGAGTTGCTTCAAACGCTGAAAGACGGCTTCGATTACATCGAGAACGAATCCTTCGCCAGCACCTTCGGCGGGCTGTTTTCCGAGATCAACCTGAATTCGGACAAGCTGGGCAAGGACTACCAGGCCCGCAATGCCAAGCTCTGCACCGTGATCAAGGCGATTGCCGAGGGACTGGCGAAGTTCTCCACCGACAAGGACACGCTGGGCGACGCCTATGAATACCTGATCGGCCAGTTTGCCGCCGGCTCCGGCAAGAAGGCGGGCGAGTTCTACACCCCTCAGCAGATCTCCAGCATCTTGTCAGGTCTAGTCACGCTGGACAGCCAGGAACCTGCCACGGGACCCAAAAGGCAGTTGGACAGCGTATTCGACTTTGCCTGCGGCTCGGGCTCGCTGCTGCTGAATGTTCGCAAACGACTGAAGGACGCGGGCGGCACCATCGGCAAGATCGCCGGGCAGGAAAAGAACATAACCACCTACAACCTGGCGCGCATGAACATGCTGCTGCACGGGGTAAAGGACTCCGAGTTCGAGATTTGGCACGGCGACACCCTGCTCAATGAATGGGACATGCTGCGCGAGATGAACCCGGCCCGAAGCCCCAAATTCGATGCGGTGGTGGCTAACCCACCGTTCAGTTACCGCTGGGAGCCGACCGCGGCGCTGGGGGAGGACATGCGCTTCAAGAACTATGGCTTGGCGCCCAAGTCCGCCGCGGACTTCGCCTTTTTGCTGCATGGCTTTCATTACCTGAAGCCCGAAGGCGTGATGGCCATCATCCTGCCCCACGGCGTGCTGTTTCGCGGCGGCGCGGAAGAGCGTATCCGCACCAAATTACTGAAAGACGGGAACATCGACACCGTCATCGGCCTGCCCGCCAACCTGTTTTTCTCCACCGGCATTCCGGTGTGTATTCTGGTGCTGAAGAAATGCAAGAAGCCCGATGACGTGCTGTTCATCAACGCCGCCCTGCACTTCGAGAAGGGTAAGCGGCAGAATCGCCTGTTGCCGGAGCACATTGAGAAGATCATCGACACCTACCAGTTCCGTCGGGAGGAGGAACGCTATTCCCTGCGGGTGTCGATGGAGCGAATCGAGAAGGAGGCCTACAACCTGAACATCTCACGCTACATCAGCACGGCGCGGGCGGACGAAGAAATCGACTTGCACGCCGTCAATGCCGAGCTGATCACCCTGGCGCAGCACATCGAAACGGCCAGGGCAAGACACAATGCGTTCCTCCAAGAGCTGGAATTACCAGCCTTGCCGTGAACCGCAGCGCCATTCAGGCATTGATCATCAATCCGGCCACTGGGGCGCGGTGCTCCCGGTCTGTCGGCTTGACGGCCAACCGTCCCTCACTCGATGGCCGGTAACGATGATCAAGGTGGTATCGATTAGGAAGCCCATGGCGGATCACCCCGGCCCAGGTCCCGCGGGCGGGCCAGGTCTTCGTCGGTCAGGCCCTCGGTGACGCTGGCGAACAAGTCCTTCAACTGGTCGCCGGTGGCCGCGACCGGTTCCCACATCAACACGACACGCACGGGAGCGCCGCTTGGCACGCCGTCGGGCAGCCGAATGCTGTGGTGCTGCGGCACCGTCTCGAACTCGATGGCTTGCATGGTTGGTCGGTCTCTTGGTGACGAATAGCCGATGCTGTGGTGGGGAGCGTGGCTTTGCAAGCGCGCGGCGCTCGGGGGATGGTCCGACGCACAGGTTTTGACCTGGGAGCAAGGACCAACGCGGGGATGGTCCCGGGTGCGAACCCATGCACCGAGCGATTCGACACCGCACGCTGGGGCGTCACTGCCATTTAGTTAAGCCGTTCGTGGTGAGCTTGTCGAACCATGAACGGCTTAACTTCAGCGGGTTAAGGATTCCCCGCTCACCCTTCGACAGGCTCAGGGCGAACGGGGAATCCTTAACTAAATGGCATTGACGCTGGGGCGTCCGGAGTACATTTCGACGCTTGGGCGTCGACGCGAGGGGACCATGCGTCGACGTCGCGGCCCCCGTCCTCTTCACGCCCGATCCGGGGCGGCCCTATGCCTATCGCGTCACCCGATCTCCCCGCCCCCCGCGACCCGGTGGCGCAGCGCGACGCTGAAGTCCTGATACAGGTAATCGGTCTCGATGGTGCAGTCGGCCTCCAGCACCAGTGCCAGGGCCTCGATCTCCTCCGGCTCCCAGTAGTTGAAGGTGTGGCAGTCGTCCGCCCCGCGCAGCAGGTTGAAGACGAAGCCCTCCCGCGAGGCGGCGAAACAGCGCTCGATGAAGCAGCCGGTCTCCTCGCGGGTCAGGGTGTTCATGGCCCCGCTGCACAGGTAGTAATCCGCCTCCGGCAGGGGGTCGCGCAGCGCATCGAGCAACAGGATCTCCCGGCCGGTGCGCCGGCGGGCGATCTCCACCATGGGCTCCACTACATCGATGCCGAGGTACTCGCCTGGGCAGGCGCCCAGGATCGTCAGGTACTCGAAGAGATCGCCCAGGCCGCAGCCCATGTCGACCAGGGTCAGGGTGGACAGGTCCGCGGGCAGCAGGCGGCGCAGCACGCCGAAGCGCACCTGCTGACTGCGGACGGACTCCCAGTGGGCGCCTTGGGCGTTGTGCCCGTAGCGCGCCAGGGCGTTGCGGTAGAAGGTATCGGTGTCGACTCTGGGCATAGGGTTGCTGGAGGGCGTAGGTTAGTGGTTGGCACGCAAGGTCAGCAGTGCCGAGGTATCGAGCCGGTCGTTCGCTGCGCCTCGCGATCCGCTTGACGGTCGGCGATCAGTCGGGCGGCGGCGCCTCCCTTGCCACTGGCACGGAAGGCCGCGATGGAGTCCGCCTGGACCGGGACTGCCGTCTGTCCCCGGGAACTGATAGTGCTGTGCATGATGGCCAGGACAGTGAATTACAAATGTTTCCCAAGTGTAATTCACCGACCGCCCACCGGCCACCCCGTCAACGCTAATCCGGCAATTGCTCACGCCAAGGCGCCAAGCTCGCCAAGCAATACAAGAAGATAGGGAAGTCACCCAGATCAGCCGTCGGGTGAATGGCCGGGCGCCGATAACAGACTGAAAATCTTGGCGTGCTTGGCGCCTTGGCGTGAGATATTCGGGCTAGGCTCAAGCGTCGTCTGGAATCTGCCAGTTCAGGCGTCTGACAACGGGACGGCCGGGGTAGTCGGGCTGTAACATAGCGCCCCGCACCCCAGCGGCGGTGGGTGCCCGTTCGGGACGCCCCGCCCCCTTCTCTTCTCCGAGGCGCCAGCATGTTTTCGCTCCAGACTATTTTCGGCAAAGGAAACCAGTTCTTCGGGCTGCTCGAGGACGCGGCCAACGCCGCGGCCGACAGCACCAAGGCCCTGTATGCGATGCTGCGCGGCACTGACAAGGCCCCGGCCCTGGACGCCTTCCGGCACGCCCGCGAGCGCGAGCGCGCCATCGCCGACAAGATCAACGAGGAGTTGGTCAACAGCTTCGTCACCGCCCTGGAGCGCGAGGACATCGAGGCCCTGAGCTCCGCCCTGGTGCGCATCCCCAAACAGGTGGAGCGCTTTGCCGAGCGCTACACCCTGGCCACCCGCTTGCTCGACGGGATCGACTTCGCCCCGCGCGCGGCCATGCTGGAGCAGGCCGCCCTGGTGGTGGCCGACATGGTCCGCCAACTGCGCAAGATGAAGCTCCAGAAGATGCGCGACTTAAACGACCGCCTGCGCTCCATCGAGAGCGAGGCCGACCGGCTGATGCTGGAGCTCTACCGCGACCTCTACTCGGGTCGCTACGAGGGTCAACAGATGTTCCTGATCAAGGAGTTCTTCGAGATCCTGGAGAAGGCTATCGACCGTTGCCGCGAGGCCGGCGCGGTCGCCTACCAGATCGCACTCAAGAATAGCTGAGGATGCCGCCGTGTTGACCCTCCTCATCGCGGTGGTCCTCACCGCGCTCGTTTTTGAATACATCAACGGCTTCCACGACACGGCGAACTCCATCGCCACCGTGGTCGCGACCAAGGTGCTGTCGCCCATGCAGGCAGTGGCGCTCGCGGCCAGCACCAACCTGATCGGCGCGCTCTGGGGCACCGCGGTGGCCAAGACCATCGCCACCGGTCTGCTGGACGTGGGCGTGGTGGATGTCACCTCCCAGGTGATCATCTGTGCGCTCATCGGCGGCATCGTCTGGAACCTGGTGACCTGGTATCTCGGCCTGCCGTCCTCCTCCTCCCATGCGCTGATCGGCGGTCTGTGCGGCGCGGCGCTCGCCGCCGCCCACGGACAGTGGGGGGCGGTGATCTGGTCGCAACCGTCCGACCCCTGGTACAAGAGCGCGGGGGTGTTCTGGAAGGTGGTGGTGCCGATGGTGAGCAGCCCGATCCTGGGCTTCGTCGGCGGTTACCTGTTGATGGGGTTGCTGTTTGCGCTCTTCTGGTCGATGTCGCGCAGCGGCGGGGTGCTGATGCGCATCGCCCGGCCCCGCTGGGCCAACGCCTTTTTCGGTAAGGCCCAGCTGTTCTCCGCGGGCTACATGGGGCTGGCCCACGGGCTCAACGATGCGCAGAAGACCATGGGCATCATCGCGCTCGCGCTGGTTTCGGCACAGCACGCCGGGACCCTCGATGCGTTGCCGTCATGGCTCAGCTGGCTGCACCCCAGTCCGGCGGCGCTGGCGAAGGGCGATATCGATCTCTGGATCAAGCTCACCTGCGCCGTGACCATGGCGGCCGGCACCGCCATCGGCGGCTGGCGGATCATCAAGACCTTGGGCCACAAGATCGTGCGCCTGCACCCGATCCACGGCTTTGCCGCCGAGACCTCCGCGGCCACCGTGATCACCATCGCCTCCAGTCTCGGCATCCCGGTTTCCACCACCCACAATATCTCCGCCGCCATCATGGGTGTGGGGGCGGCCAAGCGTTTCTCCGCCGTCCGCTGGACCGTGGTGGAGCGGATGTTGTGGGCCTGGGTACTGACCATCCCGGCCGCCGGCGGCATGGCCTTTGGGCTGGTCAAGCTGCTGCAGACGCTGGGCCTGGCCTGACCCCGATCGCCCTTACCCTCATAGAGACGGATATTCCGACCATGCATGACGGCATCCTGTTCATCGTTTCCGCCCCGTCCGGCGCGGGCAAGACCAGCCTGGTCCGCGCCCTGCTGGAGCGGGACCCGGGCCTCGGGCTCTCGGTCTCGGCCACCACCCGGGCGCCGCGCCCGGGTGAACGCGACGGGGTGCATTACCACTTCCTGAGCGTGGAGGACTTTCGTGCGGAGGTCGCCGCCGGCGCCTTTCTGGAGCACGCGGAGGTCTTTGGCAACCTCTATGGCACCCGCGAGGCCGATGTGCGCGGTGGCTTGGTGCCCGGCCGCGGCCTGATCCTGGAGATCGACTGGCAGGGCGCCCGTCAGGTGCGGACCCGCTTTCCCACGGCCGTGGGTCTCTTCATCCTCCCACCGTCGGGGGCCGAACTGGAGCGTCGGCTGCGCACCCGCGGTACCGACAGCGACACGGTGATCGCCGGTCGGCTGGCCCAGGCGCGCGAGGACTGTGCCCACTGGGGTGAATATGACTATGTGGTCGTCAACGACGGCTTCGATACCGCGTTGGCGGAGCTGGCCGCCATCGTCGCCGCCGAGCGCCTGCGTACGGCGCGGCGGCAGGACCTGAGTGCTGGCGGCGACCTGCTGAGGTCCTGACTCCAGCGGCTCGGCATCCGCCCCACGCCCGCCCGGCAGGCAGGTTGGTTCATCGGCGTTCACCTGCCCCAGCTCATTTCATTTCGCCAATGACGTGTACGAGATCGACCAGTGTGTCGACCTCCAGTTTCTCCATCGCCTGCTGGCGATGCCGTTTGACGGTGCGCAGCGCAATGCCCAGTGCGTCTGCAATCTCCAAATTGCGCTGACCTAGCGCCACCCTTCGCGCGATCTCGCGCTCCCGCTCGGTGAGTGAATTGAAGCGCGCCGCCAGTTCCTCCCGGCGCGCGCGCTGCTGCTGGCGCTGCGCGCTCACCGCCAGCGCCTTGGTTACAGCGTCGAGCAGGGTCTGCGCCTTTATCGGTTTGATCAGAAAGTCGAGCGCCCCGGCGCGGAAGGCGCTGGCTGCCTCCGGCGCGCCGCTGGAGCCGCTCATCAGCAGCATGGGCACATCGCCAAGCTCCTGCAGGCGGCGTTGCAGTTCGAGCCCATCGATCTGCGGCATCCTGACATCGCAGAGCAGGCAGCAAGGCCCTGGAAAAACGGGACGGTTCTCGCTCAATGCCTGGAGCAAAACGACGGCCGAGTCGTAGGTCTCGCACGCATAGCCCTCGAGCTCGAAGAGCGCGCGCAGGGCCAGCAGGATTTCGGCATCGTCGTCGATCGCCACCACGCGACCGCGGGCGCAGCGTTCGGCCAGTTGCCGATCGCTGACCGTGATGGGTCGGCGGATCGAAGGGTTACGAGTCATCGGTCAGGCCTCGGTGGATCGCAGCGCCCGCAGCGGCAGCCTCAGCTCGGCCAGCGCCCCGCCGCCCGCCGCATTGGTGAGGGTGAGATTGCCGCCGTGTTGCCCGGCGATCGTACGCGAGATCGACAGCCCGAGCCCCAGCCCCTGGGTCTTGGTCGTGAAAAATGGCTGGCCGGCCTCCCGCAAGGCCGCGGGCGATAACCCGGGGCCGCGATCCTGCACCTGCAGGCGTGCCTGGCCATCCTGCTGGTCCAGACGGACCTCAATCTCCCGTCGCTCGCCCAGTGACGCCGCCTCGATCGCATTGCGCAGCACATTGAGCACAATCTGCGAGAGTTGGATCGGGTCGCCGGTGATCCAAAGCGGGTGCTGAGGCAGGCGCAAGTCCAAGTCGGTGCGCTGGGCCCGCGCCTCGGCGGCAACCAACTCGGCCACGTCCAGTATGACCTGCACCAGATCGACCGGCTCGCGCTGGTCCTTGGCCGGACGGATGAAGCCGCGGATGTGTTCGACGATCTGCCTGGCACGCTCGGTGTTGTGGACGATCTTGTCGAGCAACGCGAGCGCCGGTATCCGGTCGTCGTCGCTGCTGCGCAGGCCGCGCTGGGCGACCTCGGCGTTGGTGAGGATAGCGGTCAGCGGCTGGTTCAGCTCGTGTGCCAAGGAGGCCGACAGCAGCCCCAGGCTGCGCTGGCGCTCAAGTTGGGCAATGCGCTCGCTCAAGAGCCGGTTTTCCTCGCCGCGGGCCTGCGCCGCCGCGGCCGCGACCTGCGCCCCGATCAGGCGCTCCAGTGCGAGGCCAAGCCAGGCGATATTGCTGACGATAATCCCGAAGGTCACGGTCAGCGCCAACAGCAGCGAGTCATAGCCCTGGGTTAGTAGCCCGGGATGGGAGGCCCCCAGGCCGGCACTGAGCAGACGCAGCCCAAACATCGTGGCCATCAAGGCAAAGGCCGCGGCAATCCAGTCGGCGCTGCGCTGCCCACCGCGCCGCCCCAGCCGCCAGGCCCACCAGGCCACGCGGGTGTTCATGATAATAAACGCAACCGAAGTAATGACGTAGCGCAACGGCTCGCTGGCACTGAGCAGCAGAGATTGGTATCCGGCCAGAAAGGCCAGTACCAGGATGACCAGACGACTTGGGGGCTCCGGGGCGTCGAGTGCCAGACGGACGGCCTGGAGCTTGAGCACTAGCATCAGGAACGCGAGCAGGGTCGCCAGCGTAAAGCCCAGCACCGTGGGCACGACCGCACGCAGGGCGAATAACAGGCTGGACACTGCGGCGGCGATACCACCGCCGCACCACAGGTGCAGCGCCAGGGTGCGCTGGCGCCACAGCACGGTCCAGAGCGCCAGCGAAATGACCAGGCTGAGCACACTGATAAACAGAAAGCCGGTTCGTGCGTCGAAAATCATTGCGTCGTTCAGGCGCCATCGTGACGAGAAGCGAGGGCTTATAGGGTGCCGGATCTCCGGGTTGCCGTCCACCATGGCGCGACGGTCTCGCTGGGCCTGGCCGCTACGGCCGGGGCTGTTGGCGGGGCCCATTCCCGGTCAGCCGATCAGGCCCCGCGGGACCTTAGGTCGCTCGCTTGGCCCTTTGGGGCAATAGACAGGATGTGATCGCTGCCTAACATGGGCCTGCCCGAGTCGAGCTGTCCGGCGCCGCCTTGCCCATGGTGCGCGCGCTCGTGGCCGGCCGCGCGTACGGGCCCCGAGGCGATTCAAATGATAAAGCGAGAACACCGAAGGATCGGCTTCAAGACACCGGCGCCTACCGATCGATCACTGCGAGGTAACCAATGAGTAAGATGCCTGATATCCGACGGCTAGCCGCCGTACTCGGCGTGGCAGCAACGGTCGCGGCAACCGCGGCCCGCGCCGAATTGAGCGCCGAGCAGTTGGCAAAGATCACGCAGAACCCGGTGGCCAACCTGATCAGCGTGCCATTCCAGAACAACACCAATCTGCATTTCGGTCCCCAGAATAACACGCAGAATGTGCTCAACATCCAGCCGGTGATCCCGTTCACGGTCAATTCCGACTGGAATATCATCACACGCACGATCGTGCCGGTGATCTGGATGCCTGACCTAACGCCGACGGTGAAGGCGGTGAACGGGATCGGCGATACGGTCTTCACCGCCTGGTTGTCCCCCGCTAAGCCTGGGAAATGGATTTGGGGCGCGGGACCGGTCGTGCAGGCGCCCACGGATAGTGACACTCGGCTCGGCAATCGCAATTGGGGGCTGGGGCCCTCGGTGGTCCTCGTCCACCTCGATCACCAGAGCCCCTGGGTCTTTGGTCTGCTGTTCAACAACATCTGGTCACTGTCCAGCAACCAGGCGGGCGGGTCATATAACCATGGTGTCATCCAACCGGGTATTAATTACAACTTCACGAACGGCGTGTATATCACCTCGTCGCCCGTCATTACCGTCGACTGGCGGGCCGCCAGTAGTCAGCAGTGGACCGTGCCGGTCGGCGCCGGCATCGGCAAGGTCTTTCGCCTCGGCAAGTTGCCCGTCAATATGAGTTTGGCTGGCTATTACAACGTAGTCTCACCCACCAATGGCCCTAACTGGGATATCCGGGCACAGGTCCAGTTCCTGTTCCCCAAGTAAAACCAAAGAGAAACCATCATGACTGACTCGAATAAGACAGAACCCACCGGTTGGACGCGGCGCGACGCATTGAAGCTGTCAGGCTGGAGCCTGGGCGGCTTGGCCCTTGGGGGCACGCTTACCGATGCCGTGGCGGGTACAGCCGCGGTTGGTGAGAGCTGCGCGGACGCCAGCTGCTCATGCCCGCCCGGGCCGACCTGTAGCTGGACCGACCCGGCCGCCGCGCAGCGCTATACCTATTTCGACAAGCTACCCCCATTCGTTCCGTTCAGCCATCACACGCGCACGACCATCGCGCCGCTGGCCGAAAATGAGATGCGGATCACCTTCATGGGGTCGGCGATCCCGCCGCGCACCCTGGCCCAGCGGATGATGAGCATCTTTGTCGAAGTGGGTTGGGACCCGGCGAAAGAGATGCCGCTGGATCAGTTTGTATTCGACTGCGGCTCCGGGGTCGGTGCCAATTATGGCGCGATGAATGTCGGCTATGGGCGGATGGATAAGGTCTTTCTGACCCATCTGCACGGCGACCACATGAGCGACCTGACCACCTTCTATTGCTTCGGTCCCGCGGGTGATCGCAAGTCTCCACTGTACGTGTGGGGGCCTGGCCCGTCGGGGGTGGAAAACCCGCTTGCTTCGACAGGGGCGGGCCAGCCGAGATTTTATGACGACGGCACGCGGGCCTTCTGTGCGCATCTGCGTGAGGCCTGCCGTTGGCACACGGAGAGCTTCAGTTTCGAGTCGACCGGCCATGTCGGCTACCGCGCGCCCACCCGGGAAAGCTGGGGTTTGCCCTGCGAACCCATACCCGTCGGCAACGATCCGAAGGACGATGGTTATGCCATGATTCCGATCGAACTGGATTTACAAGCGTATGCGAAAGGCGAGAACGTCGCCTATGAAAATAAGGCCACCGGGGTCAAGATCACCTTCTTCCCGGTGATCCATACCCGCAAGGGGTCCATCGGCTACAAGCTAGAATGGCGGGGGCGGAGCATGATCTACACGGGCGACACCAAGCCCGAACGGCTCAGTCTGGAGGCGGCCCGCAACGGCGGCCGCGGTGTGGACGTATTCATCCACGAGATGGTCGTTCCAGCGCAGGTGTGGGCGATGAAGATGAAGGGCATGACCGATCCGTCGAAGGTGCCTGGACCCCTGGTCCAAAATCTGACGGTGGTCCAGAATAGCTCCCATACCCCGCAGGGGGCCTTTGGGTATCTACTCAGCCAGGTCGAGCCGCGTCCGCGGCTCATGGTTGCCACCCACTTTCCGACGGCCGATGATACAGTCGCCTGTGCCATGAAAAGCGTGCAGGAGCATTGCAAGGTATTTCAGGGTAATGATCCGAACCCCGAAACAGGTGCTGCCCGTATCACCTGGTCCTTTGACCGCATGGTGATTTCGGTATTCCCCGATCGGATCCTCGAGCAGCGGGGCGAGGTCCAGGAGTTCGGATTTACCGCCACGCCCCAGCTACCTCCAGGTGGGCTCATGGCCTTGAAGACCCCGAAATATCACTATGCCGATAAGTTCGGGGTCATTGCCGGGAATCCCTATGCGCAGATCGATCTGTCGACGGGGATCCCTGCCTGCAATTGCGACCATACCTGCAATTTCCGGGAGGACGGGTATTGATCTCCGTCTGGCGCCGGCGGGTGGTATGACTGGGGGGGATGCACGCCGATCTCAGGTCGCCTTTGGATGAATAAGCGCTTCCCGACTCATCTGGATGGCGACCACCTGAGGCCTTGATCATAACTCTGGCCACTGGCGCTTCCGGCCTTGATCGTCGTTCCGGCCACTCCGGGGCAGGAGTCCAAGGCTTCAGCCTTGGCTGGACAGGACCAAGGCTGAAGCCTTGGACTCCAGAAGATGGCTGCTGGCCGGAACGATGATCAAGCCCGCGCTTCCCGCGCACGGCGACTGACACAGGCGTGACACCGCGGGCGCGGTGTCACGCGTACGGGGGGAGCTTGATCATCGTTCCGGCCAGCGTTGCGCCGTCATTGCCGCCGGGATAATGATTGAGGTCCAACGGAGCGACCAGCGCACTGTTATCCGTGGATGAACCAAGCGCTGAACCACCGGCAGTTATGATATGCGAGTGATTGATTAATAAGGAAAAAATCGTTTCAGTCCGTTAAGTGGTCGCTCAACGATCTCCCAGGATAAGATTGCAATACTGACAGTCAGCATCGCATTGAGCGGGACTTGCCACGCAAAATCAAGGGTATCGTAAGGGAAGCCGGTATTTCGCGAAATCAAGCCCCATCCCCAGGCGGCAAAATTATGGTACAGATACAGGCCGTAGCTAATTAAACCGAGATAGCGAATGGCCCGCAAATCGAAAAATGCCCCAAGGGGGCCGCGATAACCTTTCATTGCCTTAGCGACCAGGACGACCGAAAATCCCACAACAGAATAGCCGCCAACGATGCCGATAATCGGGTGGTTGAAAATAGCGCCACTTGGCCTGAACATTGCCAATAGAAAAAATAGTGGAAGCAAGAGCGCCAGCGGTTGCGCAATGCGATAGAGTACGTCTTTGTCACCGCCGGGCAGGGCTAGTAGTCCGCCGATCACCAGCGCTTGCATGCTCACAATTGGAAGTATCTCGGGAAACTTCACGTCCGGCAGAAACAAGGTAAATCCCAACCTATAGATAAAGCTGAAAATCAGTACCCCAACCAGAAACTGCCTTAAGTTCCTTGCAAAGAAAAGGACCAAAATCGGCAAGACAAGATAAAACTGCTCCTCGACTGCCAGCGTCCATAAGTGAGATGGCGGTCCGATCCAACTTTGCTTCAAGAATACCAGAATATTTGTTCCATAAAGGGCGAGCCAAAGAAAGTCTTCGCGACACGAGCCCTTTACGAGCCAGGCCGCGACCAAGATAAGCAAGAAATAAACCGGAAAAATGCGAAGTGACCGCCTAAGGTAGAAAGCGCGAAGAAAACGCGACTTGGCACGGCCCTCAAGACCTTGGCCTTTAATGAGAATGCCGGTAATCAAGAACCCGGACAATACAAAAAATATCGTTACGCCGAAATAACCAAGCGAAATTCTGAATAGGTAATCGTACCATTTGTTGCAGGTATCATGATCCCTGGCGACAAAGATCCAGTGTTCGTACATGACCATGGCAACGGCGATCGCTCGTAATCCGTCAAAATGCACATACCGCCGAAAAGTATCGACTGAATCGTTCATTGCTTATCAACTGGCTTATTAACTAAGCGTTTGCAGGGATTTTGCGTCAAAAAACCGGCTGCGGCATGCGCGATCTTTACGCAGTCCCGTCGCGAGCCTCCTAGCCAACTCATGCGGGACGCCGTCAACTCGGCCTGCCGGGGCTTTGGTTGAGGCTGAAATCGATCAGCATCTCGAGTGCGAGCCCCGGATGGGCGCCGATGGTGGCGGGGTCGAAGCCGTGCTCGAAGAATGGCGCATAGCCGGGGTGGGTCGCTGCGTCGCCTGCGCTGAGGCGTTTGAAACCCATGCTCCAGCGATCGAAGTGGCGCTCGTCGACCGGTTCGCGCGCGATTTCAAACACGTCGGTGTGGCGCGGGTCGCGCTTGATTCGGGTGAAGGTTTCGTCCACGGCGGCCGCCTCGCCTTCCAGCACCTGCATAAAGCTACCGCCGGCATAGAGCAGCATCCCGGTCACCTGTTGCGGCGTGTTGTGTCGAACACTGGATGCTAGAATCTGATCGAGTGCGGTCGTGTCCAATTCCTTGAACGCCGTGCTGACATAGATGAGATGGATAAGCGCCATGAGTTAACGACTGCTCAAGTCGATCCGGGGGGGCTCGAAGTATCTGATCCGCTGGCCGCGTCGTCAAGCGCTTGCGGTGGGGTTGCCGGGTCGGCGCGCCCGACCGCCGCCCTCGCCATGATGGGCGTCAACAACAAAAGTTATTGATATTAGAGGTAGCGAAAAATCGCAGGCAAAAAAAGCCCGGCGGGGAGCCGGGCTGGAACGTCTCATGTTTAGAGAGACGAGGAGGACTCGGTTGAGATCCTGGGGTGACGTGAGTTGTTGTTTGTTACGTCACCCGATTCAATGCATGAACAGGCCGCCGTTCACCGGGATGTTGGCGCCCGTGACATAGCCGTTGGCATCGGCGGCGAGGAAGCCGACCGCAGAGGCGATCTCGGCCGGTTGCGCCATGCGGCGCATCGGGATCCCGCCGATGATGGAGTTACGCACCTTGTCATCCATGGCCAGCGTCATCGCCGTCTCCACATAGCCGGGGGAGATGGTGTTGACGGTAATGCCCTTGGAGGCGCCCTCTTGGGCCAGGGCCATGGTGAAACCGTGCATGCCAGCCTTGGCGGCGGAGTAATTGGTCTGCCCGAACTGCCCGCGCTGGCCGTTGACCGAGCTGATGTTGATGATCCGCCCGTAACCGCGCTCCAGCATCCCTTCCCAGACCTGCCGGGTCACATTGAACACGCTGTTCAAGTTGACGTTGATCACCGCATTCCATTGCGAGGGCTGCATCTTCTTGAAGGTGGTGTCGCGGGTAATGCCGGCGCAATTGACCAGGACTTCGATCGGACCATGCGCGGCGACGATCTCACCGATCATGCGCCCGGTGTCCTCGAAGGAGGAGACATCGGCGGAATAGGTGGCGATCGTCATGCCTTCGGCGGCGCGATCCTTTTTCCAGGCTTCCGCGATCTCGCACTCAGAGGGGTGATGGTTGGCGACCACGGTAAAACCGTCCTGCACCAGACGGGTGCAAATCGCGGTGCCGATACCGCCGATACCACCGGTGACGAATGCGACTCGTGCCATTATCTCTCTCCTCCGGGTTATTGCTTGTTCTTACGGTTATATGGCCACCAGCGCCATTGGCGGGCGGCCAAAATAGGGTGTCTGCGACCCCATTTTCACTAGCCGCTCCGGCGACCGTGCGGCTAGTAAAAATGGCGGTCCATCCATGGACCGAGTGCCTATCTGTACTTAGACGGCCGGGACGGCCTTGCGCAGGTCGGCGCTCACGTCGGCCAGGTTCTTCTCAAACCACACGCGGTAGTCGTCACGGGCTTGGCCAGCGAGTTGCATGTTGATCTTGGACTCGCTCAGCACGCGCTCGCTCAGTTCCTTGGCGGCCTCGGCCTGGGCCTTGAAGAATTCGGTCACGCCCTTGGACTCGGTGGCGAGCTTGGTCAGGCGCACACTGTGCTCGACGGCCAGGTTCATGGCATCCACTTGACGGGTGGCCATGCGCTCGAAGATGCGCAGGTTGAGTTCGCCCAGGCTGGACATACGCTCCACGCCCTTGTTGGTGATTTCGTTGACGGTGTTAAAGGTATCGGTCGCGGTCATCGTCGTTACTCCGGAAATTGCTGCGATGCAGCATTTGTTGCAGCGCACAATAGTCGGCTCGCTAACCGGTGTCAAGTCAGAAATGTTCAATGCTCGGGATTGGTTTTTCCGGCGCCGGTCGTGTCCGCTGTCCGGGGCGTCAAGTCTCTGTGTCAAAAACAGTGCGGGATTATTACATGCGGCATTCGCGGCGCCGGATCAAGGGTCTTCGTCGCGGGGGCGCTCGCTGCCGACGGGGATGCCCGCCGCACGCATAAACTCGTCCTGGAGGTTCGCCCACAGGTCCATGTTGCGCTTGGTCATCCGGGTCACCGCGTCGATGGGGTTGTCGCCCCAGGTGTTGCTCAATTGCTTCTGTTGCTGGGCGAAGAGGTCCAGGGAGCTCTCCAGGTAGCGGGCAAATACCCCCTGTACCGTGCCCCCGTAGAAACGGATGATCTGGGCCAGCATGTTGGCGCTGAACAGTGACTCGCCCCCGGTTTCCTCCTCCAGCATGATCTGGAGCAGGATCGAACGGGTGATATCGGCGTCGTTGGCGGCGTCGACGACCCGAAACCGGGCGCTGTCCATGACCAGCGTGCGTACGTCGGCGAGCGTGATGTAGCGGCTGACCTCCGTGTCATACAGACGCCGATTGGGGTACTTCTTGATGATGCGCTCGCTACTCATGCTGATGCCCTGTGGCTGGTCGGAGTCCGGCTTGCCGGTCGGGTCGCAACGCCGTCACGGGCGACTGGTGTGGATGTAAGTGGCTGTTGTGAAGCCTACTTTATCGCGTATCGCGCAAGACGGCGGAGGGCGGCGCACCGGCGGTGGACGCCGCGACAAGTGGGTGCCCGCCCCGATTTCGACGGATAATAGCGGAGTTTGTTGCAGCGCACAATTTTCCGTGCTAGCTTTTTCCAACTTACACCCGAGGAGGCCGCAACGTGAACGAAGATAGCTTCTTTTCAAACGACTGGATGGAGACCCAGCGCAAGTACTGGGACAGTTGGATCGCGATGAATCGCAAGGCCATGGGCCAGGAGGGCGGTAGCCACACCGCCCCCTGGGAATCGGCCCTGGACCACTGGTGGACCGCCATCTCCCCGGCCGCACCGGGTGCTTCCAAGCAGTTTATGGAACGGATGATGGATCAGGGTAAGGCCTTCTTCAAGATGGCCGAGACCTTTCTGCCCAGCGCCGGTGGCGACACTGACGCCTGGAGCGCCTTGAGCAAGTCACTGGAGGAGATGCAGAAAGGCTTCGCCGGCTCGTTCGGCGGGGCGGGTGAGGGGCAGACCGCCTTACACCGCATGCTCGCCTTCTGGGAGCTGCCCTACGACAACTGGCAGCGCATGGCCTCCTCCATGTCGCCGGTGCCCGGCGACTTCCTGCGCAACATGCCCCACGACGGCATGCAGGAGCATGTCGATCGGTTGCTGTCGGCACCGGGTCTGGGTTACACCCGTGAGGAGCAGGGCGCCTACCAGGACCTGATGCGTCGCAACCTGGACTACCAGAAGGCCCTCCAGGAGTATGCGGGTTTCTACTCCAAGCTCGGGGTCAAGGCGGTGGAGCGTATGCGCGCCTACATGCAGGACCTGATCAAGAGCGGCAAGACCATCGACTCCGCCCGCGCCATCTATGACGACTGGGTCAACTGCTGCGAGGCCGTGTACGCGGAAGAGGTCGGCACCACGGCTTACGCGGAAATCCATGGCAAGCTGGTCAACGCCCAGATGGCGCTCAAGCAACGCATGGCGATCATGGTCGACGAGCAACTGGGCGGCATGAACATGCCGACGCGCTCCGAGATCCGCACCCTGCAGGAGCGCGTCCACGAGGGACGTCGCGAGAACAAGCGGCTCGCCCGGGAGTTGAAGGCCCTCAAGGCCCAAGTCGAGGCCCTGGTCAGCGGCCAGCCGGCCGCGCCGGCGGTCGGTACACCCCGCGCCGCGCTGATCGCCGGTCCCGCGGCCGCCGCGCCCAAGCCGCCCGCCGCCGTCAAGCCAGTCAGCAAATAACTGCCGCCCGCCCGAACCCTAAAGCGCGCGTCAGACACACCTATAACGAGGAGAGATCACGTGATCCCAATCGACATTCGGCCGGACAAGCTGACCCAGGAAATGATGGACTATACCCGCAAGCTGGGTAAAGGCATGGAGAACCTGCTCAACGCGGACAAGATCGATGCCGGCGTCAGTCCCAAGCACGCCGTCTACAAGGAAGACAAGCTGGTGCTGTATCGCTACGACACCCCGGAAGGCGTCACCCCGCAGCCGGTGCCCCTGCTGATCGTCTATGCCCTGGTCAATCGGCCCTACATGACCGACATCCAGGAAGACCGCTCCACCATCAAGGGTCTGCTCAAGACCGGTCAGGACGTCTACCTGATCGACTGGGGCTATCCGGACGGGGCCGACCGTTGCCTGACCCTGGATGACTATCTCAACGGCTACCTGGACCGTTGCGTGGATTACATCTGCGAGGCCCATGGGCTCCCGGCCATCAACATCCTGGGCATCTGCCAGGGTGGCGTTTTCAGTCTGATGTATACCTCGATGCACCAGGACAAGGTGAAGAACCTGGTCACCATGGTGACCCCGGTCGACTTCCAGACCCCCGGCAACCTGCTCTCCAATTGGGTGCAGCACATGGACATCGACCTGGCGGTCGACACCATGGGCAATGTCCCAGGCGAATTGCTCAACTGGACCTTCTTGTCGCTCAAGCCATTCGCCCTCGCCGGCCAGAAATATGTGAATATGGTCGACGTGCTGGAGGACGCCGACAAGGTCAAGAACTTCTTGCGCATGGAGAAGTGGATCTTCGACAGCCCCGATCAGGCGGGCGAGACCTTCCGGCAATTTTCCAAGGACTTCTACCAGAAGAACGGACTCATCAATGGCGGCGTCGTGATCGGTGAGCATGAGATCAACCTCAAGAATCTCACCTGCCCGCTGCTCAATGTCTATGCCCTGCAGGACCACCTGGTGCCCCCGGCCGCCTCGCGGCCGATGAAGGACCTGGTCGGCAGCACGGACTATACCGAAAACGCCTTCCCCGGCGGTCACATCGGTATCTATGTCAGCGGCAAGGCGCAAAAGGAAGTCACTCCGGCCATCGGCAAGTGGCTGAACGATCGCTCCTGAGTCAGGTCGGTGCCCCGCTCATTCGCGGCGGGGTAGGGCGGCCTTAAGAGCCGCCCGTCGATAAGCAAGGCCCGTGCGGCGGTGACGCCTCACGGGCCTTTTCGTTTCCCGTGCTGCGCTCCGCCAGGGTCTCGTGATACCGCTCCAGAACCTGTGAGCATAGTCCCGTAGGATGGGTTGAGCGCAGCGAAACCCATCGGTGCCGCTGGGTCGTGGCCATGCTGAACCACGCCAGCGCCGAGCACCTGTCGGCCGATGCCCTCATTGCCACCCTCGAGGGCATAGCCAAAACCGATGACGAGCGGCGCCTGCTCGCCACCGCCAAGGCCCGCGTGGCGAAGTTCAACGTGGGGCGGCGTCAGCCGTTATCAGTATCGCGGCCGGGGGCCGCTCCTACGGCGTAGGAGCGGCCCCCGGCCGCGACCGGCTGCCGTTCGCCTGATGGTCGGGGTGATGATCGGGCGACAATGTGAGATGGGTGGAGCGGTCCAATTGGTCTTCGTTAAGTATAAGACCCACGGGATCAACATCTACCGCAAACGCGAAGGGGATAGCGATTGGGTCCTGCTGGGCCGCGCCACCATGTCCCCCTTCCTGGACAACCGCCCGCTGCCTCAGATCGGCAAGGCCGAGCTACGCCGCTACAGGGCGGTCTATGTGTACAAAGACCAGCAGGTCGGGCAATTCAGCAACGAGGTCGCGATCAGTTGCGCGTCTTAGGCCTGTGTCACTGCTGGCTCGACGCATCCACCCAGACCCACCCTTGCCGGCAAGCTCCGCCCCCGGCTCGCCCCCGGCTTCGTCGCGGCGCGGTTCCTGCTGACCCGCGGTGCGGTCCGTTTCGACGCGGCCAAGCGCCCAAGCCCCCGCGGCGTCGCTGTCTTCGGGTTGTCTGAATGCCTGGACTTGGTGGCGGCCGGCGGCCGGACGCAACTGAACCCCGACCATCGCCGAGCGGAGCAAGGATCAGGGCTGGGACCTTGCGGCACGTCTGGCCTATGCCCAGCCCATGCTCGCGGCCCTGCACGAGTTCCATCAGCCGCAGGACCAGAAACTGCCGGCAATCCTCCACCGCCGCCTGTCCCCGACCAGTCTGCGCGTCCGGCACAACAACCAACTCGTCGGACGGCTGGGGCGCGGCGGCATTGGCTAGACCTTGAGATACGTCGCACCTGAGCGCATCCTAAGCGCCACTGTCGTCAAGACTTCGCAGCGCGGCGCCCCCCATCGATCACCGCGCTGGTTGGCGCCATCATGCGTCTCCAAGGGCCAGCTTCACGCGCCGGGTTGCAGATATGAACATGATCGACATCGAAGGCATGAGCATCGCAGAATGCATTCAGGCGATCGAGGCGATCTGGGCCTCGCTGCTGAAATCGAAGAGGCCAGCAACGGCGATCCCCAGGCCGCCCAACAACGCCTTGCGGCACTGCGGCTGATTCCTGTGCTGCCGGTCAACCCGGAGATCCTCGAGCTTGCGGAGTTTCTGCTGCTCGGCGGCGGATTGCCCCCCAAGGCTCGCATCGACGCCCTCCACATTGCCTGTGCCGCCCATCACCGTATCCAGGTGCTACTGACCTGGAATTGCTCCCACATCGCCAACCCCGCTCAGACGCCGGTGCTGCGCGGCCTGTGCGCTGCCCAGGGCTTCATTCTACCCGAATTGGTAACGCCGTTTGAGCTGATGGAGATATTGCAATGACTACCACTGCCGTCTGCCGAGATCCGATTGTCGCTGAGCTTCATGCCATTCGCGAGCAGCTTGCCCAACGCTTTCACAACGATCTGGCAGCGTATTCAAGCGCAGCGGATGCCCACTGTCGCGAATTGGGATTCCATATTGTAGAATCGCTGGCGGATGAGCCATCCAGGGCGCACGTATCTCACCCAGTACCGTTGCTGGAAAATCGCGGCATGCCCAATGGAAACCTGGCTGACCGATGAACCTCGAATTCGACCCAGTAGCAGACGCCGCTTACCTTGAGATCTCGACGGCCCAGATCGAAACAACCAATGAGATCGAGCCCGGTATCCTCGCGGACTACGACGGAGCGGGGCGTATCGTCGGCGTTGAGATTCTGTCTGTCAGCAGACGCAGCAACAGGGTATGCGTGACGCAGGCGGTGCGGAGCGGTGTGGACGGAGAATCTTCATTTGACGGCCCGGAGGCGCCGTAGCACAATTCCCAGTGCAAGCAGGGGAAGGAGGGTGATGCCTGCTGGAATCCCAGGATTCTGAAACGCAACAGCGAGTCCTGTTGCAGCCGAAAATGCTCGGGCCTGAGGTGTTTGAGCCCCCGCTGGCGGCGGCATGCGGGCAGCGATGTGCTGCGTTCACTCCTTGGGCACCTGCGGGTTGGCGCAGGAGCGAACCAGTTCAATGGAACCAGATGGGAATAATGCGATGGACAAATATCAGCTCACCGAACGGGATATCTGCACCAAGTTCATCACGCCTGCCATTTTACAGGCAGGCTGGCAGCAGCACGAATTCCGCGAAGAGGTCTCACTCACCGATGGCCGGGTGATGGTACGGGGCAAGCTCGCGGCGCGCGTCCGCGATGTATTGGCCAAAGGTGGCCCCAAGCGGGCGGACTTTGTGCTCTATGCCATGGGCAGTATCCCCATTGCCGTAATCGAGGCCAAACAGGCCAAATTCCCGGTGGGGCACGGGATGCAGCAGGCCCTGACTTACGGCGAAATGCTCGACGCCCCCTTTGCCATCAGCAGCAACGGCAATGGCTTTTTGTTGCACGACCGCACGGGTCTGACTCAACCCACCGAGCGGGAGCTGGCGCTGGACGCCTTCCCGACCGTGGCGGAACTCTGGTCGCTCTATCAGCAGTGGAAAGGTCTGACCGAACCCGCTGCGGTCAAGCTGATCGAGCAACCATTCCATAGTGATGGCAGTGGCCGTGAACCACGCTATTACCAGTGTGTGGCGACCAACCGCTCGCTGGCGGCCATCGCCAATGGTGTTGATCGCATCTTGCTGGTGATGGCCACCGGTACCGGCAAGACCTACACCGCGTTCCAGATCATCTGGCGGCTGTGGAAGGCCAAGGTCAAAAGGCGTATTCTCTTTCTGGCCGACCGCAATATCCTGGTCGATCAGACGATGCAGCAGGACTTTGCCCCCTTTGGCGAAGTGATGCACAAAGTGACCAACCGCGAGGTCAAGAAGAACTACGAGATCTATCTCGCGTTGTACCAGGCCGTGACCGGCCGGGAGGAGTGGAAACAGATCTACCGCCAGTTTCCTGCCGACTTCTTCGACCTCGTGGTGGTGGACGAATGCCACCGGGGCAGCGCCGCAGACGACTCTGCCTGGCGCGAGGTGCTGGACTATTTCAGTAGTGCCACGCACCTGGGCCTCACGGCCACGCCCAAGGAAACCAAAGAGGTCAGCAACAGCCACTACTTTGGCGAGCCGCTCTATACCTACTCGCTCAAGCAGGGGATCGACGACGGCTTTCTAGCGCCCTACAAGGTCATTCGCATCGCCACCGATGTCGACGCCCTTGGCTATACGCCCGCCAAAGGCAAGATCGACAAGCTGGGGCAGGTGGTCGAACAGCGCCAGTACAACACCAGCGATTTCGACCGCAACCTGGTGCTGGAGCAGCGCACGCAATTTGTCGCTGGCAAGATATGGGAATATCTCAAGGCGACCGACCCGATGGCCAAGACCATCGTCTTCTGTGATGACCAGGACCATGCCGAACGCATGCGCCAGGAACTGGTCAAGCTGATCCCCGCCGCCGCCAGCAACCGCCGCTATGTGATGCGTATCACCGGCGATGACACCGAGGGCAAGGCGCAGCTCTCGTATTTTATCGATAACGACGAGCCTTACCCCGTCATCGCCACCACCTCCAAGCTGCTCACCACTGGGGTGGACGCCAAGACCTGCAAGTTGATCGTGTTGGACCAAAGCATCAAGTCGATGACCGAGTTCAAACAGATCATCGGTCGCGGTGCGCGCATCCGCGAGGACTACCAGAAGCTCTATTTCACCATCATGGACTTCAAGGGGGCGACTCGTCTGTTCGCCGACCCCGAGTTCGATGGCGAGCCGGTGGTGATCTACGAGCCCAAGCCCGGCGAGCCGGTGGTCCCACCCGAACCCATCGACCCGCCCGGTGTCGCTGAACCCGAGCCCCCGGACTTTGTCCCGAACCCCACGGACGGCGACGACACGGACACCGGCGGCGGCAAGAAGGGCGGTGAAGGCCGCATCAAATATGTGATCGCCGACGTCGCGGTCAAGCTCGCGGTGGAGCGCTCCCAATATCTCGACGCCGACGGCAAGCTCGTCACCGAAGACTTCCGCTCACTGCTCAAGGACGACATCAAGAAGCCACTGCGGCAGCAATTCGGTACACTCACCGATTTCCTGCGTCGCTGGAACGCCGCCGAGCGCAAGCAGGCGCTGATCAAGGAACTGGCCGAGCACCATGTGCCCCTGAACATCCTGCGGCAGGCCGTCGCCAACGGCAATGAGTTGGATGTCTTCGATCTGGTGGCCTACGTCGCCTTCGATCAACCGCCGCTGACCCGGCGCGAGCGCGTCAACCAGGTGAAAAAGCGCAACGTCTTCGGCCAGTATGGCGAACAGGCCCGCGCCGTGCTCGAGGCACTGCTCGACAAATACGCCGATCACGGGGTGCAGGACCTCGAGGACCCGAAGGTGCTGGAACTACCGCCCTTCGACCAACTCGGCAGCCGGACCCATATCCGGCGCAACATCTTCGGTGGCGCGCAGCACTACGCCGAGGCCGTAAAGGCGCTGGAGCAGGCACTTTACGACACCCCTGAACTGAAATCGGCCTGAAGGTTAGGCGATTTCCTGGAAAGCCTATGCCAGGGTTGCATCCGTTCATCCTTCGACAAGCTCAGGATGAACGGAAAATCGGTAAGATATTTTCCGAAAATGACCTTAAGCCATTGCCGCACGGAAACCAAGACAACGCGATGAATCTCAGCAGCACCATCAAGTCCATCCAGGACATCATGCGCAAGGACGACGGCGTCGATGGCGACGCCCAGCGGATCGGCCAACTCACCTGGATGCTCTTCCTCAAGGTCTTCGACCAGCGCGAGGAGGAATGGGAAGACGACCAGCCCGATTACCGATCCCCACTGCCCATGCGCTTGCGGTGGCGCAACTGGGCCGCCTACAAGGCCGATGCCGAGGGCAAGAAAATGCCGCAGATCCAGGGCAGCGAGCTGATCCCCTTCATCAACAATGAGCTCTTCCCGACGCTGAAAGAGGAGATCCTCGCCAGCCGCAGCCCATTGCACAAGGTGATCAAGCAGGTCTTTGAAGACGCCAACAACTACATGAAGTCCGGCCCGCTGATGTTGGCCGTGATCGAAAAGCTCGAGGAGGCCATCGACTTCCACGACTTCAAGACCCGCGCCAACCTGGGCGATGTCTACGAGCAGATCCTCAACGACCTGCGCGGCGCCGGCAACGCCGGCGAGTTCTACACCCCGCGCGCCATCACCCGCTTCATGGTCGACCGCGTCAACCCCAACCTGAGAAAACGCGAAACCGTGCTCGACCCGGCCTGCGGCACCGGCGGCTTTCTCACCGCCGCCATCGATCACTTTCGCCACCAGTTCGACGATGCCTCCAGCGCCGGGGATCAACGCGCCGTCGAGGCCCAGATCCGCGGCATGGAAAAGAAGCAGTTGCCGCACCTGCTATGCACCACCAATATGCTGCTGCATGGCATCGATGTGCCCAGTCAGATCGAACATTGCAACACCCTGAATCGTCAGTGGAATGGCTGGGGTGCGCGCGACAAGGTGGATTGCCTCATCACCAATCCACCCTTCGGCGGCTATGAGGACGATGGTGTGGGCGGCGACTACCCCGCCGACCTGCGTACCCGTGAAACGGCCGATATGTTCATCGCGCTCATCATCAAGAAGCTGTTGAAGGAAAACGGCCGCGCCGCCGTAGTGTTGCCCGATGGCTTTCTGTTTGGCGACGGCATCAAGGCCACACTCAAGAAACTGCTGCTGCGCGACTGCAAGCTGCACACCATCGTGCGCCTGCCCAAGGGTGTATTCGCCCCCTACACCACCATCAAGACCAACCTGCTGTTCTTCACCAGGGGCGCGGTGGTGGACGACGGCCACGAGCACTTTCACACCGAGACCATCTGGTTCTATGAACACCCCTACCCGGCGGGCTACAAGAGTTATTCTAAGACCAAACCCATCCGCTTCGAGGAGTTCAAGCCAGAGCAGGAATGGTGGGGCGACGAGGCCAATGACTTCGCCGACCGCGTGGAAAACAGCTACGCCTGGAAGGTGGATTTCAAGTCCAAACGCGAACAGGCGGAGGCCGCCGCCGCTCCGCACTGGCAGCGCGCCGAACAACTCAACAACGAGGCCGCGGCGCTGGAGGCGCAAGCCAGCAATCTGCGCAAGTGTCTGGTCGGCAGCACCGATGCCGACGACCGTAAGCGGATCGAGGCGCAGATCGCGGCCCTGCGCGAGCAGGCGGAACCCATACGCCTGCAGGCCCGCGATGCCCAGTCGGCCGGCGACCGCCAATACTGGCCTGTCTTCAACCTGGATTTGAAGAATCCCAACGCGCCGGAAGCCGAAAGCCACGACCCTGATGTGTTGCTCGCGAAATACAAGAAACTGCTGGGCGATATCGAAGAAACCGAAAACAAGCTCAAAAGCGAGCTGGGCGCCGCGTTGGCGCATCACTTCGTGGGCGAGAGTGCCTGATGGACGCACAGCAGTTCTTGGCGGAGTTTGGGCATATCGTCAATGCACCTGCGGGGATTGCCCGACTTAGGGAACTCGTTTTGCAGCTCGCCATCACTGGGCGTCTTACTGAGCGCCAGGAAGGCGATACGAGGGCCGACGATCTCATCGCCTTGAACGTTAAAGCGAAAAGCGCTCTTTGGATGGCGAGAAAGATAAAGCGACAGCCTGATCCATCACAGATCTCCGGAAACGACGCACCGTGGCGACTTCCAGAGGGGTGGGAATGGACCCGTTTGGGCGCCGTCACTAACTATGGAGATGCACCAAAGGTTGAGTTTAATGAAGTATCGCCGGATACTTGGGTGTTGGAGCTCGAAGATATCGAGAAGAATACATCAAAGTTACTGAATAGAGTCCTTGCCAAAGGTCGAAGATTCAAGAGTACAAAGAACGGATTTCCTGCGGGAGCCGTTCTTTATGGAAAGCTGCGGCCGTACCTAGACAAAGTCCTGATCGCGGAGACTGCTGGAGTCTGTACGACAGAAATTGCCCCGATATCATTTTTTGACCAGATCGAGCAAGGTTATCTGCGATGGTACCTTAAGTCTCCATATTTCATTAACTACGCAAGTGGGTCGACATATGGGATGAATCTTCCACGAATGGGGACTGGATCTGCGCGAGAGGCACCCTTTCCTTTTCCTCCTAAGGAAGAACAGTCTGTCATTGTAGCAAAAATTAATGCTCTGATGAAAATATGCGACACTCTCGAGGAGCAGAAAGAGCAACAACGTAATCTGCAGCACTCCTTGCGACAGTCTACGCTACAAGCCGTCGCTACAGCCATTAGCCCGCACGAGTTGCAAAGCTCTTGGGCGCGCCTCGTCGATAATTTCAGGCACTTGTTTCAAGCCGCCGAGGATGTCGATCAGTTCATCGCCGAGCTTAAGAATATGGCGGTGCGTGGACTGCTTTCCTTACCGTCACAAGATTCACCGGACCTTGACGAGATTGTTGCAGCTTGTAGTCAGTTGCGTGCTCAATATGTCGAATCCGGCCTGATGCGGCGACAGAAGATCATCGCCACCGTCGAAACGGATGTCACCTATCCGGGACACTGGGCGCTGGCCCCCTTTGACGAGGTGGCGATCGTGATCGGCGGAGTGACCAAGGGACGCAATCTTCGTGGGCGGGAGGTCGTGACCTGCCCCTATCTGGCAGTCGCTAACGTGCAGCGCGGATTTTTCAATCTCAATGAAATGAAGGAGATTCAGATTGCCCGTGAAGAACTGGAAAAGTACCTCGTCAAAGATGGTGACTTGCTGATCACCGAGGGCGGTGACTGGGACAAGGTTGGACGTACAGCAATTTGGCGTGGCGGGGTTGAGAATTGTCTGCACCAGAACCACATCTTCAAGGCGCGTATCCCTGCCCAATCGCTATTGAATGAATGGGTGGAGCTCGTCCTGAACTCTGGCGTTGGTCGCGACTACTTTGCTGGTGCATCAAAGCAGACGACCAACCTGGCGTCGATCAATATGACGCAATTGCGAAGCTTTCCCCTGCCCATTCCACCGCTGGATGAGCAGCAAGCCATTATGAAGAAATTGGAGTTTCTGTCGAAGCGCTGTGACGTCTGGCGCGAGCAACTTGGGAAGAAACAGACATTGGCATCCCTCCTTGCCACGACCTATGTTGCTGCCTTTACAGGGATGCCGCCCGAAGGCTGATCACTGGACCAGGCGTCGATTGCTGGGTTTCGCTGCGCTCTACCCAGCCGACAATAGGTCGGGAACCGCCATCGGCTAACGGCGATGGCGCCCGCGCACCCCAAGAAAGGAAAGTCGCCGTGGGAGCGGCCTCTGGCCGCGATGCGACGCTACGGTAACCTGCGAGATTTCGTCGCGGCTGCAAGCCGCTCCCACGGGGTCCGAGCGCGACTTTCACGGTACGGCCATGGCGCCCGCGCCACCCAGTCAGATGAAAGTTGCGGGCGCCGGCCGCTCCCCCACCCCGCCCTCCCCCATGATGGGGGGGGGAGAAGTGGAGCGCGCTCCCGGCGCGACTTTCACGGTAGGCCTCGCCGTCCGGTTGTGGACGAACCGGCTGATTGGAACGATGACCAAGGCCGATCCGCGTCCTCAAGCCCTGCGCTGCGGTTCCGGGAGCCATGTTTTCCGGAACCGCGTCGCCAAACCGTCAAGCCCCGACCAGTATGGTCTGGGCCGGGCTCCAGTCGCCAACGGGTTCGTCCTTATGCCACCAGCGCAGACGATATTCGCGGCTCTCCGGCAGACCAGGGGTGGTCAGCTCGCGCTCATCATGGATGGTTTTCTTGCTGAAGTGGCCCAGTGGCGACCAAGGACCGGCATTGATGCGGCACTCGACGAAGACTGCATCATGTCCATACTTGGTCGTCTCGATGCATACCCGTGTATTCTTGGCGCCTGGCTCAGTGCTGAGGGTGAATTCCGGCACCGGGTGCTCGACCGGCTCGGCGATCGGGAGGATACCCAGGTCGCGGCCCATGCCCTCGGTATATCCGGTGTGGAGTTTGAGCCGCTGAATCTGCCTGGTGATCCGATTCAAGATGCCGGGCGCGACTGCCGGCGGCGGCGCCGGATAAATCCGGGGGGTCGGCGGCGGGGTCGGGTCCAACCCCTCGCCGATGGTCATGAGCTTCTTGTAGCCGGGTGAGTCCTCCCCATCCTGGCGGACAGCGGGGTACCAGGCTTCCAAGACCCAGAGGAGATAGGCGATGTCCGCCTGGGTGGCGGCGAGCTCCTCGGCGCCGATGCCAATGAAAGCGGCATATTTCACCAAGGCGACGATATAGTTCTTCAGCCACGCGATCAGTTCGGCTTCGGTGTGTGGAAAATAACGCTGGCTAAACATGATGCAAGACCCTCCATCTAAAGTCATAGGGCATTGATCCGATGCGGTATCGATCCGCATCCACGGGCAGCTATGGGCGCGATAATCGCACTTTCAAGAGGCCCTGGGAGATTTATCTGCATGGTGGCCGCGGTTGCCTGGCAGCGCCCGGTTTGGGTCGTGGCGAGCGGCTCTTACAGGCGCGTGCGACCTGTTTGCGTCAGGTCAGGCAGGATTTACGTCAGCTCACGCCGTATTGGCGCCAGTTTTCTTCGTGCTTACGTCAGATTCTATCGTACTTGCACGAGTTCAGGTCGCACTTACAGAAGATCTCGTCGTAGTTACAGAAGATCTCGTCGCAGTTACAAGAGATCTCGTCGTACTTGCAACCGGCAAGCACGATTCTGGGCGGTCTGTCGCACTGCCGTTTGACGATGCAAAATATGTCATAAAGAGCAATAGCTTGCTAAAATCACACAACGCGGGGAGGGGCGCGTAATTGCGACGGCTTTCGCTGTAAGTACGACGCCTCTGGCTGCAATTTCAACCTGTGCCGCAACCGCCCGCTGCCAAGGTTTGGTCGCCGGCTCGTTCCGACATCGGACGAGCATGTGTGTGCTGCCTGCGATCGTCGTTCCGGACAAGGGCGGATCACCAATCAGCAGTTCTTGCACGCCGTCACCGGCAGCTCGCGCTTGAGCCAGCCGGGGCCGTTGGCCCCGCCGGACACGCCCTCCTTGACGTTGGCTACGTTGGTGAAGCCGCGGGACTCCAGGGCCTCTTGCACCCGGGTGGAGCGGTTGCCGCTGCGACAGATGACCGCGATGGGGGCGGCATGGTCGCCGTGGACCTGGGCGAGGACCGCCTCGGCGAAGCCGTCGGGACCCTTGGGGTCTTGCATGTCGATGGCGACGGCGCCCGCGGGCACGCCGGTGTCGCGCCATTCGGCGGGGGTGCGCACATCGATCAGGGTGACGGTGCCGGCCTTGGCCTGGTCGTAGGCCTGGGGCGGGGTCAGGATCGGGCCGGCCGCGGCGAGTCCGGCGGTGAGGAGCAGGGCGGCGAACAGGGTCAGGGTTTGGCGGTGGAACATGGTGGGTCTCCATGGGCGGGAGGCGCCCGCAGGGTCGGTGGGTAATTACGCAAAGTCAGGTCGCGGGTCGGTCATTCCAACCGCGTCGGTCGTACCGGTTCGGTTTGGTCGCCCGCTCGGTATACACTTGCAGCCTTCACGATGCCAGCCGCAGGAGTACCAGTATGATCGATTCCGTTCTCGTCGGCACCGGCCAAGCGCCGGTGTCGATCGGCCTGCGTATGGCCAATCGCCATGGCCTGATTGCCGGTGCGACCGGTACCGGTAAGACCGTGACGCTGCAACGCCTGGCGGAGCAGTTCAGTCGCGCCGGGGTGCCGGTCTTTCTGGCGGATGTGAAGGGCGATCTGGCCGGGATCAGCCAGGCGGGCGGGGACAACCCGGCGGTGGCGCAGCGGGTCGCGCAACTGGGGCTGGAACAGTCCGAAGGCTTTCGCTATGCCGCCAATCCGGTGATGTTCTGGGACATCCAGGGGCAGCAGGGTCATCCGGTGCGCACCACCATCAGTGAGCTGGGTCCGCTGTTGCTGGGCCGGCTCCTGGGGCTCAATGAGGTCCAGGAGGGTGTGCTCAACATCGTCTTCCAACTGGCGGATGAGAACGGCTGGCTGCTCCTGGATCTCAAGGACCTGCGCTCGTTGCTGACCCACGCGGCGGATGCGGCGGAGACGCTCCAGACCCGCTACGGCAATGTCTCCAAGGCCAGCGTGGGGGCCATCCTGCGCCGCCTGCTGGCCTTGGAGCAGCAGGGGGCGCAGGCGCTGTTCGGTGAGCCGGCCCTGAACCTGGCTGACCTGATGCAGACCGATGAGCAGGGGCACGGCTATATCAACATCCTGGCGGCCGACCGGCTGGTCCAGACGCCGGCCGTTTACTCCACCTTTCTGCTATGGCTGCTGGCGGAGTTGTTCGAGACCCTGCCGGAGGTGGGCGATGTGGACCGGCCGAAGCTGGTCTTCTTTTTCGATGAGGCGCACCTGCTCTTCAACGATGCCCCGAAGGTCCTGCTGAATAAGATCGAGCAGGTGGTGCGACTGATTCGCTCCAAGGGGGTCGGGGTCTATTTTGTCACCCAGAGCCCGCTCGACGTGCCGGAGACGGTGCTGGGCCAACTCGGCAACCGCGTGCAGCACGCGCTGCGCGCCTTCACGCCCAAGGACCAGCAGGCGGTGCGGGCGGCGGCCCAGACCTTCCGCCCGAACCCGGACCTGGACACGCAGGCGGCGATCACGGCCCTGGGGGTTGGTGAGGCCCTGGTCTCGACGCTCGACGGACAGGGCGTCCCGGGGATCGTGCAACGGGTGACGGTGGCCCCGCCGGGGAGTCGGCTGGGCCCGGTGACGGCCGCGGAGCGCCAGGCGGTCATGGACCGCTCATTGGTCAAGGGTGTCTATGACGTCGGCATCGACCGGGTGTCCGCCTATGAGCAACTGGCGCAACGCGCCACCGAGGTGGCTGGGGCCGCGCCGGGCGGCGGCGGTTGGCGCGAGGTGCTGGGCGGGGCGCTCGGGAGCGGCGGCCGCTCGCGCGGGCGTCAAACCACGCTGGAGGCCTTCGCGACCAGCGCCGCCCGCAGCCTGGGTTCCCAGATCGGTCGCCAATTGGTGCGCGGGGTCATGGGTTCGCTGTTTGGCACCAAGACGGGTGGCAAGGGCTGAGTCGCTGCACGTTCCCCTCTCCCCGACGGGGGTGAGGGGCTTTCAACTGTCTGATTATCTCAACACTGATTCGGGAGCTACCCCGTGGATACCTATTCCTTTACCCATGAGATGGCCGTGCGCGATTACGAGTGCGACATCCAGGGGATCGTCAACAATGGCGTCTACCAGAACTATCTGGAGCATGTCCGCCATCTGTATCTCAAGTCCATCGGCATTGACTTTGCCGAGTACACCCGCGCCGGTATCAATCTGGTGGTGGTGCGCGCCGAACTCGACTACCGGCTCCCGCTGACCAGCGGGGACCGGTTCTGTGTCGGGTTGAACTTTGTGCGCGAATCGCGGCTGCGTTTCGCCTTCTTGCAGGGCATCGTGCGGTTGCCGGATGACAAGCCCGTGCTGGATGCGCGGATCATTGGCACCGCACTCAATGCCCGCGGCCGGCCCTACCTGCCGGATGAATTGGCGACCCTGCTGGTCTAGGGTCGCGGTCGGAATAATCGGCTTTGATCGTCGTTACGGTCACCCCGGGGCTGGAGTCCAAGGCGTTAGCCTTGGATGGACAGGACCAAGGCTGAAGCCTTGGACTCCAGAAGGTGGCCGCTGGCCCGAACCATGATCAAGGCCGATTAATCGGCGTTCAAGAACTCTTTCGCAAACGCTGGCACCGATATCACGACAGTACGGATGAAGTCGGCGATGCGCTCTTTCTGCACGCCGCCTACCAGGTCCAGATCGAGCTCTATGACCGGGTCGCCATCCTTGTCGATGTAGGCGCGCGAATAGCGCTTGGTCTTGTTCCATTCATTGATCCGGTGCAGTGTGGCCTTATCGGACTTGAACGCGGCATAGGCCTGCATGCTTTCATTATCGTCGGCGATCAGGAGCAGCGTCTTGTAACCTTCGATCTTCATCGTCACGACCGACGGCTTTTCTACCTTGGCGACGTATCCTTCCTCTTTAAGGATCGCGGCCAGTTCGTCACCCGTCATGCGTGAAATGGCCCCGTTGGCGGCCGGCGCCGCAGCGCTGGCCTCCTCGGCACCCACCGCCGGGGGCAGGCCAATCAGTAACAGGCCGCAGATGGCGAGCGTCGATACCGATTTTCTCATCATTTGGACACCTCTTGGTTCACGGCGGCGGCCGTGCCGCCCTGGTTACGGAAGAAGCGGAAGAACTCGGATTCGGGCTGCAATACCATCATGTCCCCGCCGGGGCCGAAGGCGCCGCGGTAGGCGTTCAGGCTGCGATAAAAGGCATAGAAGTCCGGGTCGGCGCTGTAGGCGGCGGCATAGATGTCGGTGGCCTTGGCGTCACCCTCACCGCGCGTCTCCTCCGACTCCTTGTAGGCATCGGCCAGGGTCACGGTGCGCTGGCGATCGGCGTCGGCGCGTATGCGCTCGCCGGCCTCCTTGCCCTTGGCCCGCAGGTCGCTGGCTACCCGCTCACGCTCGGCGCGCATCCGCATGTAGACCGACTCGCTGACCTCAGGCGGCAGGTCGATCTTCTTGATCCGCACGTCGATCACCTCCACACCCAAGGCGTTGCCCTGGAGGTCGGCCTTCTTGGTCAGGTCGGACATCATCTCCGCGCGGTCCTCGGACACCACCTCCTGAATGGTGCGGCGGCCGAATTCCTCGCGCAGGCTGCCGCTGATCCGCTCCGACAATAGCCGGGAGGTTCGGCTGGCGCTCCCGCCGGTGGAGCGGAAATACTGCGCCGGGTCGGCGATCCGCCACTTCACGTAGGAGTCCACGATGACCGCCTTCTGCTCCACCGTGAGGTAGCGCTGGGGGGACGAGTCCAGGGTCTGAATACGCCGATCAAACAGCTTGATGTCGTTGAGCAGCGGGACCTTGAAGTGGAGCCCGGGCGGGTAGTCGGTGCCGATAATCTCACCGAGCCGCAGTTTGATGGCCGTCTGCCACTCATTGACGATGAAGGTGGACGACCACAGCAGCAGCACCGCCGCGGCCAGGACCGCCGGCAGAAACATCTTGTATCTATCCATCAACGGGCCCTCCGATCACGCTCGACGGGGCGCGGCGCGGCCACCCGGAGGTCCGGTTCTGCCGCGACCGTGGGCGGCGGGGATACCGCGGTACTCGCCGCGTCCTGGCGCTGCTTCATCAGTTGATCGAGCGGCAGGTACAGTAGACTGTTGCCGCCCTTTTTGACGTCGAGCAGCACCTTATTGGTGCCGCTGAACACCTGCTCCATGGTGTCCAGATACAGGCGCTCCCGCGTCACCCCGGGGGCCTTCTGGTAGGCCGTGAGCACCGATGTGAAGCGCGCCGCCTCACCCTGAGATTCAGCGATCACCTTGTCCCGGTAGGCCTTGGCGTCGGCGGTAATACGGGCCGCTTCACCACGTGCCTGGGGCAGGATCTGATTGGAATAGGCCTCGGCTTGGTTCTCCGAGCGCTGCTTGTCCTCACGCGCCTTGATGGCGTCGTCGAAGGCCTCCTTGACCTGCTCCGGCGGCTTGGCCGGTTGCATGTTGACCGAGGTGACCTTGAGCCCGGTCTTGTAAAGGTCCATCAGTTCCTGCACGCGCCCGATGATGGTCGTCTCGATGGACTCGCGTCCGTCAGTGAGGATGAAGTCAAGCTTGCTGCCGCCGATGGTCTTGCGCACCACGGTCTCGGTGGCGTCCTTGAGCGAGCGTCCCGGGTTTTGGTCCTGAAACAGGTATTGCGCCGGGTCTTGGATCAGCGACTGGATCGTCAACTCCACGTCGACAATGTTCTCGTCCTTGGTCAGCATGGCCGCCTCGTGGCTGAACGTCGATACCTCGTCCACATTGACTTTTTCCACCGTCTCGATGGGAAAGGGGATGATCCAATGCGGGCCCGGGTCGGTGGTGTCGAGATACTTGCCGAAACGCAAGACCACACCGCGTTCCGCCGGCCCGACGATATAGATTCCGGTGGCGAGCCAGATCAGGACCAATACGGCGATGACGAGTCCGACACCGCGCGCGCCCAAGCTCGCGCCGGGGAGGTTCAACCCCCCGCCGCCGGTCGGGCCGCCGGGTTTGTTCCCGCCGAACAGGCCACCGAGCTTTTCCTGGAGCTTGCGTACGACCTCATCGAGGTCGGGCGGGCCTTGGTCGCCGCCGTTCTTGCCACTCCAGGGGTCTTTGTTGCCGCCACCTGGCTCATTCCAGGCCATAGGTACTCCGTCTTTCGTACTTCAGCGTCACTGATGAATGCGTCGATCGACGCGTACGCCGAACCGAGGCCATGAATAGAGCGCACACCGCGCACCGGATCGCCCGGTACGCTGCGGCGGGATCGCTCAACCCCGCTCGGTGTAAATGCCGACGGATGCCGGCCGAATCAACCATGCCCCAACGACGATGGAACAAGGCGTTGCCGTAGGACCCAATGGGCGATTGTAGGCAGGGCGCCGCCGCGGCGCAAATCCCGCCGCGCTCAGGGTGCCGGCTCCGGGTCATGCTGGACCCTCGGGGGCGCGGCCCGGCGGGCCCAGCAGTTCCGGCGCCTGTGCCAACAGGCGCTGCAGGTCGGTCGGGCCGATCAGGATCTGGAGTCGCGCACCCCCTTGGTCGTCCGGTTCATCGGCCAGCACATTGGCATGGGCGAAGACCCAGGCGCGCAGGCGCCCGTCGGCCGGGCCGAGGTGCAGCTCATGGAGCGTGCGCGCGCCCCCGGTCAGCTCGGCCACGGCGGTCAACAGCAGGTCGATACCGGCCCCGGAGCGGGCGGACACCCAGACCCGCACCGGCCGCCCGTCCGCATCCCGCTCCAGCCGCGGGGCCGCGTCCGCCAACAGGTCAAGCTTGTTCCAGACCTCCAGACGCGGCAGGTCCAGGCTCCCGATCTCCTCCAGCACCGTCTCCACATCCTTGATCAGGCGTGCGTGGTGGGGTGCGGAGCCGTCCACCACATGCAGCAGCAGGGCGGCGTTGCGGGTCTCCTCCAGGGTGGCGCGGAAGGCGGCCACCAGCTCATGGGGGAGCCGGCTGACGAAGCCGACGGTGTCGGCCAGCAGCGCCCGGCCGCCATCCGGCAGGGTGAGCCGGCGCAGGGTCGGGTCCAGGGTGGCAAAGAGCTGATCGGCCTCGAACACCCCGGCCTCGGTCAGCCGATTGAACAGGGTGGACTTGCCGGCGTTGGTGTAACCGACCAGTGAGACCACCGGCAGTTCCGCCTTGTCGCGGGCGCGTCGGCCCTGGGCGCGCTGCGTCTGGATCTGATCGAGCCGTTGATTGAGCTGGGCGATCCGTTTGGCCAGGAGGCGCCGATCGGTCTCGAGCTGGGTCTCGCCCGGACCGCGCAGGCCGATGCCGCCCTTCTGGCGCTCCAGATGGGTCCAGCCGCGCACCAGCCGGGTCGACAGGTGACGTAACTGGGCCAACTCCACCTGGAGCTTGCCCTCGAACGAGCGCGCCCGTTGGGCGAAGATGTCGAGGATCAGGCCGGTGCGGTCGACCACCCGGCATTGGAGCAGGCGCTCCAGGTTGCGCTCCTGGGCCGGGGAGAGCGGATGGTTGAAGACCGCGAGCTCGGCCCCGGTGGCAGCCGCCAGGTCCTTGAGCTCCTGCGCCTTGCCGCTGCCGATAAAGAGCCGCGCGTCGGGCACCTTGCGCGTGCCCGCCAGGGTCCCGACCACCGCGGCGCCGGCCGAGGTGGCCAGCAGCGCGAACTCCTCGCGCTCGTCGGGCTCGGCGGTGCCACCCAGGTCGAGCTGGACCAGGATCGCGCGTTCGCCTGAATCGGGTCGGTCAATCAAAGGGTTTGGCGCGCGCGAGCACGCCGGGTCGGCGGCCGGTCGGCCGCATAAGTGCGGTGGTCGGCAAGCACTAGGCGTTACCTGGCTCTTCGAGTTCCTCGTCACCGGCGGCCGGCAGCCTGACCTGGCGGGCTGGGACCACGGTGGAGATCGCGTGCTTGTAGATCATCTGGCTCACGTTGCTCTTGAGCAGCACGACGAACTGGTCGAAGGACTCGATCTGGCCTTGCAGCTTGATGCCGTTGACCAGGAAGATCGAGACCGGGATGCGCTCCTTGCGCAGGGCGTTGAGGAAGGGGTCTTGCAGGCTTTGGCCCTTGGACATGGCTTGGCTCCTTGTTGTAGTCATTTGTTGTTCGATTTGCCCGGCTTGAATGGTTGGCCTGCCACGGCGGGCCTGAGGGCACGGCGTGGCGGGCGTCGGTCGGCGTAGTCTGCAGCCGGGACTTGCCGAGCTACGCGTTAACGAAACCTTGATATAGGGGCTTAGTGTCGCCCAGCCCAGCCGATAAAGCCATGGTGAATATTTTTTGTTGATGCCGCGCGCGCTGCCGGGTAGGGTGCCCGGCCCGGACGCCGGGGGCTGCACGCGGCAGCGGATTGGTGGATACTGTGTTTATCGACAGTCATCCACCCGACCAGCGCCATGGCGACCCCGGCCTACGCCGAACTCTTCTGCCGTTCCAATTTCTCCTTTCTCCAGGGGGCATCCCACCCGGAGGAACTGGTGCGGCGCGCCCATGCCTTGGGCTATCGTGCGCTGGCGCTGACCGATCGCTGTTCGCTGGCGGGGGTGGTGCGCGCCCACGCGCAGGCGCGCACCCTGGGGCTCAAGCTGATCGTCGGGGCGGAACTCCAGGTGGAGTCCGGCCCCCGCCTGGTGGCCCTGGCGATGGACCGGGCGGGCTACGGCAACCTCTCGCACCTGATCACGGTGGCGCGGCGGCGTGCGCCCAAGGGCCAGGACCGGCTGCTGCCGGCGGACCTGGCCGACGGTCTGCCGGGCTGTCTCACGCTCTGGCTGCCGGACCCACTGGCCGATGCGGCCACGCTGCGGGCGCAGGGCGCCTGGCTGAACGATCGGTGTCCGGGCCGGCTGTGGATCGGCGTCGTGCAGCAGCGCCGCGGTGCCGACCTGGACTGGCTCGCGCGCCTGCGTGGGCTGGGTGCGGACCTGGGGCTGCGGCTTACCGCCGGCGGCGAGGTGGCGATGCACACCCCGGGCCGGCGGGCACTGTTGGATGTCCTGACCGCCATCCGGCTCGGGGTGCGGGTGGATCAGGTGGGCGCCGCCCTGGCCCAGAATCGGGAGCATCACCTGCGCACCCGCGCCGATCTCGCCCGGTTCTACCCGCCCGACCTGTTGGCCGAAACCCTGGTGCTGGCGGGGGCCTGCCACTTTTCGCTCGCCGAACTGCGCTATGAGTATCCGGACGAACTGGTCCCGCCGGGTCAGTCCCCCGCGGCCTATCTGCGACGTCTCACCGAGGAAGGGATCGTCGCCCGCTGGCCGGCCGGTTGTCCGCCCCGGGTGCGGGACCAGATCGAGCACGAGCTGGCGCTGATCGCTGAACTGACCTATGAGCCCTATTTTCTCACCGTACACGATATCGTCCGCTTCGCCCGCGCCCGCGGCATCCTCTGTCAGGGCAGGGGCTCCGCGGCCAACTCGGCGGTCTGCTATTGCCTGGGAATCACCGAGGTCGACCCGGCGCGGATGGACATGCTGTTCGAGCGCTTCATCTCCCGGGAGCGGGGTGAGCCGCCAGATATCGACGTGGACTTCGAGCACCAGCGCCGGGAGGAGGTGATTCAGTACATCTACAGCAAATACGGGCGCGAACGGGCCGCGCTGGCCGCCGCGGTGGTCACCTATCGGCCCCGGGGCGCGGTGCGCGATGTCGGCAAGGCGCTGGGGATGGACCCAGACCAGCTCGACCGGCTGGCGCGCAATCTCAATTGGTGGGATGGCGCGGCGCTGCCCCCGCAGCGGCTGCGCGAGGTCGGGCTCGACCCCGATAACCCGCTGGTCGGCAAGACCCTGCGCCTCGTGCAGGCGATCCTGGGTTGTCCGCGCCACCTGTCCCAGCACGTCGGCGGCTTCGTGATCTCCCGCGGGGCGCTGTCGCGTCTGGTGCCGGTGGAAAACGCGGCGATGGCGGGGCGCACGGTGATCCAGTGGGACAAGGACGACCTGGATACACTGGGCCTGCTCAAGGTCGACTGCCTGGCCCTGGGGATGCTCTCGGCCATTCACCGCGCCCTGGACCTGATCAATGGCGTGCGCGGGACCCGTCTCACCGTCGCCGACATCCCGGCGGAGGACCCGGACGTCTACCGCATGATCCAGCGCGCCGAGACCACCGGGGTCTTCCAGATCGAGTCGCGCGCTCAGATGGCGATGCTGCCGCGCCTGAAGCCCGCCTGTTTCTATGACCTGGTGATCGAGGTGGCCATCGTGCGCCCCGGTCCCATCCAGGGCGATATGGTCCATCCGTATCTGCGCCGCCGGCAGGGGTTGGAGCCGGTGAGCTATCCCTCCGCGGCGCTCCAGGAGGTCCTGGGGCGGACGCTGGGGGTGCCGATCTTCCAGGAGCAGGTGATCAAGGTGGCAACGGTGGCGGCCGGGTTCTCGCCGGGCGAGGCGGATCAGGTGCGCCGCTCCATGGCCGCCTGGCGTCGGCGCGGCGGTCTCACGGCGCTGCGTGGGCGGCTCCTGGGCGGCATGCTGGAGCGCGGCTATACCCGCGAATTTGCCGAACAGATCTACCACCAGATCCTGGGCTTCGGCGAATACGGCTTCCCCGAGTCACATGCCGCGAGCTTCGCACTCCTGGTCTATGTGTCCGCCTGGCTCAAGCACCACGAGCCGGCCGCCTTCTTTGCGGCCCTCTTGAACAGCCAACCCATGGGGTTTTATGCCCCGGCGCAGTTGGTCCGCGAGGCCCGGCGCCAAGGGGTGGACGTGCGCCCGGTGGACGTGACCGCGAGCGAGTGGGACTGCACCCTGGAGCCCATTGGCTCACGCCAAGACGCCAAGACGCCAAGTCAAACAACGGTGTTGGGGAACTTCCCAACGCCTGCGCCGGATGTCTCGTCCGCTGCCGATCACACATCGGAAAAACTTGGCGCCTTGGCGCCTTGGCGTGAGCATTCTTCGTCTCAGGTTGGGGCTCCGGAGGGTGCTCTGGAAACCCCGACGCTGCGGTTGGGCCTGCGTCTGGTGAAGGGCCTGTCCCGCGCAGGTGCCGAGCGGCTGGTGGCGGCGCGGGGGGCGGCGCCCTGGTCGGACCTCAATGACCTGATGGCCCGCGCCGCGCTGGAGCGGGCCGACCTCAAGGCCCTGGCCCATGCGGATGCCCTGGCGCCCCTGGCGGGTCATCGACATCGGGCGGCCTGGTCAGTTTTGGGGTCGGTCGGTCTGCGCCGTGCGCCGCAGCCCGTCCAGGGTGAATTGGCGCTCCCGCCCCCGGCCGACCCCGCCGCCGCGTCCCCGCTGCCCGTCCCCACCGAACGGGCGGAGATCGTCGCCGACTACGCCGCCCTGGGGCTGAGTCTGCGCCGCCACCCGCTGGCCCTGCTGCGCCCGCGCCTCAACGAGTGGCGCCTGCTCACTGCACTGGAGGTGGGCGAGGTGCCGCCGGGGGCGCGGATCGCGACCGCCGGTCTGGTGATCAACCGTCAGCGTCCGGGCGCCGCCAACGGGGTAACCTTCGTCACCCTGGAGGACGAGACGGGGCAGGTCAATCTGGTGGTCTGGAAGCAACTCGCCGAACGTCAACGCTCAGTGCTCTTGGGGTCACGGTTGCTGGGTGTCTATGGTGAGGTCCAGCGGGAGGCGGGTGTGACCCACCTGATCGCCCGGCGCCTGCTGGACTACTCGGCCCTGCTGGGCGGGCTCGTCACCCGCTCGCGGGACTTCTGCTGAGTCCGGGGGCGAGCGCTGGAGCGTGAGAGCCAGAAGACCCCCGCTCCCGCCAGCCCGTCGCGGCTAACGGCCATGGAAGGGGGGCCTGCCACCCCTGACCATGAAAGTCTTTCAGGCTAATCTTTAGAGAGATATCCTCGTCCGTCTCGACCCATCGCGCCCATCGCGCGCCCGCCGCCCGCCGCCAGATCGCTCGCAGTGCCCCTGCAGTCCCGTTAGCGATCACCTTTGCCGGCTCCCAGTACCAGCCGCTCCCACCACCATCGGCCACTGCGAGCGCGCAGGCCAGCACCTCTATCCGCGGGTGAACCCCCGCCAGGCCCTCTTCCGAAAGCTCCCGACTCAGGTGCCGCGCAAGCCTGCAGCAGAGGAACCGCCCCCGCTCGGTCGCTGGCGGTTGATACGGCCAACCCCAGCGAGCCAGGACAGCGGTATCCTCCGGACGCGCGTCCGCCCCCCGATCCGGTGTCTCGCCCGTTCTGTCGACAAGGCTCCAAAACTCGTCCAGCGTTGAGCAGCGGGCCAGCGCCACCGCAACCGCCTGTTCAAGCTCTGGCTCCAGCCAGGGCCGCCCCTCCAGATCGAACAGCACCCCCACCGCCTGGGCGCGGCGCAGCCCGTCGATCCATTCGCAACGTTTGGCGAGCGGGGTCTCGGTCTGGCGCAGGACGGCGGTGCTGACCAGCAGGGCGTCCTCGGCCATGGCCGGCAGGATGCGGCCCAGGTCCAGCCGCTCCAGGTTGTCGATGAGAAAGCCGGTCAGCTCCGGGCTCGGCCGGCGCAGGGCGGCAAGCAGCAGTTCTTGCAGGAGCGGTGCCGGCAGGTCGGCGCCCCGCTCGCGCAGCAAGTCGTGCAGCAGGCCCCCGGCGCGGGTCCCATAGGTGGTGAGCGGATTGGCGGCCAGATAGCCCAGGCTCGCGATGACCTGGGGCTCCGGCTCGGCCGCGAGGTCGCGTCCGGCGGCGTCCAGTACCAGCCCGGCGGTGGCCGGGTCCACCACCCGGGCCTCGGTGAGGGCGGTAAGTGCGAGCCCGAGCTCGCCCCGGTCGAGCAGGGTCGCAAGAATGCGTGAGACCGCCGTCGGCTGGGTGCAGAGGCCGCTATAGAGCAGCAGGACCTCCCGCCAGCGTCCCGGGTCCTTACCATAGAGCGCGAGCATCCCGTCCAGGTCCGCGGCGGCGAGCAGGTGCGCGGCGGCGAAGAACTCCAAAAAGGTCTGGTGCGGGAAGCGCAGGCCGTTGGGCGGCAGCCGCACCAGGAGGCCGGCGTTCTGGACCAGTTCCTCCAGTAGCTTGTGGTTGCCGGCGCGCTCCAGCCCCAGGGCGCGCTCCATCTCGGCGGCGAGCAGCGCCAGGGCCCAGTCCTCGTCGATATCCCGCGCCGGGTCCTCGCCGGTGATGTGGGCGTAGGCCAGCGCGGCGAGCAGGATCTCCTTGTGCGGGCGGTCGAACTGGTTGGCGCGGTCGCGGCTCTGGGTCTGGTCCCACTCCTCCAGCAGGGCGCGGGAACAGACCTCGTAGAACTGGGGGCCTTGATCATCGTTCCGGCCACCCCCGGTTACGCCGCCACCAGCAGGAGCGCGGACGACTTGGGCGGACGGGGCCGTCGGCGCGCTGGTGACGGAGGCAACGGCATGCGCTGGAGCACCTGCGCGAACAGCGTTTCG
>NZ_CAJAXH010000082.1 GCF_903946935.1 uncultured Thiodictyon sp.
GCCTCGAACAGCTCAACCTCTGGGGCTGAGTCGCCGCCTTTAGGCGGCCCAAGAACCGCGGGGCCGCGTTAGCGACCCCGTAGCCGCTTCGAGCGGCTCACGAATGAAAGCCCCCGGCTTTGCCGGGGGATGGTTACTCTCTTTAGTCAGGGTTTAGTAGGCAATGTTCTTGGTGATGTCTTTACGCCAATGGTTTTAATATTTCTCATATTTTTTCTTTTATTTGCTCAGATCATTTGTTATTGACGAGGTCAAGGTGTGTCAGATTCCGCGTGATTCACGTGTCGATGGTGAATTTGCTCCGCGGTTGTGGTTTTTGTCCGCTGTTGCCGCCGCCCAATGCCTGGTACTGCCCCCAATCTAAAAAAGACTGAGTATGGATCCGGGGGATACAAGTGACCTGATGACATCTACTGGGGTTATCCCGTTAGGATATTTCTCTGTTCTGAAGACATCGTTGCGTTTCCGCTCTTGTCTTGGTTTGGCTGCGATTTCGCTCGCTGATCTTTTCGCGGTTCCTTTCTCCCGTGCTGTTTGTCCAGTTCTCTTGTCATTGCTCCACGTGCCTTTATATGTATCCCCATTCCAAGTTACCGCCTCGCCGTAACCCTCTTTGGAGCCGTTTCTAAAATTTCCTGAATATTTTTTCCAGCCACCTTTCTCGTCGCTATTATCTCTTGGCCAGCTTGCGACGCCCTGGCCGTGTCTCTTACCGTCAAGAAATCCCCCTTTATATGTTTCTCCGTCGCTGAGAATTGACTCGCCATAATGATATTGGCCATTCTTCACCTCGCCAATAAATTTTTGGCCTGGTTTTCCATTTTCGTACCATTGAAGAGTCCCTGAGCCCTCAGCTATACCTGAAGCGTTGCAGCCGCCACTCCAAGAAATTGTTTCATTTTGCACCGGGTGAGGATTCCATACTTTACAATGCGTCGTACTATCTTGTATGTAGTATGGTTTGCTCGGTGTTGTAATAGATGTGCATCCAGCAGATAGGCCGATGCTGGTTATTATCGCCGCAGAGAGAAGCCAAAGCGTAGAACGATTCATAGATGTCCTCGATTTCGATGTCTTCGCCACATCATTGGGGCAACCGCTGGGGGCGTCGGCTTGGTCGGTCATAACTCAGTACCGAAGTCCGACGTAAACGTACAGCGAACACTCCGGGGGCAAGCGGCGGCTGGCCGATGCTTATGCCTGAAGCTGTCCATGGTCAGCAAGTCTCTAAAAAACAGGCTTGTGCTGCCCGGCCCTCAATGTCGCTGCTGGCGGTCGCGCAAGGGCTGGTCGCCGGGTTGGTACGTGGTTGCCCTTGCAATCTCCGTCAAGTTGTGGTTAATTTACTTGAAACCTTGGGGAGATTACAGACCAGAAAATGGCGATCTCTGTAGCGTTTGGGAGGATGTCATGCAAATTCACGAAAAGTTGAAGACGATGCGGCTGTGTAAGAGTTGGACGCAGGAGGACTTAGCCGAGAGGCTCGGGTGGGCCGTCAATACCTATGCCAAGATCGAACGCGGCGAGTCGGATATCAAACTGGACAAGCTGAAGCAGATTGCGGATGTCATCGGCGTGGACGTAAGCGAATTGCTGAATACCAGCGAAAAGACGGTATTCAATTTTCCGGAGAATTGCGGGCAGAGCAACCTGGCGCATACCATCCTCTTGAGTGAATCTCAGTGCGCCCATGAACTCGATAAGGCGCGCTTGATGCTCGCGCAGAAGGATAAGGAACTCGCTTGGCTTAAACAGGAGGGGGAGCGACTGAACGAGATTATCGTGCTGTTGAAGAAGGTGGGAGCGGGTGCGGCGGCAGACCCCGGATGAAGGGGCTTCCTGCGAATGTGGCGGCCTTTCTCATCACTGTGGCCGCAGAGCAGTGCGGGGGCTTGTCGCGGCCGGGGGCCGCTCCTACAGGGTGATGCGCTTGGATCGAATCGACGCCATTGATACGGCCCCTGCGGCCTGGCCCAGCCACGGTCTCGAGGCGCTCGGGGCATGCCCGGTGTGCGATCACGCCGGCCGGGAACCGCTGCTCGCCGACCTGCGGGACCTGGTCTTCGGGATCGGCCCCGGTACCTGGACGCTCTGGCGCTGCACGGCCTGTGGGGCGGGTTATCTCGACCCGCGGCCGGATCGCGCGACCATCGGTCTGGCCTACGCTGGCTATTACACCCAAGAGGCAGCACTCACCCCGGGCCGCGTCTCGGCCGCGCGTACGCGGCGGCTCGCGCGCCGCAATGCCTATCTGAACCAGCGCTGGGGATACGCACTGGCGCCCGCCCTCACTGGACCAGTGCATTTGCCCCCAATACAGCAGCGGCGCGCGGACCGGGTGGTCCGCTCGCTGCCGGCGGCTCGCGCGGGCGAACGGTTGCTCGATGTCGGCTGTGGCAACGGTGCCTGGCTGGACCTGATGCGCGCCGGGGGCTGGGCGGTCTGGGGCGTGGAGCCGGATGCGCAGTCCGCGGCGCGGGCCGCGGAACTGGGCCTGTCGGTGGTGCCGGACCTGCTGACCGCGCCCTTTCCGGACCAGCACTTCGACGCCATCACCCTGAATCACGTCATCGAGCACCTGCATGACCCGGGCGCGGCCCTGGCCCGCTGCTACGCCCTCCTGAAACCCGGCGGCCGGCTCTGGATCGCCACCCCGAATCTGGATGCGTTGGGGCGAGTGCGCTTCGGTCCCGCCTGGCGCGGCCTGGAAACGCCCCGGCATCTGGTGCTGTATACCGCGTCCAGCCTGCGGGGGATCCTGGCCGCGGCCGGCTTTGAGTCGATCGAACGGCTGCCCCCGACCGACCCGGCCCGCGGCATGTTCCTGGAGAGCGCACGGATTGCCCGCGCTCGGCGTCTCACCTGGCTCGCGCGCGCCCGGGTGAAATGGCAGGCGTGGCGGGCGGATCGGCGGGTGAGTCGTGCGCCCGAGTGTGCGGAGGAGTCGGTTGTTGTTGCAGTGCGTGGATCATTCGGCGAAATGCGATAATGACTCCCAATGCTCGGATTCCTTCCTCAACCCTGCTCCGTCAATCCGTGAGACACTGACATGGGAGATACGCCATGCGCCCACAGACCCAAGAGATTGAACGCGCGATGGACCAACTCGGCCGTCGCGAAAAGCTCCACCTCATTGAGGTCCTCGCCCGTTCGCTCCAGCGCGGCGATGACCTGAGCGAGCCCCCGGACAGACGGGCGAACCTTGATCGGCTCCGGGCCGAGCTGGCAGGGCTGCCTATCGGCAACCCTGGGGACGGCCGTTCCAACCGCGACCATGACGCTGTGATCTATGGGGCTGGGCGATGATCTTCGTTGAGACCGGTGCCTGGTTTGCTGCCTTCGTGGCCAACGATGCGGACCACCTGGCAGCCTCTGCGTGGCTTACGGAGAACCGCGAGCCGCTGATCACGACCGATTGGGTGGTCGACGAGTTATTGACCTTGCTGCGGATGCGGGGCGAAGGGCAGCGGGCCTTGCGCTTGGGCGAGGCCCTGCTCGATGAGGAGATCGCGGAACTCCACTGGGTGACGCGGAACGAGGTCTTCGCCGCCTGGGATGTTTATCGCCGGTTTGCCGACAAACAATGGAGCTTTACCGACTGCGTGAGCAAGGTCGTCATGGCCCGGTGTGGGATTCGCATGGCCTTCGCCTTTGAGAGCCTGTCTAGAAACTAAATTATTGATTTTATAGCAAAAAAATTGTAGAATCTCCGGAATCCATACGAAAATGCGATCTTATTCCGGGTTTCAATATGAATGAAGACAGCATCGAGTCGCCTGCCAGGTATCCTAGC
>NZ_CAJAXH010000083.1 GCF_903946935.1 uncultured Thiodictyon sp.
ATGGCCGTATTACGTCCGCAGTAAGGGGATAACCGAGGAAAACTGCGTTTTTAGCCGAAAATCGCCTCTTTTTTTGCCAAAAAAAGCCATCCAACGGCCTCAGGCGGTGGTGACGGTGGCTAAGTCCGACAGGCTGCTAGCACGCTCATCGCCCGCACCCGGCCTCGCTGCCTGTTCGTGTTCCTACGGTCGTGTCGCCGCGTAGCCCTTCTTTCAGCCTGGCCTCGCGGCTTCCACCTTGGGTTTCGCTACGCTTCTTGTCACTCGATGCGGTTACCTCCTTTCAGGTAACAAGTACCTGCCCATGCCGGGCACACTAGGGTCCGCTGCGCGGACCTTCGCCGGTTGGGTTCGCGCGGGGCTTCGGTCCGCACAGCGGACCCTACCCGGTCGCGCAGCGGTGCGGGCGGCGGCGATTCATCCTCAATCCGGCAGTTGCTCACGCCAAGGCGCCAAACTCGCGGCGAGCACTCGGAAGGCCTCGGGTCCGGCGTTGGGATAGAGCGTCTTTCCGACGCTTCGTGGTCGGTCCCCGATGACCGCCGTCCCCGATTAGCGCCGTGGTATCTTGGGCAACCGAAAACCCCTGGTCTGCCTCAATGGTTCCACTAATTTCCCAAGATTTTCCAAAGGGTGTTCCCGCGGTACGTCCCCCATTTCCCTTCTCGAATGAGACCGCCTATACCGTCCCTGTCGTCTCCGGAGACCCTATTGATGACCATGCCAACCCGTCTAGCGGACAAGATCGAGCAACTGAAGACCCTGCTCGTCAATGCCGAGGATTTTTCAGTCATCATGAATTATTTTCTCGACGACCTGGTGCCGGATCCGGCCTTCCGGGCGAAAGGCAAGCCGCTGAAGGACAAAACCATCGAACAGCGGTTTCGGGGGGTACTCGGAATCCTGCAAGAGCGGTTGGCGATCCAGTCCGCGGGTCCGGCACAGATGATGGCCGCGCTATGGCTCAAGGATTTCGCGCTTGCCCATGGCGCCTTCGCGTTGGGCAACCGGTTGGGCATGGTCTTTTATTTCCGCGATTTGGATATGGGGCTCTGCGCGCTCGGCGCACTGGACGGCTCGATGGAGGTCATGTTCTCGCGCTTCTCGGTCTACGATGGCGTCGATCCCTCGAAAAGCTTCCATATCGATCGATCCAAGCGCCGCCATTGAGATCGCCACCGGCTAAGTAGAGGGCCTGCCGCCCCGGTGACGAGGGCACAATTGGCGCACCGGGGCTGATGATCGCGCCGGCACGCCGGGTCAGCCACCACGTCCAAGCAAGATTTCACCCGGCTCTTGGTGTAAGGTTGCGCCGGGCCTAAGCTGGCGCCCACCGACCACCCCGTCGAGCGAGAATTTTCAGATGACCGAACCCCGCCGACTCGGCACCCGCAAGCACGCTCTGGCCGCCGGCCAGGAGACGCGCATCCGTGACCTGGGCCGCGCCGTGATCGCGACCGAGGCCGCGGCCGTCGCCGCCTTGAGCGAGCGCATCGATGCCGCCTTCGTGGAGGCGTGCCGATACCTGCTGGCGTGTGAAGGGCGCATCGTGGTGCTGGGCATGGGCAAGTCCGGGCACATCGGCGGCAAGATTGCCGCCACCTTGGCCAGCACCGGCAGCCCGGCCTTTTTCGTCCACCCCGGGGAGGCGAGCCACGGCGACCTGGGGATGATCACCCCCAGGGACGCGGTCCTGGCCCTGTCCAACTCCGGGGAGACGGCGGAGTTGCTGACCATCCTGCCGATCATCAAGCGCCTGGGCGTGCCCTTGATTACCATGACCGGGCGCCCCGACTCGACCCTGGCCCGGGAGGCCGACATCAACCTGGACGTTAGCGTCGCGCGCGAGGCCTGTCCGCTCGGTCTGGCGCCGACCTCCAGCACCACGGCCACACTGGTTATGGGCGACGCCCTGGCGATCGCGCTGCTGGAGAGCCGCGGCTTCACCGCCGCGGACTTTGCCCGCTCGCATCCGGCGGGCGCCCTGGGCCGACGCCTGCTGCTGCACGTCGGGGATATCATGCACCGCGGCGACCGGATACCGCAGGTCCCCCTGGGCAGCACGCTGATGGCGACCCTGGAGGAGATGTCGCACAAGGGGCTGGGGATGAGTGCGGTGGTCGATGGGCAGGGGCGGCTCGTCGGGGTCTTCACCGACGGCGACCTGCGCCGCGCACTCGACCACGGGGTCGATGTCCACCACACCGCAATCGACACGGTGATGACCCGCGCCGGGATCACCGTCGCCCCGCAGATGCTGGCGGCCGAGGCCTTGGGGCTGATGGAGTCGCGCTCGATCAACGGGTTATTGGTGATCGACACCGAGGGCCGGCCGATCGGTGCCTTGAATATGCACGATCTGCTACGCTCCGGGGTGGTATAACGGATGCGCCACACGCGCCATGTTAGACACCGGACTTAAGGTTAACGGCTGATGCAAGACATTCTCGAACGCGCCGCCCGGGTGCGCCTGGTCATCTTCGACGTTGACGGGGTGTTGACCGACGGACGCCTCTATCTCGGCGATCACGGGCAGGAATTCAAGGTATTCAATGCACGCGACGGTCACGGCATGGTGATGTTGCAGGAGACCGGCGTACCGCTGGCGGTCATCTCAGGGCGCCGCTCGGAGGCCGTGCAGACGCGGATGCAGGACCTGGGGGTCGCCCATGTTTACCAGGGGCAGCGCGAGAAGCTGCCGGCCTACGAGGAACTGAAACAGACCCTGGGACTGACGGATGCGGACATCGCCTACCTGGGCGACGATGTCATCGATCTGCCGATCATGCGCCGCGTGGGCCTGGCGATCGCCGTGGCGGACGCCCACCCGGTGGTGCGTCGGCACGCCCATTGGTGTACCGCCGCCCCCGGCGGCCGGGGCGCGGCCCGGGAACTGTGCGAGTTGATCATGGCGGCCCAGTGTACCCTGGACCCCATGATCGACCGCTACTTGTAGACCCGGCTCCCGAGCAGGTCCCCGAGGATGAGCAGCGAGGTGACGAACCGTGTGGACGACACGACAGGGCCGGCTGGCGATCCTCTTCGCGGTGCTGGCAACCCTGACCTGGTGGGTGCTGCATAACATGATCGAGCAACCGGCCCAGCGGGTACGTGAGCGCACCCCCAAATACATCGTCTCGGACTTCACCGCCGTCGAGACCGACGCCACCGGACGGCCGGCGCGGCGCCTGGCCGCGCGGCAACTGCGCGAGTATGTCGAGGAGGACCTGGGCGAACTCGACCTGCCGCGACTGACCCTGTTCGACCGCGACGGCGGCCCGCCCTGGGAGATCAGCGCGCAACTGGGGTTCTTGTTGAACCACAACGAGGAGATACATCTGCTCGAGCACGTCAAGGTGGACCGGGTCGGCACCGCCACGTCCCGCTCCTTCCGGCTCACCAGCAGCGAAATGCGCGTCTGGCCCAAACGTGAATATGCCCAGGGCGACCAGCCGGTGCGCCTCACGAGCGACCGCGATTGGCTCACCGCCCCCGGCATGCGCCTGTGGTATGCCCACCCGTCCCGGGCCGAATTTCCCGGGCGGGCCCACATCTTGATCGCCCCAACGCCACCGGCGGCGGGGCATTCCCCGGAGACCACCCGATGAGCGCCCGGCCGACGACCGCCGCCCTAACCTTGCTGGTCGAACTCGGCCTGAATCTGGGGCTCGGCTTGGCGCTGGGCCTGACCGCGCTGGGCGCCGCGGCGCTGCAAAGCGACAGCCAACAACCCATGCTGATCGAGGCCGACAAGGTCGAGGTCGACGAGGCGCAGGGCACCAGCCTCTATTTGGGTCAGGTCCAGGTGGACCAGGGGACCACGCGCCTGTTGGCCAATCAGGTGACGGTCCACCACCGTAAAGACCACAGCATCAAGTACATCATCGCCCGCGGCGAGCCGGCTTCGTACCAGCAATTGATGGACGGCGACAAGCACGAGGAGATGCTGGCCTTTGCCAAGCGCATGGATTACGACGCCGACCGGGACGAACTGGTGTTGACCGGTGAGGCCTTAGTGATTCAAGGCACCGACCGGGTGGCCAGCGAGCGCATCGTCTGGGATCGGGCCAACAACCGGATGCAAGCCGGCGGCACCAGCCGGGCGAAGATCGTGTTCACACCAGGGGAACAGAAGAACGGCCAACCGAAGGCCGCGGCGCCAGCGCCCCCCAAGACGCCCCCGCCAGCGACCAAGAAGGGCCCATGAGCACACTGCGCGCCACCCATCTGCGCAAGCGCTACCGCAGCCGCGAGGTGCTGCGGGACGTGAGCGTGGAGGTCAACGCCGGCGAGGTGGTCGGGCTGCTCGGGCCGAACGGCGCCGGCAAGACCACCTGCTTTTATCTTATCGTCGGGCTGATCCCGAGCGATCATGGTCGGATCGAACTCAACGGCCGCGACCTCACGCAATTGCCGATGCACGCCCGGGCGCGGGCGGGCTTGAGCTATCTGGCGCAGGAGGCGTCGGTGTTCCGCAAACTCTCGGCGCGCGACAACATCCGGGCGATCCTGGAGACCCGCCGCGATCTCGATCCCGACCAACAACGCGAGCGCTGCGAACAACTGCTCCAAGAACTGGGGATCGCCCATGTCGCGGCGTCCCAGGCGTTGAACTTGTCCGGCGGCGAGCGCCGCCGCCTGGAGATCGCCCGGGCGCTGGCCGTCGACCCGGTGGTGATGTTGCTCGATGAACCCTTCGCCGGGGTCGACCCGATCGCGGTCGGCGACATCAAGGCCATCGTCTCGCACCTGCGCGAGCGTAACATCGGCGTCCTGATTACCGACCATAACGTGCGTGAGACCCTCGACATCTGTGACCGCGGCTATATCATCAGCGGCGGGACAGTGATCGCCGCCGGCACCCCGGCCGAGCTGCTCGCCGACCAGCAGGTGCGCGAGGTCTACCTCGGCACCGACTTCTCGATGTGAGACGCATGCACGGTGTTGGGCCCGAATCCATTCCGCCACGGCGCCCGGATAGGCTAGAATCAAATCAGGCACTCAATTTGCTAGCCCCGACCGATCCACACCAGGCGCAGCCCCCTCAATGAAGCAGTCCATCCAGCTTCGACTCGGCCAGCATCTCTCGATGACGCCCCAGCTGCAGCAGGCCATCAAGCTGCTGCAACTCTCCAGCCTGGAACTCCAACAGGAGATCCAAGAGGTGCTGGATAGCAATTTCATGCTCGAGGAGGGCGACGAGGCCGATCGCTTCCAGGCCGCCGACGCGGCCGACACCCGGCTGGTGCAGGACGCCACGCCCGAGCCGACCGCCACGCTCCAGGAGCAGACGATCGAGCGAGAGGTCCAGGGCGAGTCCAGTGAGATGCCGGACGAGCTGCCGGTGGACACCCAGTGGGACGACGTCTACGAGAACACGCTACCGAGTGGCGGCCAGGGCGGCGACGACGCGGATTTCGACCCCTTCGCGCAGCGCAGCCGCCCGGAGACCCTCCACGACCACCTGATCTGGCAGCTCAATCTGGCCCGTCTCAGCGCGCGGGACGAGGCCATCGCCCTGGTGGTGATCGACGCCATCGACGGCGACGGCTATCTGCGCACCAACTGCGAGGACCTGGTAACCACGCTGGACGACCCACACCTCACACCCGAGGAGGTCACCGCCGTCATCCACCGGGTCCAGTCCTTCGACCCCGCGGGGGTGGGCGCACGCGACCTGCGCGAATGCCTGTTGCTGCAACTGCGCCAGTTGCCGGAGTTGGCAACCGCCCCACAACGGGACCTGGCCATCGCGATCTGCGAGCAGGGCTTCGAGCACCTGCCGCGTAAGGACGTGGCGGCCCTGGTGCGCCTGCTGGCCCAGCCCGAGGAGGCCATCCGCACCGCCCTGGCGGTCATCCAACACCTCAATCCCAGGCCCGGGACCTTGATCGCAGACACCCCCGCGGAGTACGTTGTGCCCGATATCTTCGTGCGGCGCACCGCCGGCGTCTGGCAGGTGGAGCTGAATCCCGAAACAACGCCTAAACTGCGAGTGAACGCCGACTATGCGCGGCTGATCCGGCGCAGCGACCAGAGTGCGGACAGCATCGCATTGAAGAGCCACCTGCAAGAAGCACGCTGGTTTATCAAGAGCTTGGTTAGCCGAAACGATACTGTCCTGCGGGTTGCGGCCAAGATCGTGGAACTGCAACAGGACTTCCTCGAACGCGGGGAAGAGGCGATGAAACCACTAATTCTGCGCGATATTTCAGAGGCACTCGACCTGCATGAGTCCACCGTGTCGCGGGTCACCACGCAGAAATACATGCATACCCCACGGGGGACCTTCGAGTTCAAGTTTTTTTTCTCGTCCCATGTGAACACGGCGGCCGGGGGCGAGTGTTCATCCACGGCCATCCGCGCCCTGATCCGCCGGATGATCGCCGGCGAGCCGACCCGTACACCATTGAGTGACAGCCGGATCGCCGAGGAACTGGCCGATCAGGGCATCAATGTTGCGCGACGCACGGTCGCGAAATACCGCGAGGCGATGGGTATCCCACCCTCGAACGAACGCAAACGCCTGGCTTGACAGGCGGTTTGAAACCACAGGAGCAGACCGAACTATGCAAATCAACCTGACGGGTCACCATATCGACGTGACCGAAGCCCTCAAGGCGTACGTCGATACCAAGTTCGAGCGACTCGCTCGCCATTTCGACCACGTCATCAACGCCCACGTCATACTGAGCGTGGAAAAGTTGTCCAAGAAGGCCGAGGCGACGATGAACGTGAACGGCAACAAACTGTTTGCCGACTCGGTGCATGAGGACATGTATGCCGCCATCGACACCCTGATCGACAAGCTTGACCGACAGATTCTGCGCCACAAGGAGAAGAAGTCCAGCCACCGTCCGACGGCGGCCGGCATCGCCAAGAGCACCAGCGAGCCCGAATAGGCGCGAACCCGCCAACGGCTGGGGTCACAACCGGATCGACACCGCGGACTGAGCCGTTCGCGGTGTCCTTGGTTGTCACCCCGGGCGATCGCCGCCAACGATCGCTGCCCACAGTGACGAGCGCGTGCGGCCTGCACGACCAAGAGGAATCAGCCGACATGACCCGCACCCACTTTCGCGACTCAGGTCGTTGCGCCAGCCCGGCGGCCCGGTGTCGCCCCCATGGCCGGGAGCGGTAGCCGATGTTACCCCCCGACTTCATCAATGCGGGCCGCATCGCCCGCGGCCTTGAGATCGCGAGCAAGAAGCGTCTGCTTGAGACGCTGGCACGCCTCCTGGCCACCGACCATCCAGGGCTGGAGCCGGACGCGGTCTTTGAGCGGCTCTTGGAACGCGAGCGGCTGGGCAGCACCGGACTCGGGCACGGGATCGCCCTGCCCCATGCCCGTATCAAAGCCATACCCCAATCCCTGGGGGCGTTCGTCTCACTCACGCAGGGGGTGGATTATGATGCGGCCGACGGCGAGCCGGTCGACTTGGCCTTTGCGCTGCTGGTACCCGAAACCGCCACCGAGGAACACCTGCAACTCTTGGCCGAATTGGCTGGCCGCTTCAACGACCCCGAGCTGCGGCGGCGGCTGCGCCAGGCGGATAACGCCGCGGCGATCCTGAACCTCTTTGGCGTCGCCTAGCGCGCGACACCGCAGCAGACGGACCCACCATGGCCGATAGCCTCCAGTCCCTGATCCGGCAGACCGGGCACCGCACCCGCCTGCGCTGGCTAACCCCTGAACCCAGCGACCGGCGGCCCGTGCGCATGGACGACCCGATCCTCGCGGGCCAGGCCCTGGTCGGGTCGCTCAACTGTATCCACCCGAATCGACTCCAGGTCATCGGCCGCGCCGAAGTGGCCTACCTGGCAGGGCTGGGTGCTACCGCCTTCGCGGAAACGATCAAGAAACTCTTCACCGATCGTCCCACGGCGGTGATCTTCTCCGACGGCATCGAGCCGGCGGCGGCCTTTTGGGACTGGGCCGAACGCACCGATACCCCCTTGATCGGTTCCCCCGTTTGCGACGACGAACTGATCAATCAACTGCGCTACTACCTGACCCATGCCCTGGCGGAACGCAAGACCATCCACGGGGTCTTTATCGAGGTCTTGGGGATGGGGGTCCTGCTGGCCGGGGACCCGGCGGTCGGCAAGAGCGAATTGGCGCTCGACCTGATCAGTCGCGGACACCGCCTGATCGCCGATGACGCGCCCCAGTTCGCCCGCGTCGCCCCGGAAAAACTGGAGGGGAGCTGCCCGGATGCACTGCTCGACTTCTTGGAGGTGCGGGGCTTAGGCATCCTCAATATCCGCGCCATGTTCGGGGAGGGGGCAGTGCTCCGCCGCAAGACATTAAATCTAATAATAGACTTGAAGCCGCTTGACCTGACCCAGCTGGACCGCATCGACCGACTCGCCGGCAGCCTGTCCGCCAGCACCATCTTAGGGGTGGCCGTACCACGGATCACCATGCCGGTGGCCCCAGGGCGCAACCTCTCCATCATTGTCGAGGCGGCGGTACGCCACCAAATCCTGCGGATACGGGGCTATGATGCGGGGGTGGACTTCATCGACCGCCAGGCGCGCGCACTGAGCAACGACCGCCCGGACCCACCGAAGGGCCCGCCCGCGGGACCGAACAATCGCTGAAACCCCGCGCCGACCATGTCTATCTACCCGCGGACCTCACCATGAGACTTTACTATGCGACTGGTTATCGTCAGCGGACTCTCCGGTTCGGGCAAGAGCGTCGCACTGCACACCCTGGAAGACCTAGGGTTCTACAGCATCGACAACCTGCCGCTCTTTCTACTCAAAGACCTGGCCTTGGGGCTCAAGGATGCGGTGGATGAGGTCTTCAGCAACACCGCCGTGGGGGTGGACGCCCGCAGCAACCCCGAAGAGCTGAAAAATCTGCCCGACCTGATTGCCGCCGCTCAGGCGCGCGGCGTGCATTGCCAGGTGGTCTTCCTCGACGCCCACACCGACACCCTGATCCGCCGCTTCAGCGAGACCCGCCGCCGCCACCCGCTGACCCGCCAGGAGCGCTCGCTCGCCGAGGCAATCGCGCTGGAGCGCCAATTGCTTGAGCCGATTCGCCAGGTCGCGGACATCCTGATCGACAGCACGCTCACCAATGTCCATGAACTGCGGGACCTGGTGCGGGTACGCCTGGCCGGCGATGCCTCGCCCAAGGCCTCGATCCTGCTCCAGTCCTTCGGCTTCAAGCATGGCGTGCCACAGGACGTCGACTTCCTGTTCGACGTGCGCTGCCTGCCCAACCCCCACTGGCAACCGGCGCTCAAGCCACTGACCGGACGCGACGCAGCGGTGATCGAGTTCCTGGAGGCGAGCCCTGACGTCATCGCCATGCGCGCGGACATCGCCGCCTATTTCGACCGCTGGGTGCCGCTGTTCGAGACCGATGGCCGCTTCTATCTCACCATCGCAGTCGGCTGCACCGGCGGCCAGCACCGCTCGGTCTATCTGGTGGAGGCCCTGCGCGAGCACTTCGAGCAGATGGGCCATAAGGTGATGGTCCGGCACCGGGAACTGCCATGAGCGTCGGGCTACTGCTGATCACCCACCGCCCCCTGGGTAGCGACCTGTTGCGGGTCGCAACCGAGATCTTTGGCACCTGCCCCACCCGCACCGGGTCGCTGGAGGTGGAGAACGACGCCTCCGGCGAGCAGGTGCTGGCCGAGGCACAACGGCTCGCCGAGCGGCTCGATACGGGTGACGGGCTCTTGGTCCTCACCGACATCTATGGCGCGACCCCGGCCAATCTGGCCATCTCACTGTGCGCGAACCACCCCCGGCGCCGGGTCCTGGCTGGGGTCAACCTACCCATGCTGCTGCGCGCGCTCAATTATGCCGGGCTGGACCTCGAAGCCCTGGCCGACAAGGCCCTGGCGGGGGGCCGCGAGGGCGTGCGACAGTGTCCCGGACCGGACGGGCAGGAATAAGACTAATGGTTCATCTGGAAATCCAAATCGTCAACAAACTCGGGCTACACGCCCGCGCGGCGGCCAAATTGGTCAACTGCGCGACCCGCTTCGCCAGCCTGATCGAGGTCGAGCGGCGCGGCCAGCGGGTGAACGCCAAGAGCATCATGGGCATCATGATGCTCGCCGCGAGTCGCGGGACCTGGATCGTGGTAGACGCCACCGGGGAGGACGAGGAGGACGCGGCGGCAGCGATCACGGCACTGATCAGCAACCGCTTCGGGGAGGACGAATGACCATCGCATTCCAGGGTATCGGGGTGGCGGCGAGCCAGTCGGTCGCCATCGGCCCCGCCTACCTGACCGGTCACGGGCTCTCCAGCGCCACCCCGACCCCGATCCACCCCGACCAGGTCGGGGGCGAGCTCAACCGGCTCAATCAGGCCGTGGCCGCGGCCCGGCGGGCGCTCAAGCTGGTGCGCGCCCAGGTCCCACGCGCGACCCCGCTCAATATCGCCGAATTCATCGACGCCCATCTCCTGATGCTGGAGGACGTGGCCCTGGTGGACGAGGTGCGCAAGATCATCCGTGATCAACTCTACTGCGCCGAGTGGGCGTTGCAGATGCAGCGCGACACCCTGGTGCGCGTCTTCGACGCGATGGATGACCCCTATCTGCGCACCCGCCGCGATGACGTGGAGCACGTCGTCCACCAGATCATGAGCTTCCTGCAGGGCGCCCAGTTGCAGTTCGACCCCGACGCCCGCGACCTGGCGGGGTGCGTGGTGGTGGCCCGCGACCTGATGCCGGCCGACGCCATCGTGCTGCGCCATCGGGGCGCCGCCGCCTTCGTCACCGAGTATGGCGGCCCGGTGTCGCACACCGCCATCCTGGCGCGCAGCCTGGGCGTCCCGGCAGTGGTCGGGGTGCATAACATTACCCGCTATGTGCGTCAGGGCGAACCCCTCATCGTCGATGGCGAGACTGGCACCGTACTGGCGGACCCGGACGCCGCGACCCTGGACTATTATCGCGAACGCCTCGACGCGATCGAGGCGCGCCGGCAACACCTGCACACCCTGGTGGACCGCCCGACGGCGACCCGCGACGGCACCGCAATCGGCCTGCTGGCCAACCTGGAGTTGCCGGAAGACGCCGCGAGCGCGCGCCTCAACGGCGCGGCCGGCGTCGGGCTGTACCGCACCGAGTTCCTCTATATGAACCGGGACGACCTCCCGGACGAGGAGGAACACCTGGCCACCTACGCCACCATTGTGACGGCACTGGCGGGCCTGCCGCTGACCATCCGCACCCTGGATCTCGGCCTGGACAAGCGCAGCGAGGCCCTGGGGGACCTGGGGACGGGGGCCAGCAATCCGGCCCTGGGACTGCGCGGCATCCGCCTGTGCCTCAAAGAGCCTGGACTGTTCCGCCCCCAATTGCGGGCGATCCTGCGCGCCAGCGCCCTGGGGCCGGTGCGGGTCATGCTGCCCATGGTCACCAACATCCAGGAGATCGAGGCGGTCCTCGCCCTCCTCGCCCAACTCAAGGAGGAGCTGACCCGCGAGGGCCTGGCCTTCGACCCCGCGCTGCCGGTCGGGGCCATGGTCGAAGTACCAGCCGCGGCACTGGCCGCCCGCTCGCTGACCCGACGCCTGGACTTTCTCTCCATCGGCACCAACGACCTGATCCAATACAGCCTCGCCATCGACCGGCTCGACGAGGCCGTGAGCTATCTGTTCGACCCGACCCACCCCGCCATCCTGCGCCTGATACAGATGACCATCGAGGCCGGTCATGCACTCGCCACCCCGGTCGCCATGTGCGGCGAAATGGCCGGGGACCCGCGCTTCACCCGGCTCCTGCTCGCGCTAGGGCTGCGTCACTTCAGCATCCAGCCGGGCGCCCTGCTTGCCGTGAAGGAAATCATCCTCGACACCGACCTGGGCGAACTGGAGGCACAAACCCACGACCTGCTAGCCCGACTCGACGACGCCGAACCGGGGGAGTTGCTTGATGCGCTCGATACGCTGAATCGGCTATAGCTTCCGACCTACGCGGGGCTTGCGAATTGGAGGCCTTGATCAAGATTCCGGCCACTTGGGCTCGCCGAGTGCGTAGTCAGGCCATCTTGGCCTGACACCGTCAGGGCTGGAAGCCCTGACTACGCACGCCGCTGGCCGGGATTATGATCGACGCCGAATTGGAGGACGAGGCTTTACGGTGAAAGTCGGGCCGGGAGCGCGCTCCAATCCGGCGATGCATCCCACCAAGGTGCGCCGAAGGCGGATATCAACCGACCTGCGGCCGGCTGGCGCGCAACCATTCCCGTAGCTCGCCCAGATCGTCCAGATCGACCTCGGAGCCCAAACTCCCGTCATCCCTGACCCATCGCAGCCGCTGCTGATCCTTGGTCAGAAACAACACCTTGCCATAATAGCTCGGGACATGCCTCGCCTTGCGCGCGGCATCCTTGACGTTCTCCTTGGTTTCGATCAGGCGGATCAGCGGCCGATCGCCCGGAAAATGCTCCAGGCAGACAACAAAGTCCGGATGGAAAAAATTACGATGCTCACCGCGCACCAATCGAACCGAATAGCTCTTGCGATCCGGATTACGATGCCACCAGGCCACGAAGGGACTGCGATCAAGCGCCTGCGCAAAGGCGCGTTCTTCGCCGTTGAGCACGCTGCTGGCGTCGTATCGGCCAGTCAAAAAACCCGCGCCGGCCAGCGCCCAACGGTGCTCCGCCAACCACGCCCGGTCATCCAGCAGCAGGGTTTGCTCCACCTCGGCCAGTTCATCGCTGCTGGGCGGAAAGCAGCCATAGATATTATGGCGCGAGCTGCGCAGCGGTAGGGCATCCGGGAACAACATCGCATCGGGTAAAGGGCCTGCATCCAGCGTTTCCGCCTTCTCCGCGATGGCGGCATGAATCGCCTCGGCCAGGGTATCGGTACGCTGTTTCGCAATCCAGTGCGCGCAGTCGCGTGCCAGTTTTTTCCGGCTGCTTTCATCTGGCCGCTGGGCCTCATCCAACGCGTCGAATACCGCTTCCAGCGCCGGGACCATGCGCATGGCGAGGACCTCGAGGATCACCAACAGGTCCGCATCCTCGACCTGCGGCAGCGTGCGCAGCGCCTGCAATGCCTCCCGTGCCAGGGCATTGCGATCGGTGACGATCGGTACCTCTTCGTCGCGGCTCGCCCGCGTGGTCAGTTCGGTATGGCGTTCGATCTCGCGCAGGCGGTTTTTCGCCACCTTGATCGCATCGGCGCTGAGTCTTGGCGAAATCTCCAGCCGCGCAGCCACGCCACGGGAAATCTCATCCATGCCGAGCAGTTCCGGTCGTCGTTCGCATTTGAGCGCGGGCGGCAGATTGATCGCCGTGGTGCTGCGCGGATACAGCCGCAGGCCATGTTCGTGCAATAGCGATGTCAGCTCACTGCGACTGGCCGGCGCATCGGCAGCCCGACGCTTCGCCACTCCTTTCGCCGGCGGGAGCAGCACCGTATCGAGGTCGTCGCCAGCCGCGGAGCCTTGGCCGGCAAACAGATCGCCTTGGATGGGATCGCCGGCACCGCGGGGCGACACCGTCGGCGAACCTTCGACCGGCTGTCGTTCGTCGTTGCCTGGCAGCGGAAACTCAACACGAAGGCGCGCGGTGCGTCGAAGCCAGTACCGGCCGACTGCTTGAAGATCAGCACCTCCTTACTCGGATCATTGGCAATCGCCGCCATCAGCACCGGGTCCGGCGCATCGGCCGAATGCTTGCCGATCGCGCCGATCGGCACCTTGCAGAGATGGATCAGATCATGTTCGGCCTCTTCCACCGCCTTATCGCCATTGGCCACCTGGACCAGCAGCAGCGGTGTCAGTGCGATACCGGCAGCCGCGAGTTCGCCCTTCAATCGCTGGTTCCGCTGCCAGGCCTGACGCAGCACGGTGCGCTTGAGATCCGCAATGCCCTGCGCACTCTGGCGCAGGTCATAGACCACCGCCTCGATATATTTCTTGTTCAGCCGCGCCTTCACCACATCGTCGCGGCTGACGGTGAATGATTCAAAATCGGATTTGCCGGCGCTGGCGAGGAAATCGAGTAGCCGCTGATCCCTAGGCGTGGCGGTCGCCATCGTCAGATAATCCGGCGCCAGCCATTGTGCGAACTTGCCGAACTCGGTGGCCTTATCCAGTGCAATGTGCGCCTCATCGACCACCATCCCGATGCGCAGCCCCTTAGCGCGGGCGCGCGCCACCAGCTCGGCCAACGTGCGGGTGTCATCGTCGCTATCGGCATCATAGCCGCGGTTACGCCACTGCGCCTTGGCCACCGCCTGGACGGTGGAAATGGTCACCTGGCCCGCGGCCGGCTCCTGATTGCGTCCATGGATCAGCAGTTGCGGCGACAGATCGACCGCATTGGTCACCAGGGCCTCCAGCGTTTGCGCCACCAGGTTGACGAAAGGGACGAACCAGAATCAAAGTATTTCGCTATCGGCGCTGACATTGCCGAGCACCCGCGCCAGCATGAAGGTCTTGCCCGAACCGGTGGGCGCACGCAGCAGACAGGGCGGGCGGGTAGCGCGCAGCAGTGCGCGCGTGAGACCGGCGATCAACCTGGACTGAAACTCTTCCGGTTGCAGCGTGCGGCCCTGACCGGTGGTCAGCAATACGTTCATCGAGGGTGCAGGTAGGCTGGTCATTTACTGCGTCCGCAAGGTGGTCTGCCCGCGCAGCAGCGCATCCAGCAGGCTATAGCTGTTGACCTGGATGCCGCGCTCCTCAAGCAACTGGCGCACCGTATCGGGACGCGCAGAATAGATCGCCAGGCGCTCGGCCGGCCAGGCGGCCAACCTGGCGATGACAGCGTCATCGACCGTGGCGCAGAGCAGCACCGCGAGTCGGGCGTCGCCGGCGATCTGGCACACCTGAGGGTCGATGGCATCGGCGCGAATCGCCCCACCGAGCTCGCGCAATGCCAGCAATTGCGCGGCATGGGCGGCGGTGGCGTCGCCCGCGACATCCGCCAGCTCGATGCGGTCGAGTTGCAGATAGGCAAAGGCGCCGCCCAGCCCGGCCTTGCCGCCATAGCCCTGTAGCACCCGGCGCAGGCGTTCGGCACAGACATCGCGGCATAGGTTCTTAGCCGGTTCCTTGGCGGTGGCCTCGGTACTGGAGCACAGGATGAAACGCCGATCGCCGCCGTCGTCGGCATTCAACTCCAACACCGCATGGCCAGTGGTACCGCTGCCAGCGAAAAAATCGAGGACCAGGTCGCCGGGGCGCGTGGCCTGCTGCAGCAACCCTTTGACCAGAGACAATGGCTTAGGATAGGAAAATGCCTTGCTGCCAAGGATGGCCTTGACCTCCTCGGTCGCTACGCCACCACGTGTACTGCGCAGCATTTCCAACTGGGCGGCATCGTCTTCGTCGCTCGTCGGCAAGGTTTCATTCATGCCCGCGATCCAACTGCATAGCGGGGCCAAGCGATCCTCTTGCGGCCTGGCTCTCCAATGCTCTTTGCGCGATGGCCGCCCCGGTGCGATCGGTTTGCCGATCCAGAAGTCGAGATCGGGCAGGTCTTCACGCAGTAGGGGCGTTTTTTTCTTCGGCAGCATCGGGCCTTGACCGGCGCGAATGGCATCGAGCAATGCCTCGCGACTGGCATAGCACATCACGTCTTCTGGCCGGCACGGTGGAAAGTAGATCAACGACTTGGCGATCAGTTGTTCGATCGTGTCACTGCGCAGCGACCGTCGGGCGGCAGCGCTGGCGTCTTCATCGCCGTTGAAACGCTGCATGATTTCCGTTTCCGACGCATAAGCCCAAACGCGATTCGGGTCGCACGGATACCAATAACCAGTCCCCGGGTCCCGGATCGGATAGTAGGTGTTTTCGCGCTCAATAAAGGTATGGGCCTTCGTCAGCGGTTGCGGGGACCATTCACCGCGCGGGTCCTGGTCCGGATTGCGGAACTTGCCGCGGTCGGTTTGCCGACCGTTGAACTTGAAGCCGGGGTTGGCATAGACCAGCACATGCTCATGCACATGGCTGAAGCGGTAGGATAGGTCGTTGCCAGTGTCTTTGGTGCGCCAAACCAGGCTACCCAGCCGCCGCCCTGGCAGGACTTCGTCCATCAACAATTCGAGGCGCGCGCGGTTCTCATCGTTGATCGACACCATGATGACACCATCGGGTGCGAGCAGGTCGCGCGCCAACGTCAGCCGACGATAGAGGAACTCCAGCCATTGGGAATGGCGCCAACGGTCGTTGGCGCCCACATAGCGGTCGTTGTAGACCCAGTCTTTGTTGCCGGTATTGTATGGGGGGTCGATATAGATGACGCGAATACGGCCACGGTGGGTGGCCAGCAACAGACGCAGCGCGTCGAAATTGTCGCCCTCGATAATCAGATTGGAGCAAGACGCGGCGCCATCGGCCCAGCGCGACCACTCCGGCACGAGGCGCGGAAAGACCAGGTTGGCATTGAGCGCCGCATCGCGCTCGATCGCATTCGCTTCCCAATAGAGGCCCAGTTTCTGCCGAGTCAGATGCTCGACCAAGAGCCGGCGCAGTTGCTGCGCATCGAGCCCTTCAAGTTGTGTCAGCAGGGATGTCGGGAGACTCATATCGGCGTCCTTCCTTACTGCTTATTTTCCCTTAAGCTCCGCTTGGGAATGAAGCCTCGACACTGCGCGTGTCAGCGCCCTCGATAGCACCGCTGACGGCCACCGAGTGCCGACCTCTGCGAGGTCGGCGCTTGGCCCGATCAGCCGGGGTTGCCCGGGTCGCTGGAATGGCCACCGGCGAACAGCGCGCCCGGGGCCTGGGAGCCAGTGAACTGCATTGGGTTCTCGTGCTCGCCGTCCTTCAGGACCTCGAAGTGGACATGGGGTCCGGTGGCACTCCCGGTCGACCCGACCGCGCCAATCACCTGGCCTTTGCGGACTTGCTCCCCTTCATGGACCGCGTTCGAGGAGTTATGGCCGTAACGGGTACTATAGCCGTTGGCATGGCGGATCTCGATCAGATTGCCATAGCCATGGCGGCGTCCGCTGAAGGCCACCACGCCATCGGCCACCGCCACCACCGGACTGCCCGAGGGTGCGGCAAAGTCGACGCCTTGATGGAAGATGGCCCGATGCCGGATCGGATGCACTCGCATCCCATAGTTAGAGCTAATGTATCCCGTGCGAATCGGCCAACCCGAGGGCACGGATTTGGCAGTGAGCTCCCTCCCTGGGATCGCCTCTTCAAGGATCTCCAGCTTACGCTTGCGATCCTTGAGCAGGCTGACCATGCTTCCCAACTCGCTCGCGATCTCCCTGATGGTGTAGTCTTGGGCCGGACCACCCTCGGGCCCACCCTGAGGCGGGGGATTGCGGAAATCGAACTCTTGCCGATCGAGCCCGGCCATGCCGGCGACACGCTCACCCAGGGCATTGACCCGCATCAGCTCCGCCTGCATATCACCGAGACTGGCGGTGATGGCCTCGATCTGCGCAGGGTCTGACGTCGCTGGTATGGTCGCAAGGTTTTGCGTCATGCCGTGGCCCTGGATCGGGTTCGATGCGTTGGTTTGGGCAACACCGGCCTGCTTACCAACCCAGAATCCGATCCCAGCCCCGGCGACGGCACAGGAGAACACCGCGGAAAATGCCACAACGGCCTGCCCGCGAACGGTCTTTCTACGATCGAGGTGGTACATTGATAACCTCTGGCTGTGAGTAGGACGACTGTGAGTCTGGTTTATACTACGGACGGCCGGCCAAGGCGATTCATCAGGTACGCCGAGCGCTTGATCTCGGTTTGTTTTTTCTACAGGCAAAGGTAATACCTCGCAAATTATGGCAAGACAACGGGCCAGTCACACACGGGCCGCTCATGTGCGGGATCTTCTCATGGCCAGCCCCGCGGTGGCGCACTGCCTAGAATTACAACAACGCGAGGATGGTCTGCTGACCCGGGTTCGCGAACTGCTGGCCCCCGCGGCACGGCCCCATTGCATCCAGGCGAGTGCCACTGACGGTCAACTGACGGTCACGGTGGACTCGGCGGCCTGGGCGACCCGACTGCGCTATGCGGCCCCGGACCTGGCCCGGGGTCTGGCAGACGCCGGGGTCGTGGCGGTCAAACTGCGCGCCCGCCCGCAGGATCTCGGCACGCGCCGTCAAACGCCGCGGCGCCTGGACCCATTGACACCTGCCGCGAGCGAACATCTGCTGGCAGCGGCGCAGTATACGGCCGACGCAGGGATTGCGGAGGTCTTCCGCCGCCTGGCGGCCAGGCGCCGCGAGCGGGACCTGGGCGAGCCGTTCGCCTAGCAGCCTGTCGGACTTGATGGCGTAACCGATTGATTAAACAGGAAAACGACTTTTTGGCGCAAAAGATGAAACTCTTTGCAGTCAATCGGTTGCATCACTAAGTCCGACAGCCTGCTAGGCAAACGGCTGGTTCAGCGGTGCGCTCAAGCAAACGACAGGGGCTGCGCATAGCTGATGGGGCCCGGCCTGGCATCCTCGAACACCGCCTCCTCCCAGGCCGTCTGTTCGGCCATGAGGGCACGCAACAGCTGATTGTTGAGTGCATGCCCGGACTTATGACCTTTGAAGGCGCCGATCAGGGTATGGCCCAAAAGATAGAGATCGCCGATCGCGTCCAATATCTTGTGCTTGACGAACTCGTCCTCATAGCGCAACCCCTCCTCGTTCAGCACCCGGAACTCGTCCACCACCACCGCGTTGTCCAGGCTGCCGCCTTGGGCGAGCCCCTGTTGGCGCAGTGCCTCAATGTCGCGCAGAAAGCCGAAGGTCCGGGCGCGGCTCACCTCCTTGACGAAGGATGAGGTGGAAAAGTCCATGGTAGCCCGCTTGGTGCGGTCGTGGAAGGCCGGATGGTCGAAATCGATCGTGAACTCCACGCTGAACCCGTCGTAGGGCTCAAAGCGGGCGTATTTGTCGCCATCGCGCACCTCAACCGGGCGTTTGATCCGGATAAAGCGCTTGGCACGATTCTGCTCTTCCACCCCGGCGGACTGAATCAGGAACACGAAGGGACCGGCACTGCCATCCATGATCGGCACCTCCGGGGCACTCACGTCCACATAGGCGTTATCGATGCCGAGACCGGCGAAGGCGGACAGCAGGTGCTCAACCGTGGAGACCCGCACGTCACCATTGACCAGGGTGGTCGAGAGCCTGGTATCTCCCACGTTATGTGGGCATGCGCGGATCTCGACCGGTTGCTCCAAATCCACCCGCCGGAAGACGATGCCGGTATCGGGGGCCGCCGGGCGCAGCGTGAGGTACACCTTCTCGCCGGTATGCAAACCGACGCCGGTGGCACGGATCACGTTCTTTAGTGTACGTTGCTTGACCATCGTGCGGGCTCCCTAGTCCCCTACCCCTACCGCGGCGATCTACCCCGGCGCCGACCATCGACACCGCGGCTAAGACCGCGCCTCGGCCCGAACGATTTCGGGCTTGAGGGGTAGCTTAGGGTTTTCCCGAAACTTTATCAAGAGCTCTGTGCAACATACCGAGAGTCGTTTGTTTTTGCTTACAATATACCTAAAGGGATTTCCCTAGTGCCGCGTGCTGGTTCGGATTCTTGGCGAACCGATACCTCCCCACGCGAACCGCGGGGCCGTCCCTGGCCCCACGCATCGGCAAACCTCAATCGCCAATCCTATGAATCGCCTGCTCAATCCGCCTGGCGGCGCAGGAAGGCGGGGATGTCCAAATAGTCCAGATCGTGCTCCACCGCCTCGGCGGTGTTGCCGCCGGCAGTCGCCGCCTTGCGGTAAATCGCCGGGCGCCGCTCGATCTCGCCATAATCGGGACCGGTCTCCTCACCGTCCGCGGCGACCAGGCGCACGTGCGGCGCCTCTTCGCGATTGGGCCGTACCGAAATCCGACGGGCGCCCAGGCCGGTGGCCACGACGGTGACCCGCAACTCGTCCTCCAGTTCTGCATCGATGGCGGTGCCGATCACCATGATCGCGTCATCGTCGGCAAAGTCGCGAACCGTGTTGCCGACCTCGTCGAACTCGCCGATGGTCAGGTTATTGCCCGCCGTGATGTTGACCAGGATACCCTTGGCCCCGGCGAGGTCGATGTCTTCCAACAGGGGACAGCGGATGGCAGCCTCCGCGGCCTCCCGCGCCCGATCCGGGCCGACGGCGGCGCCGGTGCCCATCATGGCGACCCCCATATCCGACATCACGGTCTTCACGTCGGCAAAGTCGACATTGATCAGGCCAGGGCTGGTAATCAATTCGGCGATGCCGCGGGTGGCATTCAACAGGATGTCATTGGCGGATTTGAAGGCCCCGAGCAGGGTCATATCCTTGCCGAGCACCGCCAACAGCTTCTCGTTCGGGATGGTGATCAGCGAATCCACATGCTTGGCCAACTCGGCAATGCCGTCCTCGGCAATGCGCCGCCGCTTACTCCCCTCAAAGGGGAACGGCTTGGTCACCACCGCGACCGTGAGAATCCCCAGCTCCTTGGAGACCTCGGCGACCACCGGGGCGGCACCGGTGCCGGTACCGCCACCCATGCCGACGGTGATGAAGACCATGTCGGCACCGGACAAGGCCTCGGCGATGCGCTCCCGATCCTCCAGCGCCGCCTGCTTGCCCACCGCCGGGTTGGCCCCGGCGCCAAGCCCCTTGGTGATCCCCGAGCCGAGTTGCAAGATGGTCTTCACGCGTGACGCCTTGAGGGCCTGCGCGTCGGTATTGGCACAGATGAAGTCCACCCCCTCAATGGAGGACTCGACCATGTGATTGACCGCGTTGCCGCCCCCACCGCCGACGCCGATTACCTTGATAACGGCGGATTGGTTATGGGTATCCATCATTTCGAACATCGCTCTATCTCCCCAATCTGTTTGTCGCATAAAAACCTGAAACCCCATTCGGCCCCACCCCCGGCAGGACCGCCCCCCCGACTGGCACCGACCGCCACGGCCAGCACCCCGGGGCCGCAGGCCGCGGCCCCAAAAACCTTGAGCAGCTGCGTGCCGCTCAGAAATTGCCCTGGAACCAACTGCGCATCCGCGCCAGCACCCCCTTGACCCCGCCCCCGGCGTTGAGTTCGGGGCGTTTGGCGAAGCGATGTTGGCGGGCATAGATCAAGAGCCCCACGCCGGTGGCGTAGACGGGATTGCGCATCACCTCGGCCATGCCAATCACATACTGCGGCACCCCCAGACGCACCGGCATGTGGAAGACCTCCTCGGCCAGCTCGATCAGGCCCTGCATCTTGGCGCTGCCGCCGGTGAGTACGACGCCGCCAGCGACCACGTCCTCGAAGCCGCTGCGCCGCAATTCGTTGCGCAGCAGGGTGAGCAGCTCCTCGTAGCGCGGCTCCACCACCTCCGCGAGCGTCTGGCGCGACAGGCGCCGCGGCGGGCGGTCGCCGATACTCGGGACCTCAATGGTATCGCCGCCCCCGGCCAGCTGGGTAAGCGCACAGGCGTGCCGGATCTTGATCTGCTCGGCGTGCTGGGTCGGGGTGCGCAGGGCCACCGCGATATCGTTCGTGACCTGATCGCCGGCGATTGGAATCACGGCGGTATGGCGGATTGCCCCGTCGGTAAACACCGCCATGTCCGTGGTACCCCCGCCGATGTCGACCAGGCAGACGCCCAACTCCTTCTCATCCTCGCCCAGTACCGAATAAGCGGCACTGAGCTGCTCCAGCACCAGGTCGTCGACCTCCAGGCCGCAGCGGCGGATGCACTTCAAGATATTCTGGGCCGCGCTGACCGCGCCGGTGACCATGTGGACACGCGCCTCCAGACGCACCCCGCACATGCCGATGGGCTCGCGGATCCCCTCCTGGCCATCGATGATGTATTCCTGGGGCAGGATATGCAGCACCTGCTGATCGGCCGGGATGGCGACGGCGCGGGCGGTGTCGAGCACCCGGTCAACGTCGGCCTGACTGACCTCGTGGTCTTTGATCGGGGTGCTGCCGTTGGAGTTGAGGCTGCGGATGTGACTGCCCGCGATGCCGGCGTGGACCGAGTGGATCTCACACCCAGCCATCAGCTCGGCCTCCTCCACGGCGCGCTGGATGGACAGGACGGTGGATTCGATGTCAACCACCACACCCTTCTTGAGTCCGCGGGAGGGGTGGGTGCCGATACCGATGATCTCGATCTGGTCATCGTCCTTCAGCTCACCCACCAGGCAGGCGATCTTGGAGGTGCCGATGTCCAGGCCCACCAGCAGATTTTTGTCGTTGCGTCGTGCCATTCCGTTTTTCACCGCGTGTGTGTATGTTGACTCGTGCCGTGGTTGCCTAATGGCGTGCCGGGAGCGCCTGGGTCAGTGCGCGGGCCGGCCCTCGCGCGTCGACTGGGGCCCCTGACGGCGGCGGTTTTTGACGGGTCCGCGCCTTGGCCGGGGTGGCGCTCGGGTGCGCCGCAACCCGCGCTTTCGGCGTCGGGGCACTGCCCGGCGTGGTGCGCGGGTGCGCTCGCGTGGCCCGCTGACGTGCCGGAGTGCGCTGGCCTTGGGCCTCGGTCTGAGCCCCGGCCCGCCGCTTCGCGCCCTTTGGCACCGGTCCCTGATGGCGGACCTTGCGGTCCGGGCGCGCCTGGGAGGGAGGCACCGGGTCCGGCTCCGCATTGCCGGCCCATTTGACTGCAAAACCGTTGTTGTAGCGCAGATCCACCACCTTGGCCCGGCCAGCGGCCTCTAATTGAGAGGCCGCGCCGATGAAGCGCGTCAGCCGCCGCTCGATGTCGGCGGTACCGAGCTCCACCCGGGTATTGGAGACCAGGTCCAGGCGCCAGGCGCCGCGGGAGTCGACAGCGAGCGTGTCGATGAGCTGGCCGGCCAACATCAGGGTGTCGCGCCATTTTAGATAGCGCTCGACCAGTTCCCGGGCGCGCGATTCGTCACCGTCGAGCAACGGCAGGCCGGCCGGCACCGGGCCGCTGGGACGAAAGATGACGCCCTCGGCGGTGACCAGTCCGTCGCCCTTCCAGCGTGCCACCGGGCGATGCTCGATGACACGCACCTGGAGCCGATCGGGCCAAACGCGACGAATGCTGGCGCCGCCGACCCACGGCAGCCCCTCGGCGGCCTGCTTCAGATCCCGGAGGTCGGCGGTGAGAAAGCCGCCTTGCAGGCGTTGGATCAGGGTGTCGCGTAACAATTCGGAGGAGTGATGGTGCAACTCGCCCTGAACCTCGATGGTCCGCACCGGCAGGAGCCGCGGTTCCCAATAGCCAAAGGCCCAGACACCCCCGGCCATCGCCAGCAGCAACAGCACCCCGCTCAAGGCGCGCAGGCGGCTACGCCGGGGCAGCGGCGCCGGTGCCGCTGGCGGGGCCGTCTCCAACGGCAGGGCCTGGTGAGTCGGTTCAGCCACGATCGAGGCTCGTCTCCAGGATGCGCAGGACCAGCGTCGGGAAGTCGAGGCCGGCCGCGCGCGCGGCCATGGGCACCAGGCTATGGTCAGTCATGCCGGGGACGGTGTTGATCTCCAGCAAATAGGGCTTTCCAGCGGCGTCGACCATGAAGTCGACCCGACCCCAGCCGCCGGCACCGACGGTGTCGAAGGCCTCCAAGGCCAGTTGGCGAAAACGCTGCTCGTCGCGCTCGGGCAGACCGCAGGGGCAGCGATAGCGTGTACTGTCCGCACGGTATTTGGCGTCGTAGTCATAGAAGGCGTGGGGCGTCTCCAGCCGGATAATGGGCAGCGCCTCACGCCCGAGGATGGCACAGGTGTATTCGGCACCGTCGATCCAGCGCTCAGCGATCACCAGGGGATCATGCACCCGCGCCACTTCCCAGGCGACGGCCAGGGCGGCGGGGTCTTCGACCCGGGCCATGCCGATACTCGACCCCTCGCGGGCGGGCTTGACCATCAGCGGAAAGCCGAGGGCGGCTGCGGCGGCCAGGTCCCCGGAATTGCGCAGCAACACCGAATCGGCCGTGGGCAGACCGGCACCCGCCCAGGCGAGCTTGGTGCGGTATTTGTCCATTCCCAGCGCGGAGCCGAGCACGCCGGAACCGGTGTAGGGCATCGCGATGGTCTCCAGTGCCCCTTGAATGACACCGTCTTCGCCACCGCGGCCATGCAGGATGATGAAGGCGCGGTCGAAACCGCCGGCGCGCAACTGTTCCAACACGGTGATGTCAGGGTCCAGCGGATGGGCGTCGACGCCACGCTCGCGCAGGCCGGCCAGGACCGCGTTGCCGCTGGTGAGCGAGATCTCGCGTTCCGCGGCCTGCCCGCCGAGCAGGACGGCGACTTTACCGAAGCGGTCGAGATAATCTTGATTGCTGAGTGATGACATTTTTCACTAATAATTGATTTTGGAGTTCCGATTGACGATCGATCACCATCAGCCTTCAATCTTCATGCAGGTGCCGACACCGCTCGCCGCGTCGATCGGACATCACAGGCTCGCTCCGGTCAGCACGGCGGGTAGGCGCGCGGCCAGTGTACCGATGTCGCCGGCGCCCATCAGCAGCATCAGGTCGCCATCCTCCAGCAGGTTGGGGAGGAGCTCGGGGACGGCGTTGGGGTCTTGGGCGAACACCGGGTCGACGATACCGCGGGCGCGGATGGCACGGCTCAAGGAGCGACCGTCGGCGCCGACGATCGGTGCCTCGCCGGCGGGATAGACGTCACACAGGACCAGCAGGTCAACGGTGGAAAGGACCTGGACGAAGTCCTCGAACTGCTCCTGGGTACGGGTGTAGCGGTGCGGCTGGAAGACCAGCACGAGTCGGCGGCCAGGCCAACCGTCGCGGGCGGCGGCAAGGGTGGCCGCCAGTTCGCGGGGGTGGTGCCCATAGTCGTCGACGAGGGTCAGCCGACGGCCGGCCTGGTCGGTCAAGTCGGTGACGACAAAGCGGCGGCCGACCCCCTGAAAACCGGCCAGGGCGCGGCGGATGGCGTCTTCGTCGACCCCCAGTTCCAGGGCCACGGCAATCGCCGCCAATGCGTTGAGCACGTTGTGGCGTCCGGGCAGATTCAGTTCGAGGGCCAAGGGGGCCCGCAGGTCCTTGCTATGGACGTCGAAATACATGCGCAGGCCATCCTGGCGGACATTGTCGGCGCGTACATCGGCCTGCGCGCACATACCATAGGTACGCACCGGACGCGGCACCAGGGGCTCCAGGGCACGCACCTCGGGATCGTCGATACACAGGACCGCCAGGCCGTAGAACGGCAGGTGATGCAGGAACTCCATGAAGGTGTTGCGCAGGCGGTCGAAGTCGTTGCCGTAGGTCTGCATGTGGTCGGCATCGATGTTGGTCACGATCGACACCATGGGCTGGAGATAGAGGAAGGAGGCGTCGCTCTCGTCGGCCTCCGCCACCAGGTATTTGGAGGTGCCCAGCTTGGCATTGGCACCGGCACTGTTGAGCAGCCCGCCGATGACGAAGGTGGGATCGAGGCCGCCCTCGGCCAAGACGCTCGCCACCAGGCTGGTGGTGGTGGTCTTGCCGTGGGTACCGGCAACGGCCACACCGTAATAAAAGCGCATCAGCTCGGCGAGCATCTCGGCGCGGCGCACGATCGGGATGCGCCGCGCCCGGGCCTCGGCGATCTCCGGGTTGGACTCATCGATGGCGGTGGAGACCACCACCGCATCGGCGTCCGTCACCTGGGCGGCGTGGTGACCGATGTAGACCTGGACACCCAGGTCACGCAGGCGCCGGGTGGTCGCGCTCTCGCGCCGATCGGAGCCGGCCACCTCGTAGCCCAGGTTGGCCATGAGTTCGGCGATGCCGCTCATACCGGCGCCACCGACACCGATGAAGTGCAGGCGCCGGACTCGGCCCATGTTGGCGGCGGTGTGGCTCAAATGGGGATTCATCGGCGGGCGAGCTCCAAGCAGGCGGCGGTGATACGGGTGACGGCGTCGGGGGTGGCGCGGGCGCGGGCGGCCTCGGCCATCGCCAGGAGTCGGGCGCGGTCGGGGAGCAGTTGCGCCAGCAGCGCCGCGAGACCGGCGGGGTTGAGGTCCGGTTGCAGGATCAGGCGCGCCGCCCCGCAGTCGACCAGGAAGCGGGCGTTACCGACCTGATGGTCGTCAACCGCGTGTGGATAAGGCACCAGCACCGCACCCAGGCCGGCGGCGGCCAGCTCGGAGACGGTCAGCGCCCCGGCACGGCAGACGACCAAATCGGCCCAGGCATAGGCCTGCGCCATGTCGTCGATGAACGCCGTGACCGCGGCCTGGACGCCGGCTTGTGCATAGGCCGCGCGCGCCAGTTCCAGCGTCTGCGCTCCGGCCTGGTGGCGGACCTGCGGACGCTGCTCCACCGGGAGCCGGGCCAGGGCCGCGGGGAGGACCTCGTTGAGCGCCTTGGCGCCGAGCGAGCCGCCGACGACCAACAGCCGCGCCGGCCCCGTGCGGGCGGCAAAGCGCACCGCGGGCGGCGGCAGTTCAGTGATGAGACGCCGCACCGGGTTACCAGTCACGATGGCCTGCCTGGCCCTGGGAAAGCTGCCCGGGAAGGCCTCGAAGACCCGGGTCGCCACCCGGGCGAGCCACTGATTGGTCATCCCCGGGACCGAATTTTGTTCGTGGATCACCAGGGGTATCCGCAGGACGCGGGCGGCCAGGCCGCCCGGGCCGGAGACGAACCCGCCCATTCCCAGCACCAACGCGGGGCGGCGACGGCGCAGGATGGCCCCCGCCTGCCAGAGGGCGCCGAGCAGGCGCACGGGGCCGATCAGTGTTTGAACGAGCCCCTTACCGCGCAGGCCCGCGACACTTAACCACTCAAGCTCGAAGCCATACTCAGGGACCAGGCGCGACTCCATGCCACGCTGCGTGCCGATCCAGAAGACCTGTACGCCCTGTTCACGCAGGGCCGCAGCCACCGCCAGCGCGGGGAAGACATGCCCACCGGTACCCCCGGCCATGACGCCTATGCACGCAGCCATGGGACCCCCCGCGGATTCCTGGATTCGGCCTCGCTTTGGCGCGTGGTGGCGTCGATACGCAGCAGGATGGCGATGGCCATGCAGCCGACGATCAGGCTGTTGCTGCCGTAGCTCAGGAAGGGCAAGGTCAACCCCTTGGTGGGGAGCATCCCCGCGTTGACGCCAATGTTCACGAAGGCCTGCAGGCCCAGCCACAGACCGATCCCCTGGGCGGTATAGGCGGCGAAGCGACTCCCCGCCGCCTCCGCCCTGGCACCGATGCGAAAGGCGCGCCAGGCGATGAAGGCGAAGGTGGCGATGATCGCCAGCATCCCGACCAGCCCCAATTCCTCGGCGATGACCGTAGCGATGAAGTCGGTGTGCGCCTCGGGGAGGAAATATTGCTTCTGGATGCCGTTGCCGAGCCCCACCCCCAGCCACTCGCCCCGCCCGAAGCCGATCAGGGCCTGGCTCAACTGGTAGCCGGAGTTGAAGGGGTCCTCGAATGGATTGAGGAAAGAGAGTATGCGCCGCATCCGATATTCGGAGGTCATGACCAGGACGGTGAGCCCGACCAGCACGGTGCCGAACAGGACCGCAAAGGGCATGACGCTGACGCCACCCAGGAATAAGAGCCCCATGACGGTCGCCAGCATTACCGTGGTGGTGCCGAAATCCGGTTGCTTGAGGATCACCGCGGCGGTGAACCCGATCAGGATCATGGGGCGGATGAAGCCGGACAGCTTGTTGGCAACGTCATCGGCGTGACGCACCAGATAGCCGGAGATATAGAGCACCGCGAACAGCTTGATGAATTCCGAGGGCTGGAGATTCAGCGGCCCCAGCGCGATCCAGCGCGTGGCACCGTTGACATTGCGGCCGATGCCCGGGACTAGGACCAACAACAGCACCCCAACCCCACCCAGGAACAACCAGACCCCCATGCGCTCCCACCAGCTGACCGGAACGGTGAAGGCCAGCAACCCGGCCACCACTGCCATGGTGAGCGCAATCGCCTGGCGGGTAATGAAAAAGAAGGGGTCTTTGCAGCAGGTATCGCCGATGGTCATGGAGGCGGAGGCGACCATCACGAAGCCAAAGGACAGGAGGCCCAGAGTGACCATCAGCAGCGGCACATCCAAGGCCGGCCGGCGCTCGTTGCGGCGCCGTACCCAGGTCTCGGAACGCTTGTTTCGACGGGTGGCCGCGCTCATACCGCCACCCTGCGCACCGCGTCGGCAAAGACCCGACCACGGTGTTCGTAGTTGTCGAACATATCAAAGCTGGCGCAGGCCGGGGAGAGCAGCACCGCATCCCCAGGGCGGGTAAGCGCAGCGGCCTTGCCGACTGCATCGGCCATGTCGCCCGCCGGGATCAAAGGGACTAGGCCGCTTAAGACTTGTTCGATCAGGGGGGCGTCGCGCCCGATCAGGACCACCGCCCGGGCCGCCCGCGCAACCGCCGCGGCGAGCGGCGTAAAATCCGCGCCCTTGCCGTCACCGCCAGCGATCAAGACCACCCGGCCCGCGGACCCCGGGGAGACCAGGCCATCCAAGGCGGCGACCGTGGCCCCCGGGTTGGTGCCCTTGGAGTCGTCGTACCAGCGCACCCCGCCATGATCGGCCACCAGTTGGCAGCGGTGCTCCAGACCGGGAAAGGTCCGCAGCGCCGCCAACGCGGGGGCGAGCGGCAGGTCACAGGCATCCGCCAAGGCCAAGGCGGCCAAGGCGTTGGCCAGATTGTGCCGACCAGGGATCAGGACCTCGGCCGCCGGGATCAGTCGCTCCTCGCCCCGGCACAGCCAGTGACCCGTGGCGGACTCGACCAAACCGTAATCGCCCGCCGCCGGCACCCCGAGGGTAAAGCCAATCTCGCGGTCCGGGCGGCGCGTCATGGCCATGACCCGCGGGTCATCGCGATTGACCACGGCCACCTCGGCCCGGTCATAGATGCGCGCCTTCGCCTGCCGATAGGCGGCCAGGTCCGCGTAGCGGTCCAGGTGATCGGCACAAATGTTGAGCACGACCGCCGCCCGGGCGCAGAGCCCCGGCGTGGTCTCCAGTTGAAAGCTGGAGAGCTCCAGCACATAGAGTTGTGCCTGAGCGTCCAACAGGTCCAGCACCGGCTCACCCAGATTGCCGCCGACCCGCACCACGCGCCCGGCGCGCCGTGCCATCAGACCCAGGAGGGTGGTCACGGTACTCTTGCCGTTGGAGCCGGTGATGGCACAGATCGGCGCCCGGGCGGCCTGGGCAAACAGCTCCACATCGCCGATCACCGCCACCCCGCGGGCGCGGGCCTGCTCAATCAGAGGCGTGGCCACCGGCACCCCGGGGCTCACCACCAGTCGCTCGGCGGCGGCGAAGGCCGTGGGATCGAAGCCCCCGACGAACAGGGCCACCTCCGGCAGGTCGCGACGCATCTGCTCCAGCCCGGGCGGATTGGCGCGGGTGTCGGTCACGGCCACCCACACGCCCTGCGCGCGCAGATAACGGGCACAGGAGACACCGGTCTTGCCCAGACCGACCACCAGAGTCTTCAAGTCGGTGCGCTGCTCGCTCATCAGCGGATCTTCAGGCTCGCCAGCCCGATTAAGACCAGCACCACGGTGACGATCCAGAAACGGACGATCACCCGCGGCTCCGGCCAGCCCTTGAGCTCGAAGTGATGGTGCAGCGGGGCCATGCGGAAGATGCGTTTGCCGGTGAGCTTGAAGGACATCACCTGCAACATCACCGAGACGGTCTCCATCACAAAGACCCCGCCCATGATGAACAGCACCAACTCCTGACGCACGGCCACCGCAACCACGCCCAAGGCCGCGCCCAGGGCCAAGGCACCGACGTCGCCCATGAACACCTGGGCCGGATAGGCGTTAAACCACAGAAAACCCAGCCCCGCCCCAACCAAGGCGCCGCAGAAGATGAACAATTCGCCGACCTCCTTGACATGCGGGATGCGCAGATAGGCGGCGATCTCGAAATGACCGGCGGCATAAACGAAGATGGCCAGTGCCCCGGACACCAGCACGGTGGGCAGGACGGCCAGCCCGTCCAGCCCGTCGGTCAGATTCACGGCGTTACTGGAACCCACAATGACGAAATAGGCCAGCAGGATGAACCAGGGACCGAGCTGGAACGAGACATCCTTCAGATAAGGGACCAGTAGAGCGGTCTCCGCCGGCGTCTGGGCGGTGAAATAGAGGGCCAGCGCCGCGGCCAGGCCGAAGAGCGTCTGCCACAGGTATTTCCAGCGGGCGGCCAGACCGCGCGGGTTCTTGAGGACCAGCTTCTTGTAATCGTCCACCAGCCCCACCGCGCCGAAGGCGAGCGTCGTCAGCAAGACGATCCAGACATAGCGGTTGTTCAGATCCGCCCACAGCAGGGTGCTGATACCGACCGCCACCAGGATCAGTGCCCCGCCCATGGTCGGCGTACCGGACTTGATCAGGTGGGTCTGCGGGCCGTCGTCGCGCACCATCTGGCCGATCTTGAAGGCGCGCAGCCGACGGATCATCGGCCGGCCGACCAAGAGCGAGATGGCAAGCGCGGTCAAGGTCCCCAATATCCCGCGCAGCGTGAGATAGCGGAACACACCGAAACCGGTCTCGAAGCGCATCAGCCATTCGGTGAGATAAAGCAACATTTTATTTGGAATCTGGGATTTAATATTTAAGAAAATTGAAGATCATCAATCATCAACTAGAAATGATTACACAGGCCATCAACCACCCTATCCATCCGCGCCGAACGCGAGCCCTTGACCAGGATCAGCGCGTCGGCAGTGAGGGACTCGCGTAGCTGTGCGATGAGTGCCGCTTGATCGGCGAAGTGCTGCGCCCCGCTGCCGAAGGCGTCCGCCGCAGCGGCACTGCTGGCACCGACCGTGAACAGCCGCTCCACGCCCGCGGCGCGGGCGTGGATACCCGCCTCACGGTGCAACGCCAAGGACTGCGGACCCAACTCGCCCAAGTCCCCCAACACCAGCCAAGGGCGCCCCGGCAGCCCGGTCAAGACCGCCACGGCGGCGGCCAGTGAGTCGGGGTTCGCATTATAGGTGTCGTCGATAACGCGCACCGCGCCGCCGGTACGCGGGCACAGGCGCCCGGGAACCGGCGCCAGGGCCAGCAGGCCAGCGTACACCGCATCGAACCCAACCCCACAGGCGCGGGCAGCCGCGGCGGCGGCCAGGGCATTGGTCACGTTGTGCATGCCCGCGAGGCGCAGTTCCATGGGATAGTCGGTGCCGCCCGCGTGGGCGACAAAGGTGGTACGGAACCCGTCCGCATCCCAGCGCACCGCAATCGACCGACGTGCCGCCCACAGGTCCGCCGGCTGGTCGAGGGCGAAGGTCTGCACCGTGCGGCCGGCTGCCAGCTCCCGCCACAACGCCGTGTAGGGCGAGTCGCCGGGGACCACAAAGACCCCGTCCGCCGGCAGCCCTTGGGCGATCTCGCCCTTGGCGCGGGCCACCCCGGCCAGACTACCGAAACCCTCCAGATGCGCCCGCCCGGCATTGGTGATCAGCGCCACCGTCGGCCGGCCAATGGTGGTCAGATAGGCGATCTCACCCGGATGATTGGCCCCCATCTCCAGCACCAGAAAGGACTCGTCCCGGGCACGCAGCAGCGTCAAGGGCATCCCGATGTCGTTATTCAGATTGCCTGCGGTCGCGCGGGTCGGCCCCACCTGGGACAGGATCGCGGCCAGCATCTCCTTGACCGTGGTCTTGCCGTTGCTGCCGGTGATCGCCGCCACCCGGCAGGGGATGCGATCACGCCAGGCGGCGGCCAGCCGCCCTAAGGCCAGCCGGGTATCCTCCACCACCCATTGGGGTAAATCGAGCGGGAGTTCGCGGTCCACCAAGGCGGCGGCGGCGCCCCGCTCGCGGGCAGCGGCCACATAGTCGTGGCCGTCAAAGCGCTCACCGCGCAGCGCGACGAAGAGTACACCGGTGCAATCCCCGCGACTGTCGGTAGCGACCGAAGAAAAAGGCGCATCCGCGCCGGGGAGATACCCGCCGACCCGCTCGGCGGCAGACGTGAGGGTCCACATCATGGGGCCGCCCGCCCGCTGGCCAGCAGCATGGAGGGCGCGGGCTCATCCGGGGGCACATTGAAGAGCCGCAGCGCCCCCTCCATCACCTTCGCAAAGACCGGGGCGGCGACCAAACCGCCGTAATAGGCACCCCCGCGGGGCTCATCGATCATGACCACCATCACCAGCCGGGGATTGCCGGCTGGGGCCATCCCGGCAAACAGGGCCTGATAGCGACCGGCCGAGTAGCCGTGGCGCCCGTTCGCCTTCCTGGCAGTACCGGTCTTGCCGCCGACCCGATAGCCCGGGATGGCCGCGCGCTTGGCGGTCCCCTTGTCGGAGACCACGGTCTCCATCATCGCGCGCACGGCGCGGGCGGTCTTCACACTCATGATGCGCGTCCCCGCCGGGACCTGATCGCGCTTGCGCAGGGTCATCGGGCGCTTGACCCCGTCCGCCGCCACCACCGCATAGGCCTGGGCCAATTGGAGCGCAGTCACCGAGAAACCGTAGCCAAAGGCCATGGTGGCATGATCGAAGGGCCGCCAACGTTTGAAGTAGCGCAAGACGCCGTTGGACTCGGCCGGGAATTCCACCCCGGTCGGCTTGCCGAAGCCAAGCGCCTGGTACTGCTTCCACAGGTCCTCATAGCTCATCATCTGGGCGAGCTTGACCACGCCCACGTTGCTGGACTTGGTGATGATACCGGTCACGTCCAGATTGCCGTAATTATGCACGTCCTGCACGGTATTGCTGCCCACCCGCAGGGGCCCAGCCGCGTTGACGCGCGTGGTCGGGGTCACCAGACCACGCTCAAGTACCGCGGCCACCACCAGCGGCTTGACCGTGGAACCCGGCTCCATAACATCGGTAATCGCGCGGTTACGCCGCCGGTCGGCGTCGCGTCCGCTCAGGTCGTTCGGGTTATAGCCGGGCTGATTGACCATGGCCAGCACCTCACCGGTCGCCACATCCAGCACCACCGCGGTCCCACCCACCGCCTTGTTCTCCGCCACCGCCGCCTTCAACTCGCGGTAGGCGAGGAACTGCAACCGCCGGTCCAGGCTCAATGTCAGGTCCTTGCCCGGCCGCGGCGGGCGCACCTGTTCGACCTCTTGGACGATCCGCCGCCGCCCGTCCTGAAGCACTCGGCGCAGGCCGGGCTCGGCGCGCAGCAGCTTGTCGTAGGCCGCCTCCATACCCTCCTGACCATGGTCTTCGATGTCCGTGAAGCCCAGCACATGGCCGAACACCTCAACCCCGGGATAGAAGCGCCGGTACTCGGTCTCGAACTCCAGCCCCTCCAGCGCGCGGCTCGCGATCAGCGCACGCACGGCGTTGGCCTCATCGATACTGACCCGCCGTTTGAGATACATAAAGCCCCGCTCGGCATTGGCCTGTACGCGCTCGCGCAGCTCCGCGGGCTTCTGCCCGAGGCAGCGGGCCAACTCAGGCATGACCTCGAGGCGGGGCACCAGCTTGCGCGGATCGGCCCAAATGGTCTCGACCGGGGTACTGACCGCCAAGGACTCGCCGTTGCGATCCAGGATCATGCCGCGGCGGGCCGCGATCTCACCGAGCCGCAGATAGCGACGCTCACCTTCCCCGCGCAAGAACTCGGTCTCGATGACCTGACGGTAGAACACGGCGCAGGCGACCATCAACAGGGCGGCCGACAGGCCCCACATCAGCACCCGCCGACGCACTCGCGGGTTGGGTACACCGCGACGCCGCTCGCTGGGTCTCACCCGGCGCCTAGGGGAAAGCATGGTCCGCCTCCTCAATCAACATCACGTCACCGACCCGGGGGAGATACATCCCCAATTCGTCGCGCGCCTTGCGCTCCACCCGCACATCGGTCGACAGCGCAGCCTCTTCCAGGCGCAGTCGATTCCACTGCAAGTCTAATGCATCACGCTGGGCACGAAGGTCCTGAAGCTGAGAAAAATTAAGTCGAGTCAGGTACTTGGTATGCACGACCCAAACCCCGGAGGCGGTGATCGCGACCAGCAGCAAGAGCACCGTCGCCAGGTGCGCCCGGTTCATGGCAGGCGCTCCGCCACCCGCAGGATGGCGCTACGCGAGCGCGGATTGGCCGCCACCTCAGCGGCATTCGGACGGGTCGGCTTACCCACCAGACGCAGGCGCCCGCAGGACTGTGCCGCCGTGACCGGGAGGCCCTTCGGCAGCCGGGGCCCCTGGGCCTCGTCGCGCATAAAGCGCTTGACGATCCGATCCTCCAATGAATGGAAGCTGATCGCCACCAGGCGCCCGGCCGCGGCCAGTAGGTCGCAGCCCTGGGCCAGCGCCCGGGTGAGTTCGCCCAGTTCGTCGTTGACCTGGATGCGCAGGGCCTGAAAGGTACGGGTGGCGGGGTGCTTGCCGGGCTCCCGGGTAGGTACCACGCGCGCCACCAGGTCAGCGAGCGCGCGGGTCGTGAGCACGGGCGAGGCCACGCGGGCGGCCACGATGGCGCGGGCAATACGAGCGCCGAAGCGCTCCTCGCCGAACTCATAGAGCACCGCCGCAATCTGCTCGGCATCGGCGCGCGCCAACCAGGCGGCGGCTGACTCCCCATGCGCGGGGTCCATCCGCATGTCCAGCGGTCCCTCGGCGTTGAAGCTGAAGCCGCGCGCCGGGGTGTCGAGTTGGGGCGAAGAGACCCCCAGGTCCAGCAAGATACCCGCAACGCCGCCCTTGACACCGGCCCCCCGCACCGCGCCCGTCAGGTCGCCGAAGCGCGACTGCATGACCGTCAGGCGGGGATCGGCAGCCGCCAGGGAGCGGGCCGCGGCGATGGCCTCCGGGTCGCGATCGATGGCGACCAGACGACCGGCAGTCCCCAGGCGCGCCAGGATCGCGCGCGCATGACCGCCACGCCCGAAGGTGCCGTCGACATAGATGCCGTTGGGGTCTATCGCCAGGGCCTGCACGCTTTCCTCCAAAAGGACCGATCGATGGGGTGCATCGCTCACGACGCGCTCAGAACTTCAACTTGCCGAGTGACGACGCCATCGCCATCTCGCTGGTGACCGGATCGCTCAAGGCCGCCTCGTTTTTGTCTTTCCATCGCTGCTCATCCCAAATCTCGAATTTCACGCCCAGGCCGACCAGGGCCACGCGCCGGTCCAACGAGGCGAACTCACGCAAGTGCAAGGGCAGCAGGATGCGACCCGCAGCGTCCATCTCGACGTCCTCGGCGTTACCGAGATAGAGCCGACGCACGGACAAGGCGGTCTCATCAAAGGCTGGCAAATCGGCAAACTCCTTCTCGATCACCTCCCAAGCCGGCTGGGGGAACAGCAGCAGACAGCGCGCCCGGTCCACGGTCAGGACCAGGTTGGAATCGCCCACGGCCAGCAGACGCTCGCGCTGCCTGGCCGGAATCGCGAGACGCCCCTTGGCATCCAGACTGAGATAGGCGGACCCTCGAAACACGCGACCCCCTGTGACGCCCTTTTTTTCCCGTTTGCCCCACTTTGTCCCACTTCGCTCCCATATTAAAGAGCCGGGCGCCTAGCGTCAAGCCTGTCTCATCGTGCTTTTTTGTTAAGCCTCAGCGGCTTAAGAGGGAGTCTGAAATGTACTCTAAAGATGGACAAAAGCAGTCCATCTTATTGGCATGAGGAAACATTCAGCGGGAAAGACGCGGCCGGGGCCTCGCCGGTGCGGACCGGACGGATGCGGCTACGCGGTGCCCGGGGGCACCTGGAGCGCTGGCACTGCGGGGTGGGGGGAGGTGGGGAGCCGGCCTGTAAGCCGGGTTCTGTCGTGGACAGCCATTCATCTGGGACGCCTGTCGCCAGGCGCCTCGAGCGACCTACCCGGGGACACGCGCGGGCCGCGCGCCGCGGCCGTGAGGCCGCCTGTCCCTCTATTTGGTCTTGCTCCGGGTGGGGTTTACCCTGCCACCGATGTTGCCACCGGCGCGGTGCGCTCTTACCGCACCATTTCAACCTTACCGCTCGTGTTCCGGCGAACCGAAGCACGAGGTTGGCGGTATATTTTCTGTGGCACTTTCCGTGGGCTCGCGCCCCCCAGGCGTTACCTGGCACCCTGCCCGATGGAGCCCGGACTTTCCTCCCCGCCCACGGTGGGACGGAGCGGCTGCCCAGCCGACTCCCCGCCGGTAGTCTAACCGATTCCGGGGACGAACCCGGTGATTTCCAGAAATGACACGCCTTGTCGAGGAACCGTCCATGCTTGTTGAACCCTACGCCTACAGCCTACGCATCCGGCTTCACGATACGGACGCGGCCGGGGTACTGTTCTACGGTCACCTGTTCCGGCACGCACACGATGCCTACGAGTCCTTCATGGAGCAGCTTGGCTTTCCCTTACGTGACCTGATCGGGGCCGGAGATGCTGGCCCCAAGGTTCGGTTGCCGATCACCCGGGCGAAGGCGCGCTACGAGCGTCCGTTGCGACTAGGCGACCGGGTGCAGGTGGAACTGCGGGTCGCGGAAGTACGCCGACGCTCGTTCGCGATTGCATACCGCTTTCTCGATGAGCAAGGGTACACCTGCGCCACCGCACAGACCCTGCATTGCCTGGTCAGTGAAGACGACGCTGGACTGCCCGCTAAGATGCGTGACGCACTGACGGCCTGCATTGAGGTCCAGTGATCCAACTCAGGGCGTGCGCTGGCGCCTGCCGCCCCGCGCTGGTGCGCCGCCGCCCCCTTCCGGGGCACGCCACCCCTCCCCTGCCCGGCGGCGCCTTGACCCGGCACACACGGCGGCACCTCGCCCCTGCCGGACACCTCTCGGCACAGTTCGTGCTAACACTCGCACCAATATTGCACGAGACCACATGCTACTGAGGTAAATTTCGATGGAGACAGTGAAGACCGGCAGCGACGTCTTCTTCATCCTGATCGGCGCGGTGATGGTGCTCGCCATGCACGCGGGCTTCGCCTTTCTGGAGTTGGGGACGGTTCGAGCCAAGAATCAGGTCAATGCCCTGGCGAAGATCATGAGTGACTTCGCCATCTCGACCATCGCCTATTTCTTCGTCGGCTACTGGATCGCCTACGGGGTCAATTTCTTTTCAGACGCCGCGGCACTCCAGGCCCAACACGGCTTCGCTCTAGTCAAATTTTTCTTCCTCTTGACCTTTGCCGCCGCGATCCCGGCCATCGTCTCGGGCGGTATCGCCGAGCGGGCGCGCTTTCACCCGCAGTTGCTCGCCTCCTTCGTGATCGTCGGGCTGCTCTATCCCTTCTTTGAGGGCATGGTCTGGAACGGCAACTTCGGAATGCAGACCCTCATCGAGCAGGTCTTCGGCGCACCCTTCCACGACTTCGCCGGTTCCGTCGTGGTCCACGCGGTGGGCGGCTGGATTGGGCTGGCCGCCGTGCTCCTGCTCGGCCCCCGCCAAGGGCGTTATCGCACCGACGGCGGCATGACCGCGCACCCGCCCTCCTCCATTCCGTTCCTGTCGATCGGCGCCTGGACCCTGACCGTAGGCTGGTTCGGCTTCAATGTGATGTCCGCCCAGACCGTCGATGCGGTGAGCGGGCTGGTGGCCGTAAACTCGCTGATGGCCATGGTGGGCGGCATCCTGGCAGCGCTGGTCGCCGGCAAGAACGACCCGGGCTTCCTGCACAACGGGCCGCTGGCCGGCCTGGTGGCGGTGTGCGCCGGCTCGGACCTGATGCACCCCATCGGTGCCCTGATCACCGGGGCGGTGGCCGGCGGGCTCTTCGTCTATGCCTTCACCCTGACCCAGAACAAATGGCGCATCGACGACGTACTGGGCGTCTGGCCGCTGCACGGACTGTGCGGCCTGTGGGGCGGGATCGCCGCGGGGATTTTCGGGCTCAAGGCCCTGGGCGGGGTCGGCGGGATCACCTTCGGCGGCCAACTGGCGGGCAGCCTCGCCGGGGTCGCGATCGCCTTCGGCGGCGGTTACCTGATCTATGGCGGCATCAAGGCGGTCATGGGCCTGCGCCTGAGCCAGGAGGACGAGTACCTGGGCGCCGACCTGAGCATCCATAAGATTACCGCCCAACCGGACTATAACCGCGGGGAGGTTTGAGGCACCCCATGCAGCGGCGCCGACAAGGGCTCCAGCCCCCGTCGGCGCTGTACTATTGACCAATAGCCAGCCCAGTCAGTCAACCTAAATCCGGAAATGGCTCACGCCAAGGCGCCAAGCTCGCCAAGAAAGACAAGGGTCTGCATTAAATATCCAGATCACCCGCCGGACCCAACGCCACCGCACCGAAACACACTGAAAAACCTTGGCGCCTTGGCGTGACAACAGCATTTTCCAACGTCACAAGACCTTGGTGACCAACTTGACGGCCGGGTCTTCCAGATCGGCATCGATACGGAAGCCCAGGGACTTCATCAGGGCCAGCATGCGGGTGTTGGCGGTGAGGACCTCACCCTCCATGACGCGGAAGCCGCGCCGACGCGCGTTGGCCATCAGCGAGCGCATAAGCCGGGCGCCGATCCCCAGATTGCGCCAGGTATCCGAGACCACGACCGCAAACTCGCACGCCTCGCCCCCCGGGCGGGAGTTATAGCGCGAGATCCCCACCGCCGACTCCTCTGCCCCGGTCCCGATCACCCCGATCAGGGCCATCTCACGGTCATAGTCGATGTGCGTGAAGCGCACCAACATCTCCGGGGTCAGCTCCTTGATGGCCTGCATGAAGCGGAAATATTTGGTCTGCTCGGACAGCCCGCGGACAAATTCCTGGGTCATGTCGGCGTCCTCCGGGCGGATCGGGCGGATCACCAGATCCTTGCCGTCCGGCAGTTGGACCCGCTCGATGAGACTGACCGGATAGGGGTGGATGGCCATGTGGCCATAGGTGGTCTGCTGCGGCGGGCGGTAATTGACCCGGATTCGGGCATCCACCGCGAGCACCTCCTTGTCGTTGCCGATCAATGGATTGATCTCCATCGAGAGGATCTCTGGCAGCTCGCAGACCATCTCGGAGACACGTTGAAGGATCTGCGCCAGGGCCACCTTATTCATTGAGGGGATCTGCTGGCGCGCCTCCATCATCCGCGCCACCCGGGTGTGCTCGATCATAGTCTGGGTGATGAAGGCATTGAGCGGCGGCAACCCCAGGGCGCGGTCCTCCTGGAGATCGACCTCGGTGCCGCCGGCCCCGAAGCTGATGACCGGGCCAAAGATCGAGTCACGCTTGACCCCAACCGCCAACTCCCGGGCAGCGTGCTTGGCGACCATGCGCTCCACCGTCACCCCGTCGACCCGGATATCCGGGCGCAGGCGTTTGGCGCGCTCCACGATCTCGGTATAGGTCCGACGCACCGACTGGGCGTCGGCCACATTGAGCACCACCCCATCCACGTCCGACTTGTTCTCCAGGTCCGGGGAGTTGATCTTGACCACCACCGGAAAGCCCAGGGCCTCCGCCGCCATCAATGCCTCGTTGGGGCTGTTGGCCCGCACCGCGTGCATGGTGGGGATGCGGAAGGCGGCGAGGACCGCCTTGGCCTCGATGATGCCCAACAGCTTGCGCCCCTCGGACATCACCCCCTCGATGATCAGGCGCGCGCCCTCCACATCCGGCGGCTCCTGGTGCGACAGCGGACCCGGGGATTGCATCAGCAACCGCTGATTGCGCAGGTGCCTGGCAAGAAAGGAGAAGGCCTTGATGGCCGTCTCCGGGCTCTCATAGTGCGGGACATGATACTCGGCGAACAGGGCCTGGGCCTCGGCCACCCGGTTGCCGCCCATCCAGGAGACGAGCACCGGCTTTTTGTTCTTCTTCATCGCCTCGATGACCTGCTCCGCGGTCGCCGTCGGCTCACCGAAGCCCAGGGGCGCAAAGATCACCAGCACCCCGTCCACCTCCGGGTCGGCGAGACAGGCATCCAGGGCGACCCGATAACGCTCAGGGGAGGCATCGCCGATGATGTCCACCGGGTTGCCGTTGGACCAGTAACTCGGCAGGGCCTGTTCCAGGGTCTGGCGGGTGGTCTCCGAGAGCGGCGCCAGGGTCAGCCCCAGGTCCTGGGCGCGATCCGCCGCCAGCACCCCGGGCCCACCCCCATTGGTAATGATGACGATGCGCTCACCGGCCAGGCGCCGCCCGGTCCCGAACACCTGAGCGGCGTCGAACAACTCCTCCAGGTGCTCCACCTGTACCACCCCGGCACGCTCGGTCACCGCCCGAAAGACGTCCTCCGAGCCGACAAAGGCGCCGGTGTGTGAGCGGATGGCCCGGGTGCCGGCCGCGTGCCGACCGGCCTTCACGACCACCACCGGCTTGAGCCGCGCCACCGCCCGCAGACCGCTCATAAAGCGGCGGGCGTTACGGATGCCTTCTACATAGAGCAGGATGCACTGGGTGTGGCTGTCGAGGGCCAGAAAGTCGAGGATGTCGCCAAAGTCCACGTCCGCCGCCGCCCCCATGGAGACCACCGCGGAGAGCCCGAGCTGGCGCCGGTCCGACCAGTCGATCATGGCGCTACAGATCGCCCCCGACTGGGCCACCAGGGCGACATTGCCGCGTCGCGGCATGTCGTGACCGGCGCTGGCATTGAGCCCATGCTGAGGGCGGATCACCCCGTGACAGTTGGGCCCGAGCAGGCGGATGCGGTTGCGCCGCGCCGCCTCGACCAATCGGTCCTGCATGGCCGCACCCAGGTCGCCCCGCTCACCGAACCCGGCCGAGTAGACTACCGCCACCTGCACCCCGTAGCCCCCGCACTGATCCAGTATCGCCCCGACCTGATTGGCTGGGGCGGCGATCAGCGCCAGGTCCACGTGTTTGTCGAGCGTGCTCAAATCCTTGTAGCATGGCAGCCCAGCCACTTCCGTGTACTTGGGATTGACGGCATAGGTGTGCCCCTTGAAGGTCCCGGCCAGGATGTTGCGATAGACCTGACCACCGACAGAATCCGCGTTGTCGCTGGCCCCGAAGACGGCCACGGCACCGGGGGTGAACAACTGATCGACATCGGACAAATGCATGAGGGGGCTGCCCTCCCGGGCACGATTCGGTTTAAGCTGCGGCCTGCTCGCGCGGCGGCGCCGCGCGGCATCGGGGACAATCATCAACAAGTAGCGCGCGGGACGCCGAGGCTAGCGTGAGCCGGACCCCGCGCCTTGAGGACCGACCATGAACCTCGCCTTCATCTCCCACGAGTGTTGCCGGGAGCACCAAATGGGTGCCTTCCATCCGGAAGGCCCTGAGCGTCTCCATGCGATCTCCGACCGCATGATCGCCTCCGGCATGGAAATGCTGGTCACCCATTATGACGCCCCGGAGGCCACCCTGGAGCAACTGGCGCGGGTTCACGACCGGGACCACATCGAGCGTATCTTCGCGGCCGCACCATCCGGCGACGCACTGGCCTGGCTGGACGGCGACACCGCCATGAACAAGGGCACCCTGCCCGCCGCGCTGCGTTCCGCCGGGGCGGCCATCCTGGGGGTCGATCTGGTCATGGGCGAAAAACATCATGCCGCCTTTTGCTGCGTGCGCCCGCCGGGTCACCACTCGGGGCGCGCCAGCGCAGCGGGCTTCTGCTTCTTCAACAACGTGGCGGTCGGCGCCGCCCATGCACTGGAGCATCACGGGCTCAAGCGGGTCGCCATCGTCGACTTCGACGTTCACCACGGCAACGGCACCGAGGACATCTTCACCGGCGAGCCCCGGGTGCTCTTCTGCTCGAGCTTCCAGCATCCGTTCTATCCGGGCAGCGGCGCCGACACCAACGAGCCCAACATCATCAACCTGCCCCTGCCGCGACTCACCGGCGGGGCCGAGTTCCGCGCCGCGGTGGAGCGTGCCTGGCTGCCGCGCCTGGATGCCTTCGCCCCGGAGATGATCTTCATCTCCGCCGGGTTCGACGGACACGCCGAGGACGACATGGCGCACTTCAACCTGCGCGAACCGGACTATGCCTGGATCACCCGGGAGCTGCACAACCTGGCAACCAAGCATGCACACGAGCGGATCGTCTCCTGCCTGGAGGGCGGCTATACCCTGTCGGCCCTGGGCCGGTGTGTCAGCACCCATGTCGACGAGCTGATCGGACACGCGTGAGCGCTGGGAGGCGCCGGGCGTTGCTGCACTGCAACATCAGGATAGGCGGGAACGGTCGCGGATGCAATGCCGCTGCGACCGAGCCCGACCGGATATCGTGAAAGTCGACGCCCCGGTGGGAGCGGCCTGTGGCCGCGACAAAGCCTGGCGGGCCTTGATCGTCATTCCGGCCGGGACCCCGGAATTTAGATCTGGAATGGCAACCTCTCGGCCGCCACGGGCTCGCAGAATATATCGGACTGGCCGGAACGACGATCAAGAGTGGAGCGCGCTCCCGGCGCGACTTTCGCGCTAAATACGCTTAAGGCAACTCGTCGTCCCGATTGGTTTTGGTAACCTCCGTTCGCTCCTCGTCGTAAGGTCGCCCACAGGTCGGGCAGATATCGCCGTCATCGCATTTTGCGCTTTTGTACCGGGAAAATTCATCGACAAAGCCGGCACTGATGATTCCGGCCGGTAATGCGACCATGCCAACTCCAAGAATCGAGATGAGGCCGGCGATGATCTTGCCGAGTGTGGTGACCGGGTAGATGTCGCCATAGCCGACCGTGGTTAGGGTGACGACCGACCACCACAGGGTAGCGGGGATACTGTAAAAAACTTCCGGCTGACTCTCGCGTTCGACTAAAAACATAAGAGAGGAGGAGATTGCAAGCAGGACGAATAGGATGAGGCCGCTGATCAACAGCTCTTCTAGCTTACCGGAGATCGCACGCTGGATAATGTAAAATGCGTGAGAATAGCGGGCGAGCTTGAGTATCCGCAGTATGCGAAAGATCCGAAAGGCACGCATCGTCCGCAGATCGACGCCAAGGAATGGCAGATAAAACGGCAGGATCGCCAGGAGATCGACCAGGATCAGCGGCCGAAAGAAAAACCGGATGCGTCCGGATACGGGTGCAGCATAGCGCGCAGTCGCGGTGCATGACCACATCCGGCCCAGATATTCGACGGTAAAGACTGCCACCGACAATGCCTCGAAACCGTCCAGGTAAGGTCCCGCGCTGCGATAGACCGATGGGACGCTGCCCAGGGCGACCCCAATCACGTTAAAGACGATCAGAAAGATCAGTACGAGGTCGACCACTCGACTCATCCGGTCCCCGTCCCCGGCTGGCTCGAGCAACTCCCAGACCCTGCGCTTATCGATCATCAAGGGCTATCCTCGGCATCTAGGTCATACCCCGCTGACGGGACTTGGGCACTGATTCACTTGATTGCACATCGCAACGGGCGCCTTCGCCTAGGCGAACCGCGAATCTGCGACCATAACTATGCCCCAGGGACCGGCAAGATTCCAGACTTTTTGGAGACGCTCGTCTTCATCCTTGAAAAGGGGCATCACAGCGCGGCCAGCCCCTCCTGGCGGTACTGCACATCGCCCAGCAGACGGCCCAACTCCCGCTTCACCACGCCATAGCACTCACAGGCCCGCGGCTCCAGCCCTTGGCGGTCGATCACCGTGATGTGACCGCGGCGAAAGCGGATCAGGCCGAATTGCTGCAACTTGCCGGCGGCCTCGGTGATGCTTTCGCGGCGCACACCCAGCATGCTGGCCACGAGCTCCTGCGTCATCACCAGTTCACGCTCCGGCGCGCGGTCCAGCGTCAGCAACAGCCAGCGGCTCAATTGCTGCTCGATCGAATGGTGACGGTTGCAGGCTGCGGTCTGCGCCATCTGCGTAATCAGCGCCTGGGTATAGCGCAGCAACAGGCGCCGCAGCAGACCGGCTCCGTCGAAGGCCAGCTGCAGCCGGCGGCGCTCCAGGCGGTAGGCATGACCGGCCGTCTGCACGAGCGCCGAGCTCGGCATGGAGTCCCCACCCAGCAGGAGGCAAATGCCGACCATGCCCTCGTTGCCCACGCCGGCGGTCTCCACCGCCGCACCGCTGGCGGTGACATAGTGCAACGAGGCCACGGCACTGGTGGGAAAATAGACATACCGCAGACGCCGGCCGGGCTCATAAAGCATCTCGCCCAACGCCAGCGGGCAGGGTTCCAGGTCCGGCAGGAGTGCCGCGAACTCGCCGTCGGGCAGCGACGCGAGCAGGTGGTTCTGGTTCGGATTGTGGCGGGTTGATGGCATGGCGCTTCAACCACGGGGCAACACAGGCGGCGGTATCCGCGGCGTGGTTTCCACGCCGATGCCGCGATAGCCGACAAAACGTCCCGCCGTGGTGAACACCGGCTCGCCGCTGACCCGGTAGTGCTGCTGCGAACCGTCGGTATTGACGCGACTGAACGGGAAGTCAAGGAATGGCTGACGCTCGGCGATGGTGGTGCGCAACGTGGTGCGCTCGGCCTCGTTCCAGCCCCTCGCGGGGGCATCGTCGACGGCGCCTGCCGCCCCCTCGTCACCGATACCCAGCATCTCCATCACCGGGCCTGAAATCCGCGTGAAATGGCCGGTCTCATCCTGTTCCCAGTACCAGTCTGACGCCAGCTCGGTCAGGCGGCGGTAACGGGCCTCGCTCTCGCGCAGCTCCAAGGTGCGGCGCTGCACCGTCTGCTCCAGCACCAGGTTGTGCGCCTCAAGTGCGCGGTACAGCAGCCTCACCTCCAGCATGTTGTGGATGCGCGTCTTGATCTCCAGCAGGTCGAATGGCTTGCTGATGAAATCCTTGGCGCCGGCCTGCAGGGCGCGCAGCTTGTGTCCCGGCTGGGCGGTGAGCACGATCACCGGCAGATAACGGTCGGTGTCCTGCGCCTGTAACTGCGCCATCACCTGGAAGCCGTCCATGACCGGCATCAGCAGGTCGAGCAGGATCAGGTCGTAGTCGTTGCTTTGATGCAGCGCGCAGACGCTCAACGGGTCCATGGTCGCGGTTACGCTGGTATAACCCGCGTCGCCGAGCAGGGTCAGCAGCAGTTGCACATTGGCATGTTGATCGTCGACGATCAGGATGCGGGCGGTGAGTATGTCCTGTTCCAACAATTTCATGCGTTATTTCCCATGCCTGCGGGCTGACCAGTGGCCAGCGCGTGTTTAAAGGCCAAGTCCAAGGTGTCCATGAACTCGCCCACCTTGATCGGCTTGGTCAGGTAGCGGAAGAAACCGGACTGCAGACCCTTTTCGATGTCGCGCGGCATGGCATTGGCGCTCAGTGCGATCACCGGGATGCGCGCCGTGGCCGGCTCCTCCGCCAGGATGTGCAGTGCCGTGATACCGCTGATACCCGGCAGGTTGATATCCATCAGAATCACGTCAGGCATGAAGGCGCGAGCCATCTCCACCCCACGCTGGCCGTCGCGCGCACTCAAGAGCCGGATGTCGGGCCGGCGCTCCAGCAGGCATTCCACCAGCATCAGATTGGCGGGGTTATCCTCCACACAGAGCAGGGTGTGCAATACGCCGTCGGCGACCACCGCGACCAGGGCCACCGGCGGGGTTTCCACCGGTTCGGCGGCCAGACACAACGCAGCCGTCGCGTTCAGCTCGATCCAGAAGGTGCTGCCCACACCGACCGTGCTCTCGACCCCGATGGTGCCGCCCATCAACTCCACCAGACGCTTGCAGACCACCAGACCGATACCGGTCCCCTCCTGGGCACCGGCCTCCTGACCCAGACGGTTGAAGGGCTGGAACAGTTGTGCCAGCTTGTCGGGCGCCAGCCCCTCGCCCGTGTCCTGGAGACTGATCCGCGTGCGCTCATCCGCCGCCGCGCTACAGCGCAGGTCCACACGCCCACCCACCCGGTTGTACTTGATGGCGTTGGACAGCAGGTTGACCAGCACCTGCTTGACGCGCGTGCGGTCGGCGCGCACCAACCAGGGCCCGTCCAGCGCCGGGAAATACACCCGGATGCCGCTCTGTTGGGCCTGCGGCTCGATCATGGCCTGGCAGTCGGCCAGCACCTCGGCGAGCGACATGGGCTCGGGGGAGAGCGACAGCCGGCCGGATTCGATCAGCGCCAGGTCCAGGATCTCGTTGATCAGCGCCAGCAGATACCAACCGGCCTGCAGGATCTGGTCGATACAGTCCTTCTGGCGCGGTGTGGGCGGCGGTACACCGGTTTCCATCAGCTGGGCGAAACCGAGAACGGCATTCAGCGGCGAACGCAATTCGTGGCTCATGCTGGAGAGGAAGTCCGACTTCGCCAGATTCGCCTGCTCCGCCGCCACCTTGGCCTTCTTCAGCTCCAACAAACTGTCTTTCAACACCGCATCCAGGCGCGTGCGCTCGGCCTCCACCTGCTGGCGTGCCGTGTTGTCGGTGCCGATCAACAAATAGCCGATGATGGCATTGGCCGCGTCCTGCAGCGCCGTCACCGACACCACGGCCGGCAGCCGGCTGCCGTCCTTGCAGATGTAGGTCAACTCATAGACGTCCTCGATACCGCGCCGCGCCTTGAACACCAGCGCCTCGAAGCCAGGCGCGATGGCGGTGTCCCGCTCGATGCTGAGCGCCGCGGCCCGCGCCACCAGCTCCTGGGGGTCGGAAATGTCCGCCGGCGTGATGCGGTTCACCACCTCATGGGCCGCATAGCCCAGCATACGCTCGGCACCCACATTGAAGATCTGGATGACACCGCGCTCGTCGGTGGCGATGCTGGAGAAGTTGGCGCTGTTCAGGATCGCGTTCTGCAGGGCGCCGGTCTTGAGCAGCGTCTTCTGCCGCTGGTCTTCGCTGATGGCAGTCGCTACACCAACCCTGCCCGCGACTGGGGCACCTCGTCTGTTTTTGCGCATGGACAATGCCCGATTCGATATCAGATGGGGGTGTGCAACGACAGCCGCTGTGCCGTGGGGCATCAGGGCAACGACAACCGCGCTGACCGGAGGGGTGCGGCACCGCGTGATGGATGCCGGAAGCAATAGTCACCGCCGCGGGTTCCGCGCGTCGGTGCGCTAACGTACGGGCGGACGAGATCGCGAGCGCCCGCTGGCACCGGATTGACTCGGTTGGCAGTTCCATTACAGACGCCAGCCACCGATAATCGCAGGCTGACGCTACCCATCAAACAGACAACCTCATGATCGACATCAGCGCCGGGACCACCCGGTTGACATGGGGCTTAGCCCGGGCCACCGCCGTCCTCGCCGCGGGCGGCGCCTGCGTGAACTCCGCACACCGGGCCCGACGGGCACGACGCAAGCCATAGGGTCCGCTGTGCGGACCGATCGCCCTTGAGGATTTGCGGAACTGGCGCGTAACGCGCTCGCCCGGCCGAACGGCGAAGGCCTACCCCCCATTCCGCGGGGCGGCGCTGATAGAATCCCACCCGCCACGGGGCGCCTAACCTTAAACCACATCGATTAGGAGATACGCGGATGGTCGAATCGCTACACCCGGAGGCAACACACCACTTGCCCGTCTTCGTCACGGCGCCGGGTGAGACCGATGTGCTGTTCGTGGCGATGGCCATTTTTCTGTTGCTGGCCGTGGTCAGCATCGGCGTCCTCTATTTCAAGCTCCATGCGCTGCCGGAGCAGATGGCGCATCGCGGCCAGAAGGTGCAGTTCGAGATCGTCGCGGTGCTGGCGCTGTTGGCGCTCTTCACCCACAACCACGCCTTCTGGGTCGCCGGGCTGCTGCTCGCGCTGGTGCCCTTGCCGGACATCCTGACGCCGCTGTCATCGATGGCCCGCTCGCTGGAGCGGCTCGCCGCCGGCGCTGAACCCCCGGTGCCGGCGCCGCCGGTACGGGAAACGCCGCCGCCGGTACCGGCGCAGGCCCCGCCCCTTGCGCCGCCGGAGGTTTGAACCATGGTCGAGTTATTGCTTTGTTCGATGCTGACGATCCTGCCGGACTTCCTGTTTCGCCGTTTCGTGCAAGGCAAGCGGCTGGGACGCGAGATCACCCTGTTCACGATCTGGTTCGAGCTGCGCTGGGGGATCACCCTGTGCCTGATCCTGACGCTCAGCCTGATCACGACCATCTTCTATTTTCACCCCGCGACCAAGGCCGCGAACTCGGTCTTTCGCACCGTGACCATCATGCCGGAGGCGGCCGGCCGGGTGGCGGAGACCTTCGTCGAGCTCAATCAACGGGTGACGGCCGGTCAGCCACTGTTCCGCCTGGACAGCACCAAACAGGAGGCGGCGGTCGAAACGGCCCGCCGCAAGATTGCGGAGGTCGAGTCCGCCATGGCCGGGGCCAAGTCCAAGCTGGCGGAGGCGGACGGTCGCATCGGTCAGGCGCGCGCGGCGCTCAAGCAGGCCAGCGACGAACTCAAGGCCCGGGAGGACCTGCAGCGCCGCAGCCCGGGCTCAGTCGCGGTACGCGATATTGAACGGATGCGCGTGCAGGTTACCAACCAGCAAGGCGCCGTCGAGGCCGCCCTGGCGAGCCGCGCCGGCGCCCTGTCGGAGCTCGAGTCCAAGCTCCCGGCCGAGAAGGCGAGTGCCGAAGCGGCGCTCGCCGAGGGCGAGGTCGACATCAAAAAGACCTTGGTGGTGGCCGCGACCGACGGCACCCTGCAACAGTTCGCCCTGCGCCCGGGCGATGTGGTCAACCCAATGCTGCGACCCGCCGGGATCCTGGTGCCGGCGCGCCGGGCCACGGCCCTCATCGCCGGTTTCGGGCAAATCGAGGCCCAGGTGATGAAGGTCGGCATGATCGGGGAGGTGACCTGCATCGCGATGCCCTGGCGGATCGTCCCGATGGTCGTGACCGAGGTCCAGACGGTCATCGCCTCCGGCCAGGTCCGGGCGACCGACCAGCTGGTCAGCGTCGAGAAGATGGCGGCTCCCGGCACCATCACGGTCATCATGGAGCCGCTCTATGCGGGCCAGCTCGACGACCTGCCCCAGGGCGGCTCGTGCATCGCCAACGCCTATACCAACAGCTACGCGGCGCTACAGTCGCCGAATCTCGGCGTCCTGCAGCGGTTCGGGCTCCACGCCATCGCTACCGTCGGCCTCGTGCATGCGATGATCCTGCGTATTCAGGCGCTGCTCCTGCCGATACAGGTCCTGGTCTTCGGCGGGCATTGACCCAGTCCCCGCGGGACCGCACCGGGGCAGACCAGACACCCTCTTTGAATTCGGAGATGATGAATGAAGTCCAAGTCAGGCAAGCACAAGGTCAAGGCCGAGAAGGTTGAGTCAGAACAGGCCCAGAGCGGCGAACCCGAAACCGACGAGAGGCGCAAGCTGACGCGCAAGGTCTATGACAAGACGCTGGTGGGCTTGCATGTCGAACTGGTCAAGCTCCAGCAGTGGGTCGTCCACCAGGGACTCAAGGTCTGTATCGTCTTTGAAGGACGCGACGGGGCGGGCAAGGGTGGGACCATCAAGGCCATCACCGAGCGCGTCAGCCCGCGGGTCTTTCGGGTCGTCGCGCTGCCCGCGCCGACGGAGCGTGAGAAGAGCCAGATGTATGTGCAGCGCTATCTGCCGCACTTACCGGCCGCCGGCGAGGTCGTGATCTTCGATCGCAGTTGGTACAACCGTGCCGGGGTGGAACGCGTCATGGGCTTCTGTACCGAACAGCAGGTGGAGAAATTCCTGGCCGGCACGCCGCTCGTGGAGAAGACGATGGTGGAGTCAGGAATCATACTGCTCAAATATTGGCTGGAGGTAACCCCCGAAGAGCAGACCCGCAGACTTTCCGCGCGCATCGACGACGGGCGCAAGACCTGGAAGCTCACGGCAATGGATCTCAAGTCCTATGGCCGCTGGTACGACTACTCACGGGCGCGCGATGCGATGTTCGCCGCTACCGATACCGAATTCGCCCCCTGGTATGTCGCGCACTCGGATGACAAGAAGCGTGCGCGGCTCAATATCATCACCCATCTACTCGGCCAGATCCCCTATCAAGACCTGCCGAGGGACAAGGTGGATCTGCCGAAGCGCCAGAAACCGGACGACTACCGGGAACCCGATTATCCATTCAAGTTCATCACTGAAACCTATTGATTAGGCGACGCCGTCGATCAACTCATAGGCTTGAAAATCGCCGCGATAAGTCCATTTCAGATTGCCCACTTGGATCGCCCACAGTCTGTGCGGCGGCGCAAGCATCCGGTGTATAAAACGTACGAGTGAGAGGGTCTGACGAAGATGAAGCAAGCACTGCTCGGCGCGCTGGTCGCTGTGGCGATCGGCACGACGCCTTCGGCCCAGGCTTTCAAGATGACGACGCCCTTCGCACCGGGTATCGCCGTGCCCGATAAGATCGAGTCCTCGATCGGGACCTTGAACCTGGACTATGGCTACCCGTCGGCCGATACCGTTGACAAGATCTACGACAACCTGGACCGCTCGCGGGCACTCCAAGCCTATCTGCTGGCGATCCCGATCGTCAATCAGGCGGGCATGCGCGATTCACTGCGCACGTTCGGGCCTGATAACCAGACCGACGTAATCTGGGAAGACCTGGTCGACCCAAGGACCGTCGAACTGACGGCCAACGACAATACGATCTACAACTTCATCTGGGTGGACACCAGCAAGGGACCATTGGTGGCCGAGATTCCGCCCAAGGTGCTGGGGCTGGTCAACGACTTCTGGTACAAGTGGGTAACCGACGTTGGCATCACCGGGGCCGACAAGGGCGAGGGCGGCAAGTACCTGCTGTTGCCACCTGGATTCAAGGGCGACATCCCGCCGGGGTATCACGTCGTGCGGCCGAGTACCTTTGGTAGCTGGCTCATATTTCGCGCCTTCGTCGTGGACGGTTCAACCCGACCCGGTGTTGACTCGGTTAAGCAGCACCTGAGGATCTATCCCTTGGCCGAGGCCGCGAACCCGCCGCCAATGAAGTTCGTCAATGCCTCGGGGATTCCATCGCACTTCGTCGCACCGGGCGACTACTCGTTCTGGGGCCTGTTGAACCAGGTCATCCAGGAGGAGCCGGCGGCGGGGTCCGATCCCACGACCTTGGGCCTGTTCGCCTCGATTGGCATCGTCAAGGGGCAGCCGTTCAATCCCGATGAGCGGATGAAGACGATCCTGACCGACGCCGCGAGCATCGGCGCCGTGACTGCGCGGACCATCGCCTTCAAGATACGTTCGAAGGAGGCGTATTTTTATCCGGAGAGTGCGTGGCGCCTGCCGTTCTTCGGTGGCTACAAGTTCGAGGTGGCGCCCGGTGTCAGCAACTTGGACGGTGCCGCCTTCTACTATTACTTTGCCACCGGCGTCACACCGGCGATGGAGCAGATGATGGTGGGCCGGGGATCGCAATATCCCTGGTCGGTGCAGGATGCGCGCGGCAATCCCTTTGATGGCGGCAAGACCTACAAGCTGCGCCTGCCGCCGAACATCCCGGTCAAGGATTTCTGGTCGGTGATCGTCTACGACAACCAGACCCGCTCGATGGTGCAGGCCGACCAGAAGGCCCCGAGTGTCAGCAGCCAGAACACGGGGGTCAAGGTCAATGCAGACGGTTCGGTGGATGTCTTCTTCGGACCCAAGGCACCAGTGGGCATGGAGCACAACTGGGTGCAGACGATTCCTGGCAAGGGCTGGTTCATGATCCTTCGCCTCTACGGTCCGCTGGAGCCCTGGTTCAACAAGACGTGGCGACCGGGCGAAATCGAGCTGCAACCCTGATCGCAGTACAAAAACACCTTCAACGGGCGCCTCGGCGCCCGCGTCGAACAGCTCGAGGCCATTGCGCCGTTGCCCGATCCGATCCGCAAGCCAAGCGCTGGCATCTGCGTCCGTGCCCGGACTTTTTGAGAACTTATGTGACACAGCAGGACACCGACACCCCAGGCGGCCCCCTCCCCGAGCCCCTGCCGGCCGGCCAGACACTGGTCGGCGAGGGCAACTTGAGGATGGCCCCCCTGCTCGTGCTGCCGACCCTCCTGGCCGAGCTGGGGCTCGCCGCCGCGCCCATCATCGGTGCGGCAGGGATCGACCTGGCGCTCTTCGACGACGCGGAAAACACCATTTCATTTCAAGACCTCGGTCGTCTGCTCGCCACCTGTGCCGAGCAGACCGCCTGCCCCCATCTGGGGCTCCTGATGGGCCGCCAATCGGGCCTGAGCGTCTTGGGTGGGCTCGCCCCGCTGGCGCGCAGCGCCCCCGATCTGGGCCGCGGACTGCGGACCATGATCCGCTACCTGCACCTGCACGACCAGGGCGCGGTGCCGACCCTCTGGGAGGACGGCGACACCGCCATGCTCGGGTATGTCATCCACCTGCCGGACGTCCCGGCGACGATGCAGATCTACGACGCGGCCGTCGCGATCACCTACAACATTCTCAAAGAACTCGCTGGCCGCACCTGGGAGGCGAGTGAGGTCCGTCTGCACCGCCCCCCGCCGACGGATCTGCGTCCCTACCGGGGCCATTTTCGCACACGGTTGCGTTTCGGCACCGAACACTCGGCCGTGGTTTTTGATGCGGCCTGGCTGCGGCGGCCCCTGGAGGGCGCCGATGCCGCCGTCCACCGGCAGGCCCTGCGTGAGGCCGAGGCCTTGGACGCGGCCGTCGACACTGGCCTGGCGGGACGCGTGCGGCGGGTCCTGCGCGGGCTGGTGGTCGGCGGAGCCGGTCTGGAGGGGACCTCCTTAGAGTCAGTGGCCAAGCTGTTCGCCCTGCACCGGCGCACCCTCAACCGACGGCTGCGCGACCAGGGAACGAGCTTCAAGTCACTGATCGAAGAGACCCGCTACGAAATCGCCCGGCAGTTACTCCGCGATACCCGACTACCTCTGCTGGAGGTGGCGCTCACCCTCGGCTATAGCGATGTCACGGCCTTCACCCGCGCCTTTCGCCGCTGGTCCGGGACCTGCCCCAGCGACTGGCGCGTTAAGCACCGGCAGCCCTGACCCCGCGGGCAGAGCCGGGCCATGATCCGGCAACCCGCCAGCCGCCTGGGTTAAGAATGTCGCAAACTGTCTGCCTCAGACCGGGCCGATTCAGGATACTTGACAAACCAATAAATGCGCAGAATCTCTGCCGGCCAGCGGCAGGGCCTCCGCGCGGCACGAACACTGTACGAAACACTCAACCACTGGGCGCGCGATCCGGCCCGAGCGAGGAGAGACACAGATGATCGGCAGGCACCTGAGACACGCCCGGCGCGCCCTGTCGCTCGCCGCACTGGGACTGCTGGCCGGGACGGCAGCCGCGGCCCCGAGCGCGACGGACGACGGCCGCTGGCACTTCAAACTGACGCCCTATGGCTGGTTCCCCGCCATTTCCAGCAGTCTCGACACCGTGGTCACCGGTTTGCCGGGGCTCAACGGGGGGACGGCGCGGCCGGTCAATGTCAGCAGCACCATGAGGCCGAGCAATTATCTCAGCAACCTGCAGATGGCCTTCATGCTGATGGGTGAAGCCCGTAAGGACCGCTGGCTGGTCTTTACGGACATCGTGTACACGAGCATGAGCAGCCAGACGACCAAGGTGCGCCGCATCACCGGGCCGCTCGGGAACCTGACCGCGCAGATCGCCGGCACGGCCAGCACCGATCTGTCGAGCACCATCCTCACCTTCGGCGGCGGCTACGCGCTGGTCAACAATGACCGCTGGAACATGGACCTGCTGGCGGGTGCGCGGTATATGAACCTCACCACCGACCTCACCCTCACCGTGCTGGACGCCCGCGGGCGCTACCTGCTCGACCGCAAATCATCCACAGACAGAGGGATCTGGGACGGCATCGTCGGCGCCAAAGGCGAGGTCCGCTTGGGGGACAGCCGCTGGTTCGTCCCCTATTACGCAGACATCGGCGCCGGCAACTCCAACTGGACCTGGCAGGGCCTCCTGGGCTTGGGCTATCGCTACGATTGGGGCGCGGTGACCCTGGCCTGGCGCGCGCTGGGCTACCAGTTCAACCAGAATAGTGCGAATTTGACCCTATCCGGACCGGCGTTGGGCGTCAGTTTCGCCTGGTAACACCAGCGCCGGCTCCAACCGACTGCATCCTGCCACCACCCGAGGAGATCGACGATGACTACCAGACGCCATCTTATTGCCAGTGCCGCCCTGCTCGCGCCGCTCGCACTCACCCTGCGTGGCGCCCAGGCCGCCGAAGACGAGGCGGCACAGCCCAAGAGCCAGGAGAAGGCGCAGTTCCTGTTCGTGCAGAATGCCGAGGGCATCGAGTACGCGGACGGACGCCTCACACTCAAGGGTGTCAGTCCGATCACGGTGCTTTTTTCCGACCGCCCGGAGCGGCTCGCCGGGCATATGAAGACCGCCGACTTCGTCCCCTTCTGGGGTGAGGGCGCGGACAGCTTCAAGTCGGACCCGCCCAACGCCAACCTCTCGGTGCTGGAGGGCGGCGAGATGGCGAACACGGTGTTGGAGTTGCGGGACCCCCGGCTCACCGGGCACGACCTGAGCTACGCGGTCAAGGTCTTGGAGGGCGAGCCGCCGACGCGCGGGGGCGCCGCCTCGCTCTTCATCGACATCATCGGCCGGCCGCTCACGCCCATGTCCTTCGCCGGCGCAGACCGGCGGATGTGGCGGCGCGCACGCTATTAGGCGATCGGTCCGCGCAACGGACCCTACGGCTTGCGTCGCGCCCGTAGGCTCCGCTGCGCGGACCAACGCCCTCGCGGTTAACGCGGTGCCCGGGTAGGCCCAAGGCCGGCCGCACCGGCTTTGGCGCGTCATAGAGAGCCAATGAGAACCCGACGACGGCTGAGTTTCAGTTCTGCGCTCTTGGGGCCAGCGGCCTGGCTCCTGCTGTTGCTTTGCCTGCTCGCCCGGCCGCTGGGTGCTAACACGCAGGCGCCGGGGCCAGCCGTGGCCGCGTCCACGGCACCGATCCCGCTCGCGCAGATCGCACCCTCCGCCACCGCGGTCGCCCAGCTCCTGCGCGGCTACGCGGCGGACCTGATCCCCGGCGGCGAGCTCGAACACATCCGTGCGACCCTGCCCGAGGTCAGCGCCCGGCTGGAGAGCGACCTGGCGCAGACCCTGGCCCTGCTGCGGGAGCAACCCTCGCTGGAGACGCTCCAGGCGCAGGAGCAAGGCTGGTCCGCCCGTCAACTCGCCCTGACGGCCTGGCTGGAGACCCTCACCGCGCGCGCCACCAGGCTCCAAGGCGCGGCGACCCGTCTCGCCGAGTTACACGGAACCTGGACCCTGACTCGGCAAACCGCACAGGCCACCGCAAGCCCGCCCGCCCTACTCCAGCAAGCCGACGACACCCTCGCGAGCCTCGCGACGGCACAACCGCTGTATCGCGCCGAGCGCGACGAAACGCTCGCCCTTCAGGCCGCGGTCGCCCGCACGGTCGCCCAGTGCGAAGACGTCAGGACGCGCGTGCTGGAGGCCCAGGAAGGCAGCGTGAGCGACGTCTTCGCCCGCCCCGGCCGCCCCCTGTGGGACCCCGCGCTCTGGAGCCAGGGGCTGGCCACACTGCCGGAGCGCGCGCACCGGATCGGCGCGACACTCCGTACACAGTGGAGCCGGTATCTGCACGACCCGGCAAAACGGCTGCCGCTGCATCTGGCGATCTTCTTCGCCACCCTGATCGCGCTGCGCGCGGCCCGGGGACGACTGCGACGGGACGCCGCGGGCGAGGACATCGCACGCATCGCCGTCGTCTTCGACCGCCCCATCGCCGCCGCACTGATGGTCGCACTCGTGTTTGCGACCAGCCTCCCGTCACCCGCACCGCCCGAGGTCAAGAATCTGTTGGGGGCGCTCGCACTGGTGCCGATGATCCTGCTTGCCCGCCCCTTAGTGGACGCAGCGATCCGCCCGGGGCTCTACACCCTGGGGCTGCTGTTCGCGCTGGATCGGGTGCGCTACACCTTCGGCGGCGTCCCGCCCGTGGTCGATCAAGCCATCCTGTTCGCGGAGTCGCTCGTCGCGGGGGGCATGGCGCTGTGGCTGCTCCGGAACCTGAGGGCGCGCCAGCGCAAGGCGCCGCCGGCGGACCTGCACTGGGTCTGGCGGCTCCTGGCAGTGACGGCCCTGGCCGTGTCGACAGTCGGACTGGTCGCCGCGCTGGTGGGCAGCCTGCAACTCGCCCGGCTGACCGCGCCGGCGGCCCTGGTCGGGGCCGCGTTAGCACTCCTGTTCTATACGGTCGTCGAGGTGATGAACGCCGTCATCGCCTTCGCCCTGCGGATATGGCCGCTGCAATGGCTGAACATGGTCCGCAACCACCGCAAATGGCTGGGGCTGCGCGCCCGCCGGTTGCTCATCTGGGGCGCGGTCCTGAGCTGGTGGTATCGCTATCTGGACTATCTGGGGCTGTGGGAACCGCTCACCGGGGGCATCGGGGACCTCCTCGCGGCCCGGCTGACGCTGGGCACCTTCAGCACCAGCGCCGGCGACCTACTGGCGTTCGCCCTCACCCTGTGGGTCGGCTATCTCTTCTCGGCGACACTGCGTTTTATCCTCGCCGAGGAGGTCTATCCGCGCAGCCGCCTGCCCGCCGGGACCTCCTACGCCACCTCGAGCCTGCTGCAATACGGCATTGCAATCCTCGCCTTCTTCATCGCCGTCGGATTCCTGGGCATCACACTCACCCAGGTGACGGTGTTCGCCGGGGCACTGGGGGTGGGCATCGGATTAGGCCTCCAGAACGTCGTACAGAACTTCGTCTCCGGGCTCATCCTGCTGTTCGAGCAACCGATCCATGTGGGCGATGCGGTCCAGGTGGGCGAATTGCAGGGACGGGTGCGCCGCATCGGCATCCGCGCCAGCGTCGTGCGCACGGTACAGGGGGCCGAGGTGATCATTCCCAATTCACAACTCACCTCCACTCAGGTGACCAACTGGACCCTGAGCGATCGGCAACGGCGGCTCGATCTGCCGGTCGGCCTAAGCTATGGCAGCGACCCCAGCCAGGTGATCGAGCTATTGGAAGGGATCGCGCGCACCCACCCTGACATCTTGTGCGATCCGCCGCCCCGCTGCTATTTCATGGGCTATGGCGACAGCTCGATCAATTTTGAGCTGAAGGTGTGGACCGAATACGATAAGTCATTCGACGTACACAGCACAATCACCACGGCGGTCTATCAGGCCGTCTACGCGGCCGGCCTCTGCTTCCCCTTCCCACAGCGCGAGGTCCGATTGTTGTCCGATAAATCGCAATAGCGGAGGCCCTCTATCCAATCGACCACTCCCACCCCGATCTCCGGCGCGGCACCCAGCCTTGATCGTCATTCCGGCCGGGACGCCGGAATCCAGGCCACGGACGGCAATCGCTCAACCAGTGCGGGATGCTCGCCGAACTCGGCTCTGTCGCCTTCGCCGCCGACCTGTATGGCAACCACCGCCGGGGCCGCGCATGCCGTCACCAACCCGCAGGCCGACAGCTATGGCGTCCCCAGGCTCAAGTATAGGGGACTCATTTGACATGTTTAGCACATCGGATAGCATGCGCCAGTTTTCCTTTATCCTGCAAGTCGGCCTTGATCATTATTACGGCAACCCCGCGAACATTCGTCGCGGCCCGGGGGCCGCTCCTACCCACGTAGGAGCGGCCCCCAAGCCGCGACGAGTTGCCACAGGTCTAGCCGGGGCGATGACCAAGGCCGGAATGTGGTATGGGACCCTAATCTCTTATCATGCCTATCCGGTTGACTCAGGAAGACACTACCGGTAGTGTTAGCCGCACCCGATCTCTTGCGATGTCTGAGGTGATCATGGCTTAAGCCAAAGTCCCGCACCATGATCCGGCCGCGCTGCCCGATGACGTTGAAGCCCGGGAACCACTCGCCGAGCAGCAGGGGCCGCGATCACTCCTGGAATTACAGTCCGTGAAAGGAAAGAAGACCGGCGCGTATCTGCCGATGGTCCACCTGATCGTCAGCAACTTGAAGCGGTGGCTGCTGGGAACGCACAAAGGCGCTGTACTGCATCACCACCTTCCCGCCTATCTTAACGAGTTCACGTTTCGGTTTAACCGGCGCTATTGGCGCGGCCCAGCCTTCCACCGCGCACTTGGCCTGATCGTCCATGCCGATAAAATGGCCGGAGTATGAGATACTCTACAGCGTGGCAAAAGGCGGAGTCGACGCCTGGGTTCACCCAAGCTCTCCCGCGAACCGATGCTCGCAGGTCGAGGCCGACGGCGCCAAGGCCCAGACACTACATGTAGGGGTTACCTGAGCTAACCGGATAGGCATGTGACCCGCAGACTGGCGATCCGCGACGCCGTGATGGGCACCAGGATCGCTTGCAGGGTCAGCATGAACCAGCGCCAGCGCTCTTGCCCGCGGTCGGTGGCCGGGAACAGGGATTGAAATTGGGTCGCGAGGGCGGGTAAGATCGGCCTCGAATGCGGGCTCGTTCGGTATTATAATCAATGACTTAGGCACCTCTGACGATATTCCGAAGCGCGCCCGCATTGACCTTAAGTCGCTGTATTTGAATCGCAATTGCCGGTGATGGCAGAGGTTCGCCGGGGTCGCGTCTGTTGGCGTTTCGTGTATTAGCTTCCACTAATATAAAATCATTTTTGATGTACGATTTATTGCCGCGAACCGACCTCAGTCACCGTTCCCGCTCCGACCATCCGACCGGTGTGCCGCCTAGGCCCCCAAGGACCGGTGCCAGGAATACGATAGGCGGAATGATGACCAAGGCCCCCGATAAAAAGCAGGAAACGTCAGCCAATAAATACCAATACCAAACCATTCTTCGCCAAGAACATGCCGATAATTTTGCCGGTTTCTGCGCGAACGACAGAATAAAACACCTATTGATCGGCGTATCCATAAAGATAAAGAGGGTTGACTGATGCGATCATTTGCGATGACGGTAATATGCGCCCTGCACCTGGCGATTTTCGCCATTTCCGATGCGGCGGCTCAGGGTTCCCCTTTATACGTGAATGCCGCCGCCTCCGGCAAGAACGATGGCAGCACCTGGAGCGATGCACTGACCGATTTGCCAACGGCGCTGGCCGTGGCCAAGGCCGGCCAACAGATTTGGGTGGCTGGCGGCACCTACTATCCTACCCGGGACGACGATCGCGAAAGGTCGTTTCAACTGACGGACGCTATTTCCCTTTATGGCGGTTTTGCCGGAACCGAAGCCGACCTCGTCGAACGCGATTGGCAAACGAATCCAACTATTTTGAGCGGTAACATCACCCATGGCGACAATCCCCGAGCCAATAGCAAACATGTAGTCATCGCCGCCAACGGCGCGGTCATCGATGGCTTTGTGATCCAGGACGGTTATGGCGTGGGCGATGGAGCGCGCGGCAACTCACACCTTACCCCGCGAGAAATTCTTCAGCAGCGCGATGGCGTCGGTGCTGGCTTATTGGTTTTTCAGACCGACATAACGGTACGCAACACCGTCATTCGCAACAATGCAGCAATGAAGGGCGGCGGGGTTTTCAACATGACCAACGTGAGCGGCAATTCCTTTAACGGAGGGCGAATTCCAGTATTCATCAATGTCGACTTTTACAACAACTACGCCCTGGCCCGCGGCGGCGCGATGTCCAATGATCTCGGCACCAACCCCATCATCATCAACTCCAGATTCATCAATAATCGCTGTGATATCAAAGGCGGGGCCATCTACAACGACTTTTCCGCATCCCCAGTTATCCTCAACTCGTCATTTGCTGCCAACACGGCCAGCAGTGCCGCTGCCATCGGTAATGATGGGACATCTTCACCCATCATCGTCAACACCAAGATCGCCGGCAATATTGCGACCGATGCCGGGGCCGGACTTTTTCAGGGATCTTACAACGCCAATTTGATTGGGACCGAGAATGCCCCAGTGGTCATACGATCGGAAATCCAGGATAACGTCTCGTCAACTCACGGTGTAGCTTCTATCTCCAACTGGGGCGAGGATTGGGTCTATGCCTATGACTCGGCAATCGCCGATTGGTATTTTTCAGAGCCGGAGCTTCCGCATAAGTATCAGAAACTTGTCGAGATCGCCGATCGCTTGCGTTCCCAAACGCCGCAGGCTAGTACCGCAGGATGAAAATCCTAATACCGTTTCTGAAGAGCGCGTTGTAAGATGCAAACTTCGTGATCTACTCTGGTTTTTTCGATGCCCTTGCTTCGTCCTGCGCCTGTCCTCGTAACCGATCGCGAGCGTCAA
>NZ_CAJAXH010000084.1 GCF_903946935.1 uncultured Thiodictyon sp.
GCCACCGCCTCGACCGCCCGCAGACGGTGCAGCGCCTTCTTCGTCATCTCGATGGTCTCCTCCGGCATCACGCCCCCTCGGTTGCCCAAAGGGGACATCTCTACATTGCACGGAGGGGACATTACTACTTTGGGTTAACATTCTCGGAAATCGCCTTGAGTGCCGCCGGCCGGCCGCATCTTGACGGCGGGGTATAGGTGTCGCCGATGCTCACGAGCGACTGCGAACTGCGTGATAGGGAGCGGTTATGTGCGGGGCCTGAGCCCCGCACAGGGTTCGCCAACAGTCTTCTCGCTATCGGTATTGTACCGAATGGCAACCGCTAGCTGGCACTATCGAAGAATCGCCCGCCACCCCCCGCGGCTTGGAAGTGCCGATGTGATGTTGCGTACAAAAGCGAAACTCACCGCACAGTTGCCCGTCACTGCCCCGGTCGTATAACTGCTGCCACTCCAACTCCCCGCGGGACAAGTCCCGCCGACCGCGCTGTTGGTGGTGTAACCGGTGTTCGGCGTGACGGTGAACTGCGCCGTCGCCCCAGAGGTCACGGTACGGCTCGCCGGACTCACGCTGCCGCCCGTACCGGCGCTCGCCGTCACAGTGTAGCTGGTTCCGGTCGCGGTGAAACTGAAGCTCACCGTACAATTGGCCGTCACCGCCCCGGTCGTGTAACTGCTGCCGCTCCAACTGCCCGCCGGACAGGTCCCGCCGACCGCCGTATTGGTTGAATAACCTGTGTTCGGCGTGACGGTAAATTGTGCGGTCGCCCCCGAGTTGACCGTGAGGCTCGCCGGGCTCACGCTGCCACCAGTACCGGCACTCGCCGTCACCGTGTAGCTGCTCAGGGTGAAACTGAAGCTCAAGGTACAATTGGCCGTCACCGCCCCGGTCGTGTAATTGCTCCCGCTCCAACTGCCCGCCGGGCAGGTCCCGCCGACCGCCGTATTGGTCGAATAACCTGTGTTCGGCGTGACGGCAAATTGCGCCGTCGCCCCAGAGGCTACCGTGCGGCTCGCCGGACTCACACTGCCGCCCGTACCGGCGCTAGCGGTCACTGTATAACTGGTCGGACTGGGGGTAAAGACAACGGTATCCACCCAGCCGGCATCCTGCCCCACACTGACACTACCATCCTTGGTATAAGACCATGCAATGGTATGCTGACCGGTCGGAATATCGACAGTCTGTTGCTGCCAATCCACCTCGCCGGTAATGGAGAACAGCGCCGTCCCATCCGATGTGAATCTCAAATAGTCCCAACCGTTTTCGGACGATACCTTCCAGAAGAAAGTTAATGATCCGGGTCCGGTTACAACCGTGTTCAGATTGCTTGACTGGGAGTCGACCATAGCGCCGCTTTGCGCAGCATCCACTCCATCGTGCGTGGTCAGCGTCTCGCCAGCCCAATTGGCATTGCCGTTGGTCGTCCAAGTCAAGGAGGTGTTGTCCAAGGCTTGGCCCAGCGACGGTTGCACACTGAAGCTGAAGCTCACCGTACAATTTCCGGCAATCGCCCCGGTGGTGTAATCGCTCCCGCTCCAACTCCCCGCCGGACAGGTCCCGCCGACCGCCGTGTTGGTCGAATAACCTGTGTTCGGCGTGACGGTAAATTGCGCCATTGCCCCAGAGCTGACAGTCCGGCTCGCCGGACTCACACTGCCGCCCGTACCGGCACTCGCCGTCACTGTATAGGTCGTGGAGGATGCAGCGAGATTGACGATGCTGACCGATAAGAGCTGCATGCCTGAATAACTGCCGCCCCAAGGCATGGTATGGGTCCCATAGTCCCAGGTATCATGCACATAGACGGTACTGGTGGCCGCGTCATAACCGACCCCGACAATCGAATGCCCAGCGAGGTTGAGAAAGACTGGACGACCGGCATCAATCTGTGCCTGATAATCGGCAAAGCCAAAGCCGCCCGCGACATTATTATCAGTGTTTCGACTGAAACAGTCGGTGACCGAATAGCCTTTGGCCTCGTAGAACAGCTTCCGCCCATAGGTCCCATCCACGTCCTGGATGCCATAAGTCACCATATCGGCGCAGGTTAACGGCGCACCTGACGTTGTCCAATTATAGAAAGTGGTCGACCCGTCGGTATTGCTGTAGGCGGACTGACTGGTCTTCATGTAGTCGCCGATGGCATCGCCCCAGGCGTGCTGCGCCCACGCCCCAGTGACATAGGGATCGCTGGCGGTACTGTTATAGGCCACCCAATAATCGTCGATCGAGCCGCGGGTGGCCCTGCCGTCCAGCCCCTGATGCGAAGCGGTCAATGGGCATTGGCCATAGGTGGCTCCTGCCCCATCCGTCCAGTTAGGCCATGAACTGCTGTCCAAGGGCATCACGCCGGCATTCGTGGGACCGGTATACATGTTCGGCATGCCATTGCGGTCATAAAAGGCCGCAATCATGGCGCCGGAGGTGGCGGAACAACCGAACGACCAGTTAAAGGCGGGCACGGTCAGGGTGACGGCACTCGCGACCTGCGCCCCGGGCAAAACGAGCTCGGAGCGCTGCAGTGCGGAACCGGGCGGCGGGACCGGCGGCCCCTTGATGGTCCGTCGCTCGATACTGGGGCCGCCGGGCGACGTGACGGTCTGCTGGTCAGTGTAGTCGAGCGTATCGCCGGAGCGGTCGTCGACACGGTTGACGTTCGCCCGGTCGAGTCGGTCGACATGCAGCAGCACCTCACCGAGTTGCGCATCGACCCAGATGAACTCACGCAGCTCAGTGCCGGTGGCCTCGATAAACCAGGTCAAGCGACTGGACGCTGGCTGGCCATCGAACAGCCCGCGATTGAAAATTTGCAACTGCGGGGTACTCAGGGTGGCCGCCGTCACCTTGAGATGCGCGGCAAGCATGGTACCGGCCGCCGCCAAGGCCTGCGCCGGCGTCACCCTGGGCGTCTTGTCCACCGCACCCAGGTCCGGCAAGGTGTTGGCCACCACCGCGCCGACCGCGCCTTGCGTCAGATTGACAACGATCTCACCGCCGTACACCACGATTCCATTGTGCTGTTGGAGGAAGCGCACATGCTCGACGCCCATGGCATCCGGGCCAAAGACGCCATCGGCCCGCAGTTGATCCGGGGCGGAAATGCCAAAGGCGCCCCCATAAGCACCCAAAAACAGCCGTCCGCGCTCTTGGGCCGTGGCGCCGCCCAAGGTCGGAATGGCCTGACCGGGCGCGGCGCCGAGATAGGTCACCAGACCGGTCCGAGGCGATTTTGTAATCGCGATCCCCGCCCCTGCCACGGTCTCCAACCGTTGCAGTGCATTCTGCACCATCGCATCGGTGGCCCGAACCGGGACGGCACCGGTCGCAGTGGATGCGGGCGCGCCCGCGGCCGCGGGAACCCCGCCAGCAACCGCCACGGCGTGCGGCAACATACCCGCGCCCAGTGACAGGCCCAGGATCAGCAGAAAATTGCCAAAGATGACACCGACGGACGGGGACCGCGGCATGCAACGACACCAAACAGACCGAATCGACATGGCTCTATCTCCCTCACTAAATTTTCACAGTGACTCTGCGAACGAACCTCGACTTAGGTACCCAGCGCGGTCGACGCCAACAATGCGTGAGCTGGCCCACCTCATGCAGGAACCTGGTCGGCCGTGTTTATAACAAGGTTAGGCGACTTTGGCAATGGGTCATCGCCGGCACACGCCACCGCTCGATACCAAGGGCGGTCAGTTCAGGCAGCGGCTAAAAGATACCTCTTGCGGACCAACGCTCGCTCGTGACATGGTGGCATCACCGGCGTGCTTTCCAGACCGTCCTGAGAACCGATGCATACACTGATGACCATGGCTAACCGGCAGGCTGGCGCCGGTGGCTGAGGAGGAACACAACCGATCCGACCAGCCGCGTGAACTGGCGGAGACCTTGCACGTCTACGCCTTCCCGCGCTGGAAGTGGCCGGTCGTGCGGCAGTGCTTTCCCGGCCGGCGGGTAGTGTTCTGCCGCTCGGGGGCCGCGATGCCGCGCACCGGCACGCTGGCGCTCTGGGGCATGGCGCCCGTGCCCGCCCGGGTTGCGCCTGGGGTCCGCGTGCTGCGCATGGAGGACGGCTTCTTGCGCTCGGTCGGTCTGGGCGCCGAATTGGTGCGGCCCCTGTCCTGGGTCGTGGATGCGCAGGGAATCTACTACGATGCGACGCGCCCATCGGACCTTGAATCCATCTTGGCCACCCAGGCGTTCGACACCGACCTATTGGCCCGGGCAGCGGCCGTGCGGGCACGGATCGTCGCGGCCGGCCTGACCAAATACAATGTCGGATTTAAGCCCTGGCACCGACCAACGGCCGCCGCCTCGGCGATCCTGGTGCCAGGCCAGGTGGAAAGCGATGCGTCCCTCGCTTACGGCGCGCCCGGGGAGCGCACGAACATGGGGCTGCTACGCGCCGTGCGTGCCGCAAATCCCGATTCCTACGTAATCTACAAACCACACCCTGACGTACTCGCCCGCCTGCGACTCGGGGGGCAGGGCGAAGCGGAGGCTGCACGCTGGTGCGACGAGGTCGTGACCGACGCCAACATGGGGGACCTGCTGCAGGCGGTAGACGAGGTGCATGTCCTGACCTCGCTGGCGGGCTTTGAGGCCTTGTTGCGCGGCAAGGCCGTCACTTGCTACGGCCAGCCATTTTATTCGGGTTGGGGACTCACCCGCGACCGCCTGCCCAACCCCCGCCGTCACCGCCGCCTGACCCTCGACGAACTGACGGCCGGGGCCTTGTTCGCCTATCCGCACTATCTGAGCCGCGATGGGCGGCACCTGACCACCCCGGAGGAGGCGCTCGACACCCTGCTGGCGTGGCGCCAACGCAGCGGGGGCAGAACGCCTTGGTGGCAGGAGCCTTACCGTTTTTTTCTGCGGCGGATCATCGGCGTACGCTAGACCTTAAAAACGCGCCGGTTGGCGAGCCGGGGCGGACGGTTGAGCAGGGCGTAAATGCGCCCGACCAGCGGATTGAGGAGGCGCCACGGCGAGTACAGGGCGAGACTGATGGGCGTGACCGTCGCCCCCAAATCCTGCTTGATTGAATAGGTGGTCAAACCGAGCTCGAGACGCCGCGCACCCAAGCGGATGGCGGTTTCGATCACGGCGTAGCCGACATAGATGTACAGACCGTCGTTGACGGCGTGGTTGCGGCCGAAGTACAACCAGCGCAAGAGATCGCCGTCGAGCAGCAACAGGGCATGGCCGACCAACTCATCCCCTCGGTAGAAGAGCAGAACCTTCGAGCGCTCCCCGAGACGCCGGGAAAACTCCCGATAAAAGGTCGGGTTCAGCACTTCACGCTGGAACTCGTCGGCCTGCTCGTGGACGACCAGCCATTGTCGGCAGAGGGTGTCGGCAAGGTCAGCGAAGTCGTCGCGCAATTCGTGGCGGACCTGCTGCTCCCGGTTGCGGCGCAGGTGTTTGAGTAACTTGCTGCGATAGTAGCTGGTCAGGGCCGCGACATACTCCTCCGGGGTGCGCCAGCGGATGTCCAGGTAAGTGTTTGGCAGGCTGCCTACCCAGTGATAGCCGAGCCGCTCCAAGTCACGCCGGAGGGCCGCTGCCGGGGGCTCGAAGTCGCGCATCACAATAATGAGATGGCCCTTGACCCGGGCGATCTCCTGAAGCATCTTGGCCAACGCGGCGACGACTTGATCGTTCATACGCTGGTCGCTGGCCGCGAAGGGTGGGCTGCTAACGAGAATGGGGGTACCACATTCGAGCATACGGAATTTGAGAAAATGAGGAAACACCAGGCGCACCTTGGCCAGCAGGCCGCGCAGCACCGGTGGCGCGAAAATGGCCACATCGGTCGTTATGGCATAGAAACCGGCGAAGGCGACTGGCTCCTCCGCGTCGTCGCAGACCAGTACATAGCGGTGGTGAAAATCGTTGAGTCCAGATGTTTCCACGAGTTCCCAGAGCGCGCGGGAATGGCTACAGGAGTGACCCTGCACCAACGCCTCCCAGGTGTCTACGGGAACCTCATCAATGTTGGTAAATATTTTTGTTTTCAAGATGTTCAGTGAGATGTTCCATGGCCAAGCGCTTGCCGGTCGGATCGACGGCGCGCTCAGCGCGGCGCGCGGCGGTGAGGTCTTGATGATTCTAAACGATTTCGGCTGATGAGCGACTTTTCAAAACCACTGGTGCTCGTCACGGGCGCAACCGGATTCATTGGCAGCCAGTTGGCGGCGCGTTTGCTGGCGGACGGCTGGCGCCTGCGGCTGCTGGTGCGCGAACGGCAGCGACTGGCGCCGGCCTTGGCCGCCGGGGCAGAGGTGATCGTCGGCGATCTGGGAGACCCGGCGGCCTTGGCCCAGGCGGTCTCGCAGGTGGCGTTGGTGTTCCATTGCGCCGCAAATGTTAACACCTGGGACACCAAAGAGAATTATCTTTCGGTCAACGTGATTGGAGTGGGTAACCTGATGGCGGCCCTGGCGCGGGAGCGCTCGACGCTGACCCGGTTGGTCCACCTGTCCACGGTAGACGTCTATGGCTTTCCGGCCACCGCCTGCACCGAGGAAGGACCGAGCGGCGGCGACGCGTTCGGTTATGGCGCGAGCAAGCTGCAAGGAGAGGCGGTGGTGCGGCAACTGGGTGCCGCCCATGGCATCCCTTTCACCATCCTGCGGCCAACGAATGTCATCGGCCCGGGGAGCCCCTTCATCGTGCGCATCGGTGAGGCACTGAACTCCGGGCTGATGCTGACGGTGGACGGCGGCCAGGCCAATGCCGGTCTGCTGATGGTCGATCATCTCATCGATTGCATGCTGTGGGCCGCCACGGCGACCGGGGCGGCGGGGCAGACCTACAACGTCCGTGATTGCGAGGACATGACCTGGGCCACCTTCCTGCGGCGCTTCCGCACGGCGATCGGCGGACGCGGCCTCATCATTGACTTACCCTTCTGGTTGGCCGACACACTGGCCGCTGGACTGGAATTCGTTCATCGTGTCATCCTGCCCACTCGGGAGCCACTGCTGCATCGCCTGCTGGTGCGCATCTTTGGACGAACCTGCGGCCATGATGCCACCAGGATTCACGCCGCCAGCGGGCTCGTCGATCACCGGGATACTGAGCAAGCCCTTGACCGATCGTTCCGCTGGTTTAGGGAGCGACCGCCGACCGCTTGAGTCTCGTTCCGGGGGTCACAGCGGCCCGGCGCTCATCTAATGGATCATTGCATGCCAAAGCTACATTTCGTTTTCCTGCAAGGGATGCCGTCGCCGTTCTTCAGCAGAATTGGTGACCGGCTGTCGCGCGCCGGCTGCCAGGTCACTGGGATCAATTTGTGTTTTGGCGACTGGTTCTTCTGGAACGGCGGCGAGACCATCAATTACCGCGGGAGCCTGGACGCTTGGCCACGCTTCCTGGATGAGTTCTGCGCGATCAACACCGTGACCGACCTCGTCCTGTTGGGCGAGCAGCGCAATTATCACCAACGGGCGGTGGCCGTCGCCCAGGCCCGTGGCGTACGCGTGACGGTGACTGATTTCGGCTACCTGCGGCCTGACTGGATCACGCTGGAGCGCGACGGGATGGGCGGCAACTCGCGCTTTCCCAGATCGGTCGAGGCGATCCGGGCGCTGGCAATGCGCCTGCCGGCGCCCGACTTGACCAGGCGCTATAGCGACAGCGCGCTGCGAATGGCCGTCGGGGATTTGCTTTACAGCTTCGGCAACGCCTTGCTGTGGTGGCTGTTTCCTCGCTATCAACGCAGCGACAAGCGCCCTCACCCGTTTATCTATGCCCCGGCCAGCGCCCGCCGCCTGCTGCGCGCCAGGGCCGGGCAGCGCCGTGCGGCGGCGGCGTTGCAGGCGCTACGCGCCAGGACCGAGCGCTATTTCGTGTTTCCGCTCCAACTGGAACACGACTTCCAGATCGTCGCCTACTCGCCCTTTACCAACCTTGATGAGCCGATCCGCTTAGTCATCGCCTCATTTGCGCGACACGCGGCGCCCGACACCTGCTTACTGATCAAGGCCCACCCCTGGGACCCCGGTGTGAAGAACTGGGCCAAGCGGGTTGGCCGCTGGGCGGCAGAGGTTGGCGTCGCGACGCGCGTGGTCTACATCGACGGGGGCAATCTCGACGAGATGATACACGGATCGGCGGGCCTGGTGACCGTAAACAGCACGTCCGGGATACGGGCGCTACAGCTCGGGAGTCCGGTCAAGCTGCTAGGGCAGGCCGTCTATGACGTGCCAGGTCTGACGTTTCAAGGACACCTCGACGCATTCTGGAGTACGGCCCAGCCCCCCGACACTGGACTGGTCGAGTCATTCATCAGGGCACTGACCGGCACCATCCAGATTCGCGGCGTTTTCTTCAGCGAACCCGGATTGACCGCGGCCGTGACAGCCGCCGTAGAACGCTTATTGACGCAAGCGGTCGGTGAGCCGCAGGTCGTATGAGATTCAAGCATTTACCCGCCCCCGCCCAGCGGGTGCGCCGCTTGATCCTCCATATCGGCGCGGCCAAGACCGGCAGTACCGCGATCCAAGCCGCATTGGCCGCCAATCGCGGCCGACTGGCAGACCAAGGCGTGCTCTACCCCACCAGCCTTGGTCTGCGCACCCACTCGCTGATGGCGATCTGCGCGGGCTCGCTTTGGGATTACAAGAACCAGTATCGACAACAAGGCATTCGTCCCGTCATCGGGGTCATGAAAACCCGCCAAGCTGCGCTCTCCATGCTGGCGGCCGAGGTGGACGCCAGCCGAGCGGAGACGCTCATCATCTCCTCCGAGGGGCTCTTCACCGACTATAGCGACAAGGGCTCAGTGCAACGATTAAAGCGCATTGCTGACGCCTTGGCCGAGGAGACCCAGGTCGTGGTGTTCTTGCGGCGCCAGGATGAGGCACTGCTCAGTCACTTCGTCCATGGCCGCCGCCTGGGGCATACCAAAGAATTGCTGGTGCCGGAGGAACTCAGGCACTTGACCTATCTCGATTACCATCGGCAACTCACCTGCTGGTCAGCGGCTTTTGGTACACACCACCTAGGGGTGCAGCCATTTCGTCGCGACCGCTTTGCCCAAGGCGATATTGTTCACTGGTTTCTGGCGTGCCTGGGCATCGATGCCAGCGGTTTTCAGATTCCCGCCGAGGTCAATCTTGGTTTGGATACCTTGCAAGAGGAGTTCTTGCAGCGGCTCAATGTCATTATCCCACGCTTCCACGACGGGCAACCCAACAAGCTCCGGGGGGACTCTATGATGCAATTGACCGGGCCCGGCGGACTTACGATAAGCGACGGTTAGTAACGGTGCAGAAACAAGTTATACACGATAATTCGACGCGAAACCTTGTAAAACAGTCTGTTGCGCTAAAGCAACGCGCCACTTGTTAGTGAACCGTCCCTTATCATGGCTGGAACGGCAACAGATACTGGAGCGTTTTAGGCGATCGAATGAACGCCTCGCCGTAACATACGGCAACCCCGGAGAGGACTTTTTTTCGCCCCTGAGTCAAGCAGCGGAAAATGACGATCCCCCCAGTCTGTCAGTGGCGGATACCCTGCGAATTGCCGCCGAGGCGTGGCAATGGAGTGCCGAACAGGAGTTGACGCTCCGGGAAATCATCGCCCATCAGCAGGCGAGAATTGACCAACTGGAGGAGAAGGCAAAATAATAAAGAGGTTAATCGGTCGAACCCAGGACCTCGCGCGATCCCGCCCGGGCCACGCAACCTAGAAAGAGTAGTTGTCACGCCAAGGCGCCAAGCTCGCCAAGGCTTTTCAGTGCGTTATCAGCGTTGCGCCAGTCACCCGGCAGGTGATCTGGATAGTGGCTCTGCCCGATTATATTGCTTGGCGAACTTGGCGCCTTGGCGTGAGCAATTCCTGGGTTTAGGCTCAACGATCAGACCGAGCGCGAACCATCTCCAGAAAGGCGTCGACACGCGCAAAATGTCCGGCCCAGGTCGGCACCGCAAAGCGCGCCATCCGCGCCAATTGGGCGGCCCGCCGGGGGCTATCCGGGGGGCAATAGGCCTCAATAACCTCGCGCCAACGCCGACCATCCAGCGGATCGATGTACTCGGGCACGTCGCCGGCGATCTCCGCGAAGACCGGCAGGTCGCTCGCGATGACCGGCACGCCCAGGGAGAGGGCCTCCGCCACTGGCATGCCATAACCCTCCGCAAATGACGGGAATAGCAGTGCCTCGGCATGGTGCAGATAGGTGGCCAATTCGCTATCCGAGCAGCGTGCGTGCTCGATCACGAACCCGCGCAAGGGCTCGCAACGCTCCAACAAGTCCACCACTTGCTCACACTCCCAACCGCGCTGCCCGATCACCACCAAGCGCGGCGCCGCCGGCCCCAGGTCGGCAATAATGTGCCGCCACAGATGCAGCAGCAACCAATGGTTCTTGCGCGGCTCAACCGTACTGAGGAACACGAAATAGGGTCCAGCCACCGGCCGCGGCCCGGGGGCCACGGAGGGTAATCCGGATGCCAGCAGGGCGGCCTGGGTCGGCGGCAGGTCCCGACCGGCATCTTGGGCGTAGGCATTCAGGTCCGCGAGGGTCGCCCGAGAATTGGTGATGATCCCACTGGCCAGACCGATCATGTTGTCGAGCCGCGTGCGGTGACGCAGCCCCTCACCCGGGCGGCAATATTCTGGGTGGGACAGAGGGATCAGGTCATGCAGCAGAAATACCAGCCGGACCTGGCGTTGCGCCAGGATGCGCGCATAGCCTGGGTGCTCCAACCCAACGTGTCCGGTGTTGATCAGCAAGCGACCGGACGACCGGGGGCGGCCCAGGGCGGTGACAATCCCATGAGCGACGAGTTTCCGGGTGCCTGGACGATGCCGCGCGTCCGGGCATAACAGCCGCTGGAACAGGGCTTCGGAAGCGGGGCGGGACAACTCAAACCCAACACCATGCCAGCGCACCAACGCGCGGGCGCGGGGCCGGTAGTGCTCGATATAGGCCAGGCTGACCCGGTCGACCCCGGTTGGCAACCGCCCCTGCAGGAACCGCCCGAGAAGCCTTGTTACATCGATCAGCACCTCATGCACCGCCCGATCCACGCCAGCGACAAGGGCGATCCGTGGCCGGGCGACCCCGACTCGGGCGGCGCGCGAGCGAACTCCGGGGCGCTTTTCCAAACTTGCCTGGAGTACTCACAATTTGTTGACGGCGTTGCCGACATTCACGATGGGATAGACCACCGACACGATCAAATTCAGGAACTTCTGCAACTCGGCGGCAGGGGCATTGGATACATAGAGGATGTCTTTACTTTGCATCGGGAAGTTCTGCGCGGCAAAAAAGGTCGCCGGGTCCTTGAGATCGACCCGATAGACAACGGCCACCCGACCATCCGGCGTCGTGACCGGGGGCACCGGCCAGTCCAAGGCATGGGCGTCCTCAAAGCGGAAGACAAAGGCCCCGCCCGCCTGCGCTCGGTTGTCCTGCAACCCGCCGACCCGCCCCAAGGCCTGGGCGAGCGAGATGCCCTTGGCCTCGAAATTGATCTCGCTGTTATTGCCGGTCGCCCCCAGGGCCGTGAAGCTCAAGGGCTGATAGAGGGCCGCGATGACGTCTCCGGGTTTGAGCAGGATATTCTGGCGCGGGTCGCGCACTATCTCCTGCAAGGGCATCGACTGCACCTGGCTGCCGCGGGTGACCTGGAGCGTCATCTTATCGAGCGGCTGGCGTAGCCCTCCGGTCGCCGCCAAGGCGTCCAGCAGGCGTTCGCCACGGGCCGTCAAGGGCATTCGGGCACTGGTGGTCACCTCACCGACCACGGTCACGGCGGCGGTCTGGTTGCGGGTCACCCGCACCTGGACCTGCGGCTGGTTGGCCTTACCTTGCAAGCGTGCCGCCACCTCGGCGGCGATTTGCTGGGTGGTCATGCCCGACACCGGTACCGCCCCGACAAACGGCAGGCCGATGGTCCCATCCGCATTGATCATCTGCTCCGGAAAGGTCGTCGCCGTGGCGGTCGCCGGACCCGCGCTGGGCGGGATCGAGCCGCCGCCGAACAGCATTCCAGGTGGCGCCTCCCAGACCGACACCTCGATCCCATCGCCCGGGCCCACCACCCCGACCGCATGCCCGGCAGCCGCGAGGCTCTCTGAAAACAGGGTTTGGGGACGATTGGCCAACAACCGCCGCGCCACCGTGTCGGTCAAGGCGACGACCTGGATCCCCGAGGTGCGCGGGTCGGCCCCGGAGGCATTGACCTGGGCAGAATTAGGGCCGGATGAAGACAGCCAATCCGTGGCCAGGGCACAACCGCCCAACACCAGCGATACCGAGGTACAGCCGACCATCAAAAAACGCAGGGACTTAAGCCAAACTGCCATCATGTCATCCCCGGTTAGGGGTCCTCAAATTTAGCAAACCGCCGGCCAACGAATCGGTCATCGGCCCGTCGCGGCGCCTGCCCTCGCCCGCGCCAGCACGGGGCAACGGCGCGAGCGGTGCATCGCGAACTTAGAGCACCGACACCCGGCGGACCAGAAAGGCCAGACCACGCTCGTCATCGCCTCCGCCTGGAAACCGATTCGGTACGAAGACTTGGTCCGCCGCAATCCGCACCGTCACCGCTTGCCCGTCCGGCACACCAGCGACTGGGATGTCCAGTAAGAAAGGCCCGCGCGACTCGATACGCACCTGCGCCGCCCAGCCCCAACTGCTGCACAGCGCCAGCGCCAGGGGCGCTTCGATCGGCCAGGCATGATCACACTCCAAGCGCACGACGCCCCACGCGGACGGCACGGCCGCGACCCTCACCTCCATGACCTGTGGTGCCCAAGCATCAGGCCCCACGTCGACATAGAGCCCGGGCAATGCCAGGCGCAACCTGACATCTTGGTTCAGATCATCCCACAGTCTCAACGCCGCCTCGCGCTCCAGGCAATCCTCCAGTTCACCCACAAACCCAGTCACCGCGTTGACCAGATCATCCGCTACGTCACCGAAGGGATAGACCGCCAACAGTTCATCCACATGGGTGCGCAACCAGTGATCCTCGGCATGACCCAGGTATTTCGCCAGCAAGCGCACTGCCTCCGTCGCGACCAGGCGCCGTTGCTTACGGGTAATGCAGTCCGCGTGCAAACGCGAGTGCGCGAGCACCCGATCGATATACCCGATACGCTCGGGGAATCGCTGAAACAACCGCAGCCAGAGATCGAAGTCGAAGGCCGTCGCCAGCCCTTCGTCCAAGGGGCCGATTTCCGCGAGGGCCGAGCGCCGAAGGAAGACCGTCGGTTGGCAAATGAAGCAACCGCTCTGAAAGGAGGCGATGCCGGCCGTCGGCACACGCGTGGGATAGCGCCCGAGCGGCTTGCCGTCGGCATCGATGTGTTCCCCCTCACCATAGACCATCACGGACGCTGGATTGGCGGCGAAATAGGCAACGGCCTGGGCAATGGCCTCAGGGGCATAGAGGTCATCGGAATTGAGCCACCCGATGAGCGCGCCGCGCGCGCGACCCAGTGCCTGATTGATCGCGTTCGCCGGCCCGGAATCAGGCCCGGAACGCCAGCTCAGGCGGCCCCCGAAACGCGCGGCGAGCCGGACCAGTCGATCCTGGGTACCATCGACCGATCCGCCATCGGCGACGATCAACTCCACGTCCTGGTCGCCTGGTCCCAGGATACTCATGATCGCCGCTTCGATATAACGGCCCTGGTTGAGCGAGGGCATCACCACCGACACGAGCGGGCACTCCTCGCCACGCGTTGACTCACTGATCCACTCGGTCTGCCGATGTGGCTTATCCAAGGTTCGAAACCTCACTAACGATGACTGGCGAGGGGGCGTGCAACGGCGACAGGCGGTCGTATCGCCGTCCACCGAGCGCCGCTCCTTGGCGAGTCTGCGTCCGTGCCGGCAGCGACCGCACGGGGCTAATGCCCACGGCGAGCGGCCCGCCAAGGACGCCATCTGGACGAAGTCTTGGGAGGCACTGGCGCAACCCGCAGCGAGCGCAGGCGGATCGCCAGGGATCGGTCGTCGTCCGAGCCGCGCTCCAGCGGCGACACCAAGTGCGGAAATCTCAATTCGAATGTCCATGCGGCAGCGGCACTGGCGCCGTCCACGTCAAAGCAGCCAATCACCAACGTCGGATAACCCGTCTTGGTCACCTCAACCGTAATCGGCTGGCCATTGCGAGCCACCGTCATCCCTTTGAGTATCTCCGGGGCCATGGCATCGACCACGTCCAGCTGCAGTTCAAAATGCCCCTCACCCAAGCCAGGCACCGTGAGTGAACTCAGCGGCGCGGGACCGGCCCAGCGCCCGTCCGACTCAGCGCTATACCAGTTGGTACCCTGAATGGCATTGCCGCACAGATCGACCGTCACCGGCAGCGTCGCGGCCGACCCGGTATTGGCACCACTGCCCACCTCAGCGACCCGCTCGCGGCCAACAGGCAGCCAGCGGCGCCTAGGCTTGACCGCCGCCTTCGCGGCCACCGCGGCAACCCGCAGGGAGCGCAGGCGTATCGCCAGGTGTCGGGTGTCGTCCGCGCCCCGCTCGACCGGAGACATCAGGCGGGGGAATCTCAATTCAAAGTTCCAAGTCGCATTGGCGCTGGCATCAGCCATCTCAAATCGACCGACGATCAGCTTGGGATAACGCTTCCGCGACCGCTGCTGAGTGACCGCAACCGCGATCGGTCTGCCGTTGCAGGACACCGCCATCCCTTTGAATATCTCCGGCGTCATGGCATCGACCACGTCCAGTTGCAGTTCGAAGTGCCCCTCACCCAGCCCAGGAACCTGCAACGAACTCACCTGCGCGGGACCGGCCCAGCGCCCGTCCGACTCGGACGCATACCAGTTCGTCCCGTCGATCTCCTTGCACAGATCGATCATCAGCTGCGTCGGCGGCGGCACCGCCGGCGCGGGGTCCGCTCGCTGTTGCAGCTCCTGGGACTTCTGTTCCCACTCCTGAGACTTGAGGAAATAAAACTCCAACTCCTCCTGAACCTGATGCAACTGCAACAAAAGGAGTTTACCCTCCTCGGCCTGCTCCGTATTCTTCGCCTGCTGTGCGGTCAAGGCCGATTGGGCAGCGGTCAGCTTCGCCGCTTGCGCCGACGAGGCCTTTTCGGCCGCAGCCAGCTTATCCTTAAGTCCCGTCAAGGTCGATTCGGCCTCAGCCCGCTTTGCCTGCTGTTGCGTCAAGGCCGCTTGGGCAGCGGTCAGCTTCGCCGCTTGCGCCGACGAGGCCTTTTCGGCCGCAGCCAGCTTATCCTTAAGTCCCGTCAAGGTCGATTCGGCCTCAGCCCGCTTTGCCTGCTGTTGCGTCA
>NZ_CAJAXH010000085.1 GCF_903946935.1 uncultured Thiodictyon sp.
CAGACTCCGGTCGCCCTACGGGCTCCCTACGTCTGGCCCGCCGACCCGGCGGCCCCTCCCCTGCATCTCGCCCCCTGCCCCCGCCAACAGGGGACATCTCTACTTTGCGGAATAGGGGACATTTCTACTTTGGGTTGACACTCGACAGCAGCCGCAGTTACCTCACCCTGCCCCGCCAGCGCCCAATACCGGGTATGACTGAAGAACCCCCGGCGAACCGGCGTCTGCACTGCCACATCCCGGATACCCTGGCCAAAGATCGGCGCCAGCGGCCCGCCGATGGGGTCGCCCCGCACCAGGAAGCGGGTCGGGAAATAGAGATTGGTCCAGCGGGTGGGGGCGAACGGCGCGGCATGGTGCGGAACCCAGCGGGGCGCACGGGTACCGGCAGCGGGATGGGCGAAGCTCCGGCCCTTGCTCTTACCTTCCAAGACCGGCGGGCAGGTTGGCAACTCCCGGTCGGCCAGCCTGGACCTCAGGTCGTCAGGCCCCTTCGCCAGCAACAGCTCCGCATGGACCAAAGGATTGCCCAAGGTGATGAAGTCGGTAATCAGCCAGGGACTGCCGTTCGCCTGTAGTTCCTTGAGATAGTCACCCTGGGCCTGTCGGTAGCCATCGGGGTCGAAGGGCTCGGCGCGCGCCAGTCCGAGCAGCCGATTCAGCGCCTCGGTCCTGGGCCTGGCGCCGTCCGGGGTGCGCTCCGGGCGGGTATCGCGGTGCGCCCAAAGATAGGTCAGGATGTCATAGCCGATGACGCTGCCCAGGCTGTGACCGACCACCAGGATGCGCTGGTACTGGCCGCTATCCTGGAGCTTTTTCAATAGCTCCACGCCCTTGGTGCGGATCTTCTGGCGGTGCTCCACGTTGTCGGGCGCACCGTGAAGATAGCGCGCCGCGTCACCGATGTACTTGACCAGGAAACCACCCGCCAGTGCGGATAGCAGACCGCCGGCCAGCCCGATCGCCCAGGCGGGCGCCGGAATCCAGTCCCCTGGCTTGGGCATCCCGAAGGCATAGAGGGAGACCAAGGCCACCAGCGCGGAGCCGACCAGCAACCACCAGATGAGGCGCAGCGGCGCCGGGATGCGCGACGGGCGGCGCAGGACCAGGAGGCGCAGCCAGGCCGTGACCTGCGCCGTCCGGGTGTCGCGCCCCAGATAGGCCCAGTAGAACTCGAAAAAGTCAGTCCGGACCTCGGCGCGATTGCGGCCGGTGGTGAGGCGGCGCAGTTCGAAGCTCCCGGAGATATCGTCCGGCTTGCTCCAGACCGTCGGGGCACGGAATGGATGATGAATGGCGGTGTCCTTGCTCCACACCGCGTCCACAAAGCCCCTCAGGGTCTCCATGGGGATCTGCTCGCCGATCCCGTGGATCAGGACCACCGCTTGTTTCTTGGCCATCGCGCCTCCGCTGCCGTCATTGGTACCGGGATTGGTGCAGACCGCAGGTGCTGCCGCGGCGCGTCAATCCTGCCACCGGCCGAAGGGGTGGTAAAGGGTCGCGCTCGGAGTCAGTAGTGATACAGGCAAGCGATGATAATCAGGTGATCGATGTCCACCGCATAGACGAGCCGATTGCTATCGTCAATGCGGCGAGACCAGAAGCCCGAGAGGTTCTCCCGCAGGCGCTCGGGCTTGCCGATCCCGCCGAACGGCGTACGCAGGGTGTCGGCGATCAGGGCGTTGATACGCTTGAGGGTCTTTCTATCCTGTCCCTGCCAGTAGAGAGAGTCGGCCCAGGCTTCCCCGGTCCAGGCGAGCCGCAGCGCCATCCTAGTCTTGCACCAAGTCCCGCTCCAGCGTCTCGCCACCACGATACTGAGCGATGGACCGGGCCAGGTGGGCGGCATTGGCGGGGGACCGCAATAGGTGGACGGTCTCCATCAGACTGTTGAAGCTGTCAAGCGACATGACCACCGCGTCCTGGGCATCGCGGCGGGTGATGACCGTGTAGTCCGCGTCGCGCGCGACGCGGTCCAACACGCCCTTCAGATTGTTGCGGGCATCGGTAAAACTGAGGGTCTGCATGGCGCGCACCTGTCTTGTTGGACGTACAAGTATGGAGTGACTCGGCCTTGGGGTAAAGCGTGAGCAGACCAAGGCCCGCCCGATCCGGGGTCCGGGGTCCGGGGCCTTGATCATGCTCCCGGGCATCGTGCTAGCCGCGAGGCCGTTGGTCCGCACAGCGGACCCTGGATCGCGGCCTTACCCTAGGGTCCGCTATGCGGACCGAGCGCCGCTGGCCGTCGTTATGGTCAAGGCCGTCCCGGGGTGAGCCGTTTGCGCTGCGACGTTCTTGGCCGGCGCCGCGAGGTTAGGGCGGGATGAGGCGGGGCTGAAGCGCGGGCGTGGTGTGGCGGACGCGGCCGACCTCGGGTCGCTACGGCTCCCAGTTGAGAACGGCTCTCAACAACTCCTTCCCGCGGACAGTCACGCCCGCAGGCGACGCGCGGGCGGCCTGAG
>NZ_CAJAXH010000086.1 GCF_903946935.1 uncultured Thiodictyon sp.
TCCCCCAGCGCGTCGACCAGAACGTGTTTCACATGCGTTGCCATCGGTGATCTCCTTCAGACCGCCCTACAGTAATTTAACCGGGGGGTGCTGTCTCACCTACATTGGCACAGAGGGGGCGAAGCAGGCCAGACCATCAGAGATAACGGTACTCTGTGGGCTGAGGTGAGCGCCGGCCCAGGCCGCGATCGCCTTGCGTGTGAAGCCCGGCAGCGGGTTGAATTTCGCGTGCAACGGATGCCCGTCGGCGTCAAGGGAGACCGCACCGATAAGGGAATCTTGTTCTCCGAACCGCGCCCAGCGGTGCCATGGCTGAGTTCGCCACCGAGGTAGGCATCATCGATCTGCACGGTTCCACCCAGCACGTAGGCGGCCTCGCGTTCGACCATGGTCTGCATCAACTTGTGGTGGATGAGCCAGGCGGTGGGATAGCTGCCCCCCAACTGGCGCTTCAGGGCCAGGGCCGAGAGTCCGGTCTTCGCCTCGCTGATCAAATAGATCGCCAAGAACCACACGGTCAGCCCCAGCTTGGTGCCTTCGAACACGGTGCCGGCGATCACCGAGGTCTGATGACGGCAGGCGTTGCACTGAAAGGTCTTGCGGCGGCTGCCGTGCAACACGCAGTGTGCGGCACCGTCACAGCGTGGACAGCGAAACCCCTCGGGCCAGCGTGCCCGCTCCAACGCGGCCTCGCACTGCGCTTCGGTGCCAAACTGCTGAAAGCGCTCAAGAAGCGACATCCCAGACTGAAACTGAATCCGGTTCATGGCCATGACAGACTCCTTATGCGTGTAAACCGAGCGTCAGTATGCGCCCGTCGGCCTCTCAGTGCGTGTTCTTGGCTGACGATTCTTGCTACTCAGGTAGGGACTTGACTCCCACACGGAAGCGGGCATCAGAGAGACAACCCGCTCGACTAATCCAACGCCTCAAACTTCGAGCTATTACAAGAAACCCTGGCACTGGCTATGAACAATACTCGCGCCGGATTCATCATATTGCTCTTTAGTAATCCACATTTGCTGAAAAACAGACGAAGACCCAAAAATTGAACCGCCAATCCAGGGTGAATAGCGCCGTTCAGGACGCGCTATTACGTTTACCGGCATACCTGGGGGCGCCAGCGCACTGATTTCCTTTTTCATTCTTTCAACGATACCTGGAATCATTGATGTTCCACCTGACAACAGGATGTTGGCGAATAGCTCCTGACGACGCTCGATATCGCATGCCATAATCGATTTACAAATGATTTCAGGAATCCCGAGAGACTCCATACCGATCAGTGAAGGCTGAAACAAAACCTCAGTACAGCGAAAGCACTCGCTGCCGATTGCAATAACCTCCCCGCCAGGCAATGTATAAGATTTCTCTTGGCCTACAGCCGCTTGCAGTTCCCCCTCAAAATCTTGCGCGACATAGCATAATGTTTCTTTTATATCATTTGCTATGGCAAGTGCGTCGGGTGCAGATTCAAAAGTGACAGCGTAGCCTCTTTCCTCAACCAATATCTTCAGTAAGCAGTTCGTCACATCCGTCCCCGCCAAATCCATGCGGATAACCCCCTGATGAAGTGATTGACCATTAACAATCGGAACGACATAAGTAACGCCACTTCCCAGATCAGCCACGAGTCCTGTCGCGCTGCCGCTTTCTTGAAGAGGCATCGTCGCTGACGAGACCACGAACATGGCTGGGGTACCAAATGTCTCGAACAGTAACTGGACCAATTTCTCCCGATTTGCGATAGGATTCAGAGGGGACTCGGTCAGCAAGATTGGATATTCCTCCGGCGCCACTTGCAGTGCATTAAAAAAGGTATAGTGAAGAATTGTCTCAAAGTCATCCCAATTTGTAACAATACCATGTTCATAAGGATACTTCAGCGTGAGAACACCTCGTTTGCTCAGTGCAGAGGAGCCGACGTAACAGCCACTTTGGCTCATACCGGTCACCACGCCCTGACGTCTGGGTCTACCCACAACCGTCGGGAAAACAACCGTCGGCGCGCTGTCACCGGCAAAACCAGCCTTTACAAAGCCTGAGCCAGCATCAACCACTATCACTCGCCCATCAAACACCTGTTCGTCAGTCACTTCTTTCTCCCGGTTTACCCAATTGTCATAAGAATCGTCGCTCAACGCAAAGCCCGCCGCCCGCCGGATTGCGGAAAAACGAGGCGCTCGAAGAACACGCCGACAAGGACTCTTCCCCCTTTATATCAAACCGATTAGCGATGATCAAGCCTGGCGCATAAGGCACCGTTTACGCCGCGGCGTTTTTCGCGGGCGCCACCGCAAGATGGGGCCGCCGCGACCCCCAAATGGGGAAATTTCTTAACATCCCTTGTCGCGTTGTTCCCCGGTCTGCGGGCAAATGAAATGGACGCTGCCCTTTTCCGGTATGGACTCCCGATCAAGATCCAAAGCAGCGCCCGCATCGACCAGAAATGGATCAGCGAACAGGCGTAGGAAAAGCTGTGCGGCCGGATGCGCCGCCGCAACAAGGCATCGTCCGCGGCGGCAGCGCACAGGATCAGACTGAACGGCCACCAGAAGGGCAGGACCGCCAGGCGCTGACAGGCCTGCCCGGGTGACCACCACCTGCACCCGGCCCGCAAGCCAGGGCCAGACCGGGCTGTCCGCCAGTTTCTCCAGCCCTGCCCTGCCATCCGGTGATCGGGGATCAGGACGTGGTAACTCCACCCCTCCAGGCCGGTGCGCACGCAACAGGCCCGATACCAGCGCACCGCGCGGTCGAGGATGAGGTCGGCCTGCTCCGGCCCCACGGTATCCACCAGAGACTTGAGTTCCCACGCGCCGACCTGGCGCCCCCAGTCGGTCGGCACCAGAGCGGCGAACAGGATGAACTCCTCACTGGTGCGGCTGGAAACCCAGGCGAAAGACGGCCGGCGAGCCGGCGTCCGATCCTGCACCGGCTCACCGCCCGGTTGCAGGGTGCGCGCTACGACAGCCTGCGCCGGGCGCTGACCGTCTGGTTTGTGCGGGTCTTGCTCCGGCGTGTGATGCCGGGCGAGAATCTGCCGGAAATCCACGAACTGCAA
>NZ_CAJAXH010000087.1 GCF_903946935.1 uncultured Thiodictyon sp.
CAAACTCGTTCATGGTAGCGACCGGTGTCCAAAGATCCGACGCCCATGATCGCAGGAAGACCTCGGCTTTTCAACTGAGTGGCCGCCGCTATACATAGATCGCCGGAGCTAACATGAGTAACTTCTTAGTGAACCGTTCCTAATTGATTTGCCGCGGCGAGGATCGCATTGGCCGCGGGCTCCGATAGGGCATAAGGGTCCTGACCCAGGCGTGCCGCCGCGATGCAGAATGCGGTCTCCATCGCATCGGCCGCCTGGATGGTCTGCCATTCCTGGTGCAGACAGGTATCCGTCACGGCCTGCTGGTCGAGTCGCGCCAATACGGTCTCAATCAGGTCGGCGAGGGCGTTACGGATGTCCTCCAGGTCCAGGTCACGGGCGCCGCTGGTGGGAAAACCGACACGCGCCTGCGGCAGCTCCAGTGCGCGCCATTCGATCAACGCGCGCTCCCCCATCGGCTTGATCAGCAAGTCCGGAAGTGCAAAGCCCTCGCGGCCGAAACGCAGATTATGCCGATGCTCATACCCGTCGCGCCCAGGCGCTTGCGCCTCATAAAGCAGGGACCACCAGTGTGTGGCAATCCACTCGGCGAGCGGATAGACCGGAATCAGTAGGTGGTCGCGCAGGCCAAGCGAGCGGTAGTCGTTGACGCGGGTGATGGTGGCGTCCTCAACGCGGATGGCGAGCCGCGCCCAAGTGGCCGCCAGTTCGTCACCGCGGCTACCATCCACCCGTTCCCATTCGATGTCGAAGCGTAGTTTATTCATAGTAGACCGCGATGTCCTTGGGCCACTCGTCCGGCAGCAGGCCATAGCCCTTGTAGTTCCCCTGTGTGCGGTTGACCAGACGGGCCTCATAAACGGTATCCCCTTGCTTATACCAGGCGTACCGCGGAAACTCGCCTTCCCAAGGGCCGCCGATGACGCCCTTGGTGATGGCGGCGCGCAGCCATTGCGTTAGCTGGTCGCGACTGTCGGCGAGCGCGCGATAACACAGGGTTGCGTCGGGCCGCGGGCGCGGCGGACGAGGGCGTGTCCTTGTGCTCGACGCTGCCGACATAACTGGCCACGAGCGTCAAGCGCCCGAGCCGCTGCGGATTGATCGCGGGGAGGATGCTTCGAGCAAGAGGTCGACGGCGTTGGGTGGCTCGCATCGGTTTAAGCTGGATTGATCTGGGGTCTTCGCCATCATACCTGTAAGCGCGGATCGACGGTGGGTCGCCATGGCTGCGCTGAACCTCCGTCGATTTGCGGACGCTCGGTCTTTCTCTTGGGATATCAGCGGTATGTCAGGGGTAGACCACAGATATCTAAGGCGCATGAGCACCGGACCGGTTGTTGCCGGAAAGCGTCCCAACAGCGAGGGTGCCTGGTCGCCATGGCCCCAGGGGTTAGGGTGGCGGCACTACCTCAGCCTCCCGCATTCCCCCCAAAAAACCGAACCTTCAGCTCTCACACCCATCCCCCCTGATCGGGCACCCTGACGGCACCTTCACAGCCGGTCCGGGTCTTCGTCAATGCGCTTCTCCAGGTTTTCAGGGCTTCTCGCCGCGGCACTCGCCGCGCCGCCCCACGCCCTCTGGGCCGAGCCCGCCGCCACCTTGGGCACGATCCTGGGCAGCAGCGACATCGCGATCAAGGACCGCTATTGGTTCCGGTTAGTCCCCTTGCCCATCGGCGAGGACTCCCAGTCTCAGTTGCTGGCCTTACACTGCCTGGCCACCACCGACCGCGCCGCCGCGCTCGCGGCATTGCTGGAACACTGCGCCGACGGCCACCACGATGGCCGTCTGGCTCGCGGCCTGGGAGGACGACAAGGGCGATCGCCACGCGCCGACGACCGTCTATGTCGAGGTGGACCCAACCCGCTGGAGCTATGCCGACCAGTTCACGACCTCGCGTATGAAACCACAAGCACTCCAGTTGGGGCTCTCGCCCCGGCAACACACGACGCTGATGGCCCTCGGCCTGCTGGCGTTGGTGGTCACCCTGATGCTGGTGTCCCACCCCAGCTTTGTCGGTACCGGGGGCGCCGAGTTCAACCCGCTCTACGCGAAGTTGTCCGACTGGATGACCGGCTACCCGGGCCGCGTCGTGGCGGCGGTGTTCATCATCGTCGGGCTGGTGGGGGGGTCGCCCGCGGGTCCGTGATGGGTTTTGTGTTCGGGGTCGCGGCCGGGACCGGCCTGTTCCTGGCGCCGAACGTCATCGACGCCACGGTGTCCGGCACCCTTGATCCATCGCCAGTTTCGCGGTTCGCGTGCGGCCGAACTCTATCCGGTGCTGGCCTATGAACCCTGCCAGCAACGCTTCGTCCTGGACGACCTGTCCCTGGGCTTCGGGTTCGTGTGCGAGCCGCTGTCCAGCGCCGATCACGCGCAGGCCGATTCTTGGTGGTCCGGGTCCTGTGCTCGGGCGTCCGTGTTGGCTCGTCCTGGGCAGTGGCATTTGCCGGTGTCCCGTGAGTGTCCCACGGCAAAGAAAAAGGGCCTAGGTTTTACCCTAAGCCCTTGATTTTATGGTGCGCCCTGCGCGACTCGAACGCGCGACCGCCTGATTAAAAGTCAGATGCTCTACCGACTGAGCTAAGGGCGCGAGGACTGCACAGTATAGGCGAATCGCATCGAGTTTTGAAGCGCGTTGTGAAATTCCAGCAGTTTCAAACTTCCTGTGGCTAAGGGTTACGGCGGGGCGTCGCACTGGTGTGGGGGATTGACGGGGCGTAGCTGGTGGGCTCCTTGCGCTCTGGCCCAAGTTTCTGCAGTCGGCTTTGGGCGAGCCGTGCCTCGGGCGTGCCGGGGTATTTGGCGATGACCTGGCGGTAGGCGTTGCGCGCCTGTTCGCGGGCGTCCTGCTCCGACTGAATGTCACCGATCTTGAGCAGTGCCGCGGCAAGCCTGGTGCTGCCGGGGTTCAACTGCACCAGGCGATCGAATTCGGCCAGGGCCGCCGGGTAGTTGTGCTGGGCATAGTAGGTCTCCGCCAGCCAGTAGCGGGCGTTGTCGGCATACTGGCCCTGCGGATAGCGGCGCAGCAGGTCGTTGAAGGCCGTCACCGCGTCCGGGTATTTGCGCTGCTTGAGTAGCTCGAAGGCGTCGCGGTAGGCGTCGCGCTCGTTGCCGCCGGTGGTCTCCGGGCTGGGCAGGGAAGGGATGCCGACGGCGCCGGGCGAAGAGGGGATGGGGGCGGTGACCGGCGGCGGTGTCTCGTTGCCGACCGGGGGTTTGAGGTCCCTGCCGCTCGCATCGATGGCGCCGTTCGGGCTGGCGGGCGGTGCCGCGCCCCCGGGGCCGCTGTCGGTGCCGTTGTCGGTGCCGGGTGCTGCGGGCGATTGGCCGGCCGGGGCGTCCAGACCCTTGCCGGTGCCCAGGCGGGAGTCGATGTCCAGGTATTGGTCGCGCAGTTGCCGCTGAAGCTTCTGGATCTCGAACTGCTGGGTCTCGACCAGGCCGCGCAATTCCTGCATCTCCTGCTGGAATTGCTGCATCTGCAACTGCTGGCCGGCGGCGCTTTGGTTTTCCATGATGCGCTCGATGCGAGCCACCCGGTCCTCCAATAGCGGGTTGGCAGCGGCGTATCCGGCGGCGGATGCGCTGGTGGGGAGAGCGGTCGCCGCCCCGAGGGCCGCGATCAGCAATAAGGTGGAGCGTGCGTTGTTCATATCGGTCTTGCGCTCATTTGCGGATGAATCAGCCTTCTGTGTCCGGCGTGGCCAGCATGCCGGGCGCCTCAGTATTGAATGGTCACCCGCCGACTGAGCCGCCAGGCATTCTCACTGTGCCCGGGCTCGGCGGGTTTTTCCTCGCCATAGCTCAGGGTGGCCATCTGGCCCGGGCTCACGCCCTCGGCGAGCATCAGCTTGCGCACGGACTCGGCGCGTTGGTCGCCCAGGGCCAGGTTGTATTCCCGGGTGCCGCGCTCGTCGGTATTGCCCTCCAGCGTGACACGCTGACCGGGGGTCGTGCCCAGGTAGGCGGAATGGGTGCGGAGCACGTCCAGGTACTGCGGCTTGATCTCGGCGCTGTCGTAGTCGAAATAGATGGTGCGGTGGTAGAGCGGATTGGATGGGTCCTCCCAGGGGCCGCGATAGGTCGGCCGCGGCGCCTCGGTGCTTGCCACCGGGGCCGTCGCCCGTGGGGTGGCGTCCAGCGTGGGCGGGGGCATGCGCTGCCGGGGCTCGGGTTCTTGTGGTACCTCGGCGCAGCCGCTGAGGCACAGGGTTAAGACCAGGCCGGGGCCGATCAGCCCGGCGGCGATGCGGGCCGTTGCAGGGGCGGGGCAAGTCAGGATCGGTGTCACGGGGGGCATCCTCATTTCATTGTCGGCGACCAGGCGGGCTCGCGCACCTCGCCCGTGTCCTGGGAAATTCGCTGGCTGCCGCCGCCTTCGACCGCGGCGGTCGCGAGTACCCCGCGTCCATTCTGCACGGTGGCATAGATGACCATGCTGCCATTGGGCGCGAAACTTGGCGACTCGTCCAGCCCGCCATCGCTCAAGACCTTGCGGAAGCCGCGCGCCAAGTCTTGGACGGCGATCCGGAACTGGCCGTTGACCCGGGTTACCATGGTGATGGACTTGCCGTCCGGGGCGTAGGAGGCACGGCCGTTATAGTCGCCCTCACCGCTCAACCGCGTGGCCGGCCCACCGGCGGTGGACATCCGGTAGATCTGGGGGCTGCCGCCGCGGTCGGAGGTGAAGATCAGATCGTTGCCGTCGGGGGACCAGGCGGGCTCGGTGTCGATGGCGAAGTGGTCGGTGAGTTGCGTCAGTTCGCGGGTCTGGAGGTTCAGCACATAGATGTTGGCGTTGCCGTCCTTCGACAGGGTCATGGCCAGACGCTGGCCGTCGGGTGAGAAGGCCGGTGAGCTGTTGATGCCCGGGTAGCTGGCGACCAGGTCGCGGCGCCCGCTGGTCAGGTCCTGCACATAGATGGCGGCACGGCGATTCTCGAACGAGACATAGGCGAGCCGACGCCCGTCCGGCGACCACGCGGGTGACATGATCGGCTCATTGGACGAGACGATGGTCTGGGGGTTGCTGCCGTCCGCGTCGGCCACCCGCAGTGTCACCGTCTGGCCCTCCCCGCGTCCGTTGGCGGTGATATAGGCGATGCGGCTGGCGGCGACCCCGGGCTGACCGGTGAGTTTTTCATAGACCTGGTCGGCGATACGGTGGGCGGTGAGGCGCAGCCCCCCGGCCGTGGTGCTGAGGCTGGAGGAGGCGATCTCTTTGCCGCCGACCACGTCGAAGAGGTTATAGCTTACGCGGTAGCCGCTGCCCTCCTGTTCCACCCGGCCGATCACCAGGCTGTTCATCTTGAGCAGGCCCCAATCGCGCAGGTCCACCTCGGCCGCGGTGCTGGGCATGGCCATCATGTCGCGGGTGGGCAGGGCGCGGAATTTGCCGGTGCGCACCAGGTCCGCGGCGATCACGCCGGCCACGTCTTCCTTGGGGATCAGGCCCTCCGAGACCCCAAAGGGCACCACGGCGATCGGCTGGGCGGCCTCGACCCCGCCGGTCACCTCAATCGTGAGCCGGGCCTGGGCGGGGGCGGAGAGTCCCAGCGCGCCCAGCGCCGAGCAGGCCAGGGCGGCGAAAATCGTGAATAATTTGGCTTTAGTCATGGGCCTATAGTCTCCGGGCCGGATCAACACGAGCGAGGTTCGTCCATTGTGCCATAATCCAAGACCGCGGCGGTCGGCTGGGAAATAGGACAAGATTAACCCTAAGAAAGGGTAATTGTCACGTCAAGGCGCCAAGCTCGCCAAGGTTTTTTAGTGTGTTATCGACGCTGGGTCATTCACCCGACGGTCGATCTGGATGCCTGGTCGATCTTTTTGTATTTCTTGGCGAGCTTGGCGCCTTGGCGTGAGCAATTGGCGGCCTTTAGGATAACCGGGGCGGCAGGCAAGGCACGTTACTATCCTGTAAATCTTGCGAAATCCTGTTAATCCTGTCCATTTGTTCTAAGCCTGCCGTAGCGGCTTTGTGGGACGCGCCGTCGTCTTTGATTGCAGTCAGGGCGTGAACTTGAGGTTGAATTCCCGGAAGCGCTCGAAGGCCGGACCGGATGGTATCGGTATCGGCGAGGCATTATAAACCGCTGCGATCACCGATTGGTCGAAGGCGGCATTACCGCTGCTCTGCACCACGCCCACCGAGTTGGGTACCACCTCCCCACCCGGGATCAGCCGCAGCGAGACGACCGTGACCAGTTCGCCGGTCAGCGCCAGGGGGCGGACCCAGAACTCGCGGACCTTGTCCCTGATCACGGGGATGTAACGGTCCACCTCACGGGCGATCTCCTGGGAGGACGACTGCGACTGGTCGTCGGCCTCACGGGCGCGTTGGGCCTCCGCCAGCGCCAGGCGCTGACGGTCCTCCTGCTCCATCTGGCGCGCCTCCTCCTCAATGCGCTGCTGGGATTCCTCTTCCGCCAGGCGGCGCTCTTCCGCGGCGGCCATGCGTTCGGCCTCGGCCTCAATCTGGCGCAGACGCTCGGCCTCCGCCAGACGCTGTTGCTCCTGGCGGATCTGCTCGCGCTCCGAATGCATGCGCCGCGCGGCCTCTTCCTCCTGACGCTGGGCCTCGGCGGCCTTGGCTGCGGCCTGCTGCGCCTGGCGCTGCTCGGCCGCTTGTTGCCTGGCCTGGGCCTCGGCCTGGCGGCGGGCCTGGGCTTGCGCCTGGCGCTGGGCCGCCGCGGCCTGGCGGCGCGCCTCCTCGGCGGCCTGTCGCTGGGCGGCGAGTTCGGCGGCGCGGCGTGTGGCAGTCTCGGTCTCGCGGCGCGCCTGGGCCTGGGCTTCGCGCTGGGCCGCGTCGGCGGCGGCCTGGCGCTGGTCCTCCTGGCTCTTGCGTTGCGCCGCCTGGGTGGCCGCACGCTCGGCCGCGGCCTGACGCTCCGCCTGAAGTTTCGCCGCCTGTGCCGCCGCCAACTCAGCCTCGCGCTTGGCCGCGGCGTCGGCGGGCGGCGGCGACTTGGCCTCCTGGCGCTTCTGATCGGCCGCGCGTTTGGTCTGTTCCGCCTGGAAGCGCGAGACCATCTCCTCCATGGCGCGGTCGCCGACGACGGTTGCCTGCACCACCTTGGGGGTCTGGCCTACCGCGTTGGGGTCCGCCGCGAAGTGGACGCTGACGAACAGGAGCACCCCAAAGAGCAGGTGCAGCAGGAGCGACCAATAGAGTGCGCGCCGGTTCTGGCGCAGGACCTGCCACATGGTCAGGGTGTACGGCGCGCCGGCGGGGCGGTGATCAGGCCCACATTGGGCGCCCCGGCCGCCTGGGCGACCACCATGGCGCGCACCACTCGGCCGTAGTTCACCTCGCTGTCCGCGCGCACCAGGACCGGTGTTTCGCGGTTGTTCTCCAAGACTGAGCGGATGCGGTCGTAGAGCGACTGGTCGGTGACTGGCAGCCGCTTGTCCTGTCCCACATCGACATAGAAATCGCCCATCTGGTCGATCGTGATGACCACCGAGGCCACGGTCGGGCTCGGAATGCCGCCGGCCCGCGCCTGTGGCAGGTTGACCTTCACCCCCTGGGTGATCAGGGGGGCGGTAACCATGAAGATCACCAGCAGCACCAGCATCACGTCAATGTAGGGCACGACGTTGATGTCTGACATGGGCCGACGGCGGCTGTGACGGCGAGAACGCTTGAGCATGGAGAGTCCCCGGGCGCGTCAGCCGCGGCCCTGGCGCTGCAACAGGGTGGAGAATTCCTCCATGAACTCCTCATAGCGGTTGTTGAGCCGCTCCACCTGGTTGGAGAACCGGTTGTAGGCGATGACCGCCGGGATGGCGGCGAATAGCCCGATGGCGGTGGCGACCAAGGCCTCGGAGATGCCGGGTGCGACCAGGGCCAGGGTCGCCTGGTCGACGTTACCCAGTGCATGGAAGGCGTGCATGATGCCCCAGACGGTGCCGAAGAGCCCCACGTAAGGGCTGGTGGAACCGACCGTGGCGAGGAAGGACAGGTTGGCGTCCAGCCGGTCCATCTCCCGGCTCAGGGCCACCCGCATGGAGCGCTCGGCGCCTTGCAGGACCGCCATCAGGTCGCTGCCCTCGACCTTGCGCAGCCGCACATAGTCCTTGAAACCGGCGCGGAAGATCGCGGCCAGGCCCAGGCTGCCCTGATCCTCCGCGCTCAAGTCCTTGTAGAGTGTGCTCAAGTCCCCGCCGGACCAGAAGCGCTCCTCGAATGCGTTGGCGGCCTTGCGCGCGTTGCCAAGCACCCGCCCGCGGTCCAGGATCAGGGTCCAGGACATGACGGAGGCCAGCACCAAGACCAACAGCACCAGTTGCACGACGAAGCTCGCGTGCATGATCAGGTTCAGCAGCGAAAGGTCGGAACTCATCTGGGTCTCTCTTGGGGGTCTCGGCTTAATAGGGTCTCGCACGGCCAGGGGCGCGGTGCGGGGTTGGATGGCGCGCGCGGGTAGCCGTCCTGATTGGGGGCGGAGCTTAACCGGAAATGCCCGTGCGTGCGCGGAAGAAGATGGTTGGACCGGGTTAGCGGCCGATCGACGTTCAGTCGCGCGCGTCTGCAAACAGGTCGCCGATGGCTGGTCCGGCCGGCGGTGGCGTCGACGGGCGCACCGGGACCGGCAGTCCCAGGTGCAGATAGGCGGCCGGGGTCGCCATGCGCCCGCGCGGCGTGCGCATCAGATAACCCTGTTGGATCAGATAGGGTTCCAGTACGTCCTCGATGGTACCGCGCTCCTCGCCGATGGCCGCCGCCAGGCTTTCCACCCCCACGGGTCCGCCGTCGAACATCTGCACCACCGCGGCCAGCAGGCGCCGGTCCATGTGGTCGAAGCCCAGCGCGTCCACCTTGAGCATGGCGAGCGCCTGGTCTGCTACCGTCACGGTGATGCGTCCGTCCGCCCGCACCTGGGCGAAGTCGCGCACGCGCCGCAACAGCCGGTTGGCGATGCGCGGCGTGCCGCGGGCGCGCCGGGCAATCTCCGCCGCGCCCTCCGGGTCGGTGGGGATGGCCAGGATCTCGGCGGAGCGCCGCACGATGGTGGACAGGTCGGCCGCCGAATAATACTCCAGCCGCTGGACGATCCCGAAGCGGTCGCGCAAGGGCGAGGTCAGCAGTCCCGCCCGGGTGGTGGCGCCCACCAGGGTGAAGGGCGGCAGGTCGAGCTTGATGGAGCGGGCGGCCGGTCCCTCGCCGATCATGATGTCGAGTTGGAAGTCCTCCAGGGCCGGGTACAGGACCTCCTCGACCACCGGGCTCAGGCGGTGGATCTCGTCGACGAACAGCACATCCCCCGGTTCCAGGTTGGTGAGCAGCGCGGCCAGGTCGCCGGGCTTTTCCAGCACCGGCCCCGAGGTCTGGCGCAGGTTGACCTGCATCTCGTAGGCGATGATGTGGGCGAGCGTGGTCTTGCCGAGCCCCGGGGGGCCGAAGATCAGCACATGGTCCAGGGCCTCCTGGCGGGCGCGGGCGGCGCCGATGAAGATCTCCATCTGCTCGCTGACCGCCGGCTGACCGACATAATCCGCGAGCCGGCGGGGGCGGATCGCCCGGTCGATGGCGCTGTCGTCGCTTGCGGCCAGGGGGCTGATGACTCGGTCTGGGTCGGTCTGCATGGGGCGTTGGGGGGTCCGTGGGGGAGGGCCGTTAAGATATTCGTCCGCAAATGAACGCAAATGAACGCAAATATCAATTGGTATGCGCGCCTGACACCTCGCCACTCGTGACACCGCTACGAGATTGCGCGCGTGACACCGCTAAGCGGTGTCACGCATGTGTCAGGCGCTCCGCGCCGCGACTGCTCGCTCAGTCTGAGGTTTTCTGGTTGTCTTCGTTAGGCTTTTCGGACGGTTGCCGCGAACTGCCGAACTGATAGAACACCAACCAGATCGCCAGGCCGATGAAGGCAAAAAACTCGATTTTTTCAGCATCGATGGTCATGATTCGATCTCCGTGGGTAGTAGGGCGATCCGGAATCTCTCACGCCAAGGCGCCAAGCTCGCCAAGTTCTTGAGTGTGAGCGCAAGATCAGGCATACCGGCAACCGCGTCAGTGCGTCAGTGCGTCAGTGCGTCAATCCGGGTTCCCGGTATCGACTTATCGACTGTTTTCTTGGCGAGCTTGGCGCCTTGGCGTGAGTAATTTCCTGATTTAGATTGAGTTGCATGCCCGTATTCTGGTCACTGGCGGTGGTGCGCCTCAGGTCCTCGCTCTGGCAACTGCCGATACTCGGAGCAGTGCCGCGGGGTTGGTATCCCCTTGCCTGGGTTCAGCAACTCCAGCGGGTCGAAGGCGCGCTTCACGGCGCGGAACGCCGCGAGCTCCGCCGGGCTGAACTGGATGCACATCTGGTTGATCTTCTCGATCCCCACCCCGTGCTCGCCGGTGATGGTGCCGCCCACCGCGACGCACAGCTCCAGTATCTGCCCGCCCAGGGCCTCGGCGCGCCCCAGCTCGCCGGGTTTGTTCGCATCGAAGAGGATCAGCGGGTGCAGGTTCCCGTCTCCCGCGTGGAAGACATTGGCCACCGGCAGGCCATACTCCGCCGCCAACTCGGCGGTGCGGCGCAGCACCTGCGGCAGGTGACGGCGCGGGATGGTGCCGTCCATACAGTAATAGTCCGGTGAGATGCGCCCCACGGCCGGAAAGGCGGATTTGCGCCCCTTCCAGAAGCGCAAGCGCTCCGCGTCGTCCTGGGAGACCTGCACTGTGGTGGCGCCGCTCGCGAGCAGCAGGGCGCGCACGCGCTGGGCCAATTCAGCCACCTCGTCCAGGGTGCCGTCGATCTCGCAGATCAGGATGGCCGCCGCCTCGGTCGGGTAACCGGCGTGGGCGAAGGCCTCCGCCGCCTGGATCGCCGGCCCGTCCATCATCTCCAGTCCGGCCGGGATGATGCCGGCGGCGATGATGTCGCCCACCGCCTGGCCGGCGCGCTCCACGTCGTCATAGGCGGCGAGCAGGGCCTGGGCGCGCTCCGGCACCGGCAGCAGCTTGACCGTCACCTCCACCGTCACCCCGAGCATCCCCTCCGAGCCGATGATGAGCGCCAGCAGGTCATAGCCGGGCGAGTCCGGGGCCGCGGCGCCGATCTCGACCAGTTCCCCATCCATCGTCACCAGTGTGACCGCCAGTACGTTGTGTACCGTCAGCCCGTATTTGAGACAGTGTACCCCACCCGAGTTCTCCGCCACGTTACCGCCGATGGTGCAGGCGATCTGGCTCGAGGGGTCCGGGGCATAGTAGAGCCCGTGGGCCGCCGCCGCCTCAGTGATCGCGAGGTTGCGCACCCCGGGTTCCACCCGCGCCGTGCGTGCGACCGGATCCAGTGCCAGGATGCGGGTGAAGCGCGCCAGACTGAGCAGGACCCCATCGCCCACCGGCAGGGCACCCCCCGACAGCCCGGTACCCGCGCCGCGTGCCACCACCGGCACCGCGCGTGCGTGACACAGGCGCAGGACCTGCTGCACCTCCGCAACCGTCCGCGGCAGGACCACCAGCAGCGGGAGTTGGCGGTAGACCGACAGCCCGTCGCACTCATAGGGTCGCACCTGTTCCTGCTGCTCCAGCACCGCGTCGGCCGGGAGGAAGGCGCGCAACGCCCGGACCAGGTCCGCGCGGGTGGCGGCCAGCCGGGGGTCGTTGAAGTCCGTCTGGGACGGCTGGGGCAGGCTCATGGCTGGGGCACTCTGGCGCGGCGGCTTGGGCAAGGTTGTAAGATGCGGCATCTGCGCAGCCGCATCAACCGAAGGAACTCTCCACCATGTCCGACGACGAATTTCATGTCCACGGTCCCCACGAGCATCTGGCCCACGAGCCGGGGCATCGGGCGCACCCGCTCGCCCAGTATGTCGCCATCTTCACCGCCCTGCTTTCGACCCTGGGGGCCGTCGTCAGCTATCAGAGCGCTTACACGTTGAGCGAGGCAATGCTGCAGAAAAACGATGCCGTGCTCAAGCGCACCCAGGCCGCCGACCTGTGGAATTTCTACCAGGCCAAGAGCGTGAAGGCCCACCTGATGGAGATGGCCACCGAGCTGGCGCCGCCCGAGCGGCAGGCCAGCTATCGAGCGGAGGCGCAGCGCTACAACCGTGAAAAGGATGAGCTCAAGGCCAAGGCAGATGCCTTTGAGAAGGAGTCGGAGAAGGTCAACTGGGAGAGTGCCGCGTCGCTCGCCCCACACCACCGCCAGGCACAGGCCATGACTCTGATCCAGATCGCCATCTCGGTGGCGTCCGTGACCGCGCTGACTCAGCGCCGCTGGCTGTTCATCGTCGCCGGCATCGCCGCGGCCGGGGGCGTCGGGCTCTGGGTTTGGTCACTGTTCGGCTGATCAATCATCGCAGAACGCCTATTTGTCACGCCAAGACGCCAAGCCGCCAAGGTTATGCAGTGCGTTATCGGCGTCGGGCGATTCACTCAGCGGCTGGTCGCCGAGCGCGGGGATCTGCGTTTTTTTTCTTGGCGTCTTGGCGTCTTGGCGTGAGCACTTCTCTCTTCCAGGTTCAGCCGTCGCGCTGGCCGAGGAACATGGCGTCCCCATAGCTGAAAAACCGGTAGTGCTGGGCGATGGCGTGGCGATAGGCCGCGCGGATGCGCTCGACCCCGCAGAAGGCGCTGACCAGCATCAACAGGGTGGACTCCGGCAGGTGGAAGTTGGTGATCATGGCGTCCACTACCCGGAAGCGGTAGCCGGGGCGGATGAAGATCCGGCTGTCGCCCCGAAAGGGCTGGATTTCACCGTCTGCGGCGGCGCTCTCCAGGCTGCGCACGCTGGTGGTGCCGACGGCGATGACCCGCCCGCCGGCCGCCCGGGTGGCCGCGATGCGGGCGCAGGTGTCCTCGCTCACCTCCAACCATTCAGCGTGCATCCGGTGCTGGTCCAGGTCCTCCACCCGCACCGGCTGGAAGGTGCCGGCCCCCACATGCAGCGTGACCTCGGTGCGCGCCACCCCCAGCGCGGCCAGCCGCTCCAGCAGCGCCTGATCGAAATGCAGCCCCGCGGTGGGGGCGGCCACCGCCCCCACCCGAGTCCCGAAGACGGTCTGGTAGCGCTCCGCATCCGCGTCGTCGTCCGGCCGCTCAATGTAGGGCGGCAGGGGGAGATGGCCTTGCGCCTCCATGAGTTCGGGGAAGGGGCGGTCCAGTGCGCGCAGCCGGAACAGGTCGCCGTCGCGTCCCAGCATCTCCAGTCGCTCCCCGCCGGCCAGCTGGATCAGCCGTCCGGGTTTGAGCGCCTTGGCGGCGCGCGTCTGCGCCAGCGCCTCGTTCGCTCCCAGCAGGCGCTCGATCAGCACCTCGACCGCGCCGCCCGTGTCCTTGTGGCCGAACAGCCGGGCGCGCATCACCCTGGTGTTGTTGAACACCAGCAGGTCGTCGGGGCGCAGCAGCCCCGGCAGGTCGGTGAACAGCAGATCGCGCGGGGGCGAGTCGTCCCCGTCCAGGGCCAAGAGTCGCGAGGCCGAGCGCTGCGCGAGCGGGCGCTGCGCGATCAACTCGGGGGGGAGGTCGAAATGGAAGTCGGAGCGCTTCAAGCGAATCGGTCGGTTGGTGCGGCGAAGCGCGCATCCTCATAGATGGCATCCAGGCCACAGTCGAAACCGATGGCATCGAGGGTGAGCCGTCCTTCCTCCGGTACCTGTTGCAGCATCCAGCCCTCCGGGTGTCGCCGAAAGACCTCGACCGAGCGGGTGCGCGAGTCGATCAGTACATATTCCTCAAGGGTCGGCAGTTGCCGGTAACAGGCGAACCTGGCGCCCCGGTCGTAGGCCTCGGTGGACTCGTCTGCGCGGTGGCGGATCAATTCCAGACCTCGGCGCACTTCGCCGAGTGCGATCGCCGACAGATAGAGGGGCGATCTCGTGGTCTTGGCCTGGGCAAAGAAGCGGCGCACACCTGGATCAGCCTTGGCGGCTTTACGCGCCTCGCTGATCACATTGGTATCAAGCAAATGCATCGTCGGCCCGTTCATCGGCCTGGACGCGCGCGAAGTCACTGTCCAGTCCGACGTTGGGCATGGACGCCAGAACCTCAGCGAAGCTGCGCTTGCGCAGCCGCCGCAGAACTTCCTCCAAAATCAGGCGATGCTCCGCCTCGGCGCTGCGTCCGTGGGCGGATGCGCGTTGCTTGAGTGCGGCGACGAGGTCCGCATCCAGGTTCCGTACGATCAGGTTAGCCATGTTCTTGCCTCCACGCTCGACGGCGATGGCAATGCTAGCACGCCCGCGGCCGATCGGTCGGCGGGCGGCGCGCTCGCCGTCACTCCACCCGCGGCAACCAGCGCTCGAAGGCCGACGTGAGGTCTTGCTGTTTGAACGGCTTGGAGATGTAGTCATCCATACCGGCGTCGATACAGTGCTCGCGGTCCTTTTCCATGGCGTTGGCGGTCAGTGCGACGATGGCGGGTCGGTGCGTCCCGTCCAGTGCGCGGATCAGGCGGGTGGCGGCGAAGCCGTCGAGGATCGGCATCTGGCAGTCCATCAGGATCAGGTCATACTCGGTTGTGCGGCAGCGGGCCACGGCCTCCTCGCCATTCTCCGCCGTGTCGGCCTCGATCCCCAGCTTGCGGACCATGCTCAGTGCGACCTTGCGGTTGATGGCGTTGTCCTCGGCGAGCAGGACCCGCCCGCGATAGTGCCCCAGTACCGGCGCTCGCCGGGGGGGCGGCGTCACGGCCTCGGTCAGTGCGGGCGGCTGCGTCGGCGGCGGCGCAGGCAGGGCCACCCGCGGCGGGGTCAAGACCCGCGCCAGGCACTGGCGCAGGGTCTCGATCAACACCGGTTTGACCAGATAGGCGGCGAACCCGGCCTGGCGGAAGCGCTCGGCGTCCCCGCGCTGTCCGGACGAGGTCAGCAGGACCAAGGGCAGACGCGCGAAGTCCGGTTCGGCGTGGATCTGGCGGGCGAGTTGTTCCCCGTCCAGGTCCGGCATCTGGTGATCGAGTACGGCGAGTTTGATGGGGTCGCCGGCCGCCGCCGCGGCCCGCAGGGCCGCGTGGGCGAGTTGCGGGTCGCCGACGATCTGGGTGCGCATGCCGAAGCTGCGCAACTGCTCCTGGTAGACCCGTTGATTGACTGGATTGTCCTCGACGATGAGTGTGTGGACACCCGCCAGGTCACCCAACGGCGGGGGCGCCACGGGGGCCGTGGCGACCGGCAGGGGCAGGGTGAGCCAAAAGCGGGAGCCCTGGCCGAGCTCGCTGCTGACCCCGATCTCCCCGCCCATTAGTTCGACCAACTGGCGGCTGATGGCGAGCCCGAGCCCGGTGCCCCCGAAGCGGCGGGTGGTGGAGGCATCGGCCTGGACGAAGGACTCGAACAGGCGCGCCTGGACCTCGGGTGCGATTCCAATCCCGGTGTCCTCCACGCGCAGGTGGATGCGGGCGATGTCGCCGGCCTGTGACAGTCGGCGGACGCTGACCAGGACGTGCCCTTTGGCGGTGAACTTGACCGCATTGCCCGCCAAGTTGAGTAGGATCTGGCGGATACGCCCGGCGTCGCCGACGACATAACGCGGGCAATCCGGCCGGTAGTCCAGGATCAGTTCCAGGCCCTTCTCCTCGGTCCGGCTGGCGAGCAGTTGGGCGACTTCGTGGGTGGCGTTGCCCAGATCGAATGGCAGGGGCTCCAACTCCAGGCGCCCGGCCTCGATCTTGGAGAAGTCCAGGATGTCGTTGATGATGGTGAGCAGGGCCTGGCCGGACTTGCAGATGGTCTCCACGAACTCCCGCTGCTCCTCCCCCAATGGCATGTCGGCCAGCAGTTCGGCCATGCCGAGTACACCGTTCATCGGGGTGCGGATCTCGTGGCTCATGCTGGCCAGGAATTCGCTCTTGGCGCGCGAGGCGGCCTCGGCCGCGTCGCGGGCGACCCGCAGTTCGGCCGCGGCCTGGCGGCGGGCCAGCCCGCTGCTGAGCACGTCCGCCACCCGCCCCAGGAACTGGAGTTCACGTTCCGATCGCGGGTGGCCCGGTGACAGGTAAAGGACCAGGACGCCGAGCACCCGGGCGCCCTGCACCAGCGGCACGTTGTAGTGTCCGTGATCGCGCAGGTCGGCCAGGCAGTGGGTGTGGTTGGGGCTGATGCCGTCGCTATGGATCGCCTCGCGGGTGGCCGCGGCCCGGCCGCACAGACAGGTGCCAAAGGGGATGGCGGCGCAGGCCGCGATCCGCTCCGTGGTCAGATTCTGCGTGACGGCGAGCCGCAGTTGGGGCGGGGCCTGGGTGTTATCGGCGAGCAGGATGCCGCCGCGCGGCTGGAGCCGTAGCCAGGGCACCGCCGCGAGCAGAGTGGACAGGCTGGCCTCGAGGAAGGGCCGCGTGGGGGACTCCTCCAGGGCCAGATGCAGCAGACTGCCCAGGGTCTGCTCTTCGGCCACGGCATGTTCGCGGTGGGTGGACTCATCGGCCAGGCGGCGCTCTTGGGCGATCAGGCGCGCCTGGTCGGCGCTTTGGTTCGCGATAGTGCCCTGCAGCTCGCCATAGAGCCCGCCCAGGGTGTCCTGGATGTGTCCGAGATAGAACCAGAAGAATCCGATCAGCAGGGCCGCCAGCCCCAGGGTCAGAGCGGCCAGCGCGACGATGGTGGAGATGACCCCGGCGTAATCCAGGGTCATGTCCGCGACCACCAAGGCGAGCCCAACCCGCCGGCCGGCGATATCGCGCAGCGGCAGCGATTGCACGGCCAGTTCACGCCCCGCCATGCTCAGGCCCTGGGGGCGGCCGGTTGGGCCCGTGGCCACGGCGGCATAGGCGGCGGCCAGGGTGGCCGGCGCCGGGTCCTGCGTACCGCCGGCCAGCACCATCCCCGGGAGCAGGTCCCAGTTGCCGCGATGCCCGGCGGCCTGACGCCCTTCCTCCCAGCGCGCGCGATCCAGGATGCCCTTGTCGATGAGCATGAACACATCGACCCCCAGGACGGCCTTGATCCGGGGGGCCAGGTGGTCGATCTCCTCGCCCAGTTCGAGGTAGCCGACGCGGGTGCCATCGATCACCCAGGGGGCGACCACGCGCAGGGTCAGGGTCCCAAAGGGCCCGAGTTCGACCCCGTGCGCGACGCCCCCAGTGGCGGCGGCCTGGCGCAGGGTGGCGCGCTCGACCCGGTCGCCCTCACTCTCTGGGTTGTGTACACGCAGCCAGGTGACCCCCGCCGCGTCATGCACATAGAAATGGGTGACACGGTCCTCGGCCTTGAGATCGGCAAAGAGGGGTAAGGCGCAGCCAAGCAGGCGCTTGCGGTCGCGTGCCAGGTAGGATTGGCGCAGGCAGGGGTCCGGGGCGAGGGCCTGGAGTAGTCCGGTCAACAGGGCCGCATCCTGGTCCAGTGTCGATTGCAGCAGGGCCTCGACCTGCCGGCCGGTCTCCCGCGTCGCGTGCCGCAGGTCTGACTGCGCGTGGTGGTAAAACCCCAGCACGGCGGCGAGCAGGAAGAGCCCCAGGGCCAGGGCGATCGGCCAGAGGATACGGGTGCGGATGCGCTGTGCGTGGTCCGGGGCGATCATGAATGGCGATGGCTCGCATGGTGGCGCCCCCGTGGTGCGAGGGTCAGGGTTTGTCACGGCCGCCGGCTTGACTGAATCGACCGCCACAGCCGCTGCTACCAGCCGCTGCTACCCTGGGGCGATTCTAACAGCGTGCGGACCCCGATAGCGGGTTCAGCGTCGCAGAATCGCGATCCGCACCTCGCGCGCCAATGCTGGTAACTTAGGCACCGCCCGCGCACCCTCGCCAACGCCTTGCTACCGATCGCCAGGGACTCATCCCATGACCGCACCCGCCATGATCCATCATCAGGTCGCACCCTTCCTTACATGGTGCGACGGGCACTGTCGGGTCCAGTTGTGGCTGGCCGCCGTCGCCCCGCCTCCAATCGGGGTTTACCTGCGGCTGGAGCGGGACAACGAGGAGCGTCTGCTGCCCATGGCGGCGATCACGCAGCGTGGGCGCTTCCAGGTCTATCAGGCGGCCCTCGTCCCCGCTCCGGCCTGTCCACTGACGGTCTATGCATTCAAGGTGTTGCTGGCGGACCGGCAGTGCTGGCTGGACGCGGCCGGACCGAGCCCCCGCATGCCGCTGCGCGAACGCTTCTTTCGCCTCAACACCGAGCAGGCGCCGCCGGATTGGGTGCCTGACCAGGTCTTCTACCAGATATTCCCGGAGCGCTTCCGCAACGGCGACCCCGGGTGCAGCCCGCGCGCCGGTGCCTATGCACCGCGCGCCGAGCGCCCGATTCGGGCCAAGGCGTGGGGGGAGCCGATCGACCCGGAGCGGCCGGACAGTGAGTTCTACGGGGGCGACCTGATCGGTGTGCGCGAGTCGCTCGACTATCTTGACGACCTGGGTGTCACCGCGATTTTGCTCAACCCCATCTTCACTTCGCCCAGCGTACACAAATACGACATCGAGGATTTTGAACACGTCGACCCCTACCTGGGCGGCAATCATGCCCTGGCGGACCTGCGGGTGGCCGCGACGGGGCGGGGCATGCGCCTGGTGCTGGATGCGGTCTTCAACCATACCTCGGACACCCATCCCTGGTTCAACCGCTGGGGTACCCATGCCGCGGTCGGGGCCTACCAGGGCGTGGCGGCACCCTTGCGCGGTGCCTACACCTTCCACGACCCCGCCGATCCCGAGAGCTACCACTGTTGGCAGGGTGCCAAGTCACTGCCAGTGCTGGATTTCGGCGATCCCTGCGTGCGGGAGTATTTCCTCGACGGCGAGGACGCCATCGTCCGCCGCTGGCTGCGCCCACCCTATTCGGCGGACGGGTGGCGGATCGATGTGGCCCACATGCTGGGGGAGGGTACCGGCGCCCGGCACAATGCCCGGGTGCTGCGCGCCTTGCGCCACGCCGTGCGCGAGGAGAGCCCGCGCGCCTACATCCTGGGGGAGCACTTTGCCGAGGCGACCCGCTGGCTCCAGGGCGATCAGGAGGACGGGGCCATGAACTACTATGGCTTCGCCGTGCCGGTGCGTGCCTTCCTGGCCGGGCAGGACGTCAACTATCACCCCATCGCGCTGGATGCCGCCGGGTTCGAGGCGTGGCTTACCGATGCCCGCTCCCGCATTCCGTATGCCAACCAGCTCTGTCAACTCAATCTGCTGGGTTCACACGATACCACCCGCTTCCTCACCCTGGTGGGCGAGGACCCCTTCCTGATGCGCCTGGCGCTCCTGTTGCTCTTCACCTATCCCGGGGTGCCCTGCATCTATTACGGCGACGAGATCGGCATGGCCGGCCGTGACAATCCCTACAACCGTGCCTGCTTCGATTGGGATGAGGACCATTGGGACCGGCCGCTGCGCGCCTGGGTCCAGACCCTGGCCCGCCGGCGTCGGGAACACCGGGCGCTGCGCCGCGGCGCCTACCAGGGCCTGCTCGCCTGCGGCGACCTGTTCGGCTACGCCCGCTACCTAGGGAATGAGTTGGTGATCCTGATCGTCAATCGCGGCGCCCTGCCGCAGAACGGGGTGCGGGTCCCGCTGGATGGCCTGCCGGGCCGCGCGATGAATCTCGGTGTGCTCTTGGGCGAGTGCCCCTGGGGTCTGGGCGGCGACATCCTGACCCTGGACCTGGGGCCGAAGGAGGGGCTGCTGCTGCGGGGTGAGTTGACGGTGGACTTGGAACCCGCATGACCGCCGCCCCCGCCTGGCTGGTCCCTTTCGGGGCCTTTGTCGCCGCCCTGGTGCTGGCGCTTGCGGTCAACGCCGCGGTCGTCGCCTGGCGGCCGGGCCGCGACAGCGGCGAGCTCTGGACCGGGGTGCTGGTCTGGACCGGTGGGTTGTTGGCCGCGTTGCTGCTCTATGGCTGGACCCTGCAACTCTTGGATTCCGCCTGGTGGCAGAAGGGCTGGCACCCGCTGTTCGATGCGACCGGGCTCAAGGTGGAACTACCCGGGTGGCCGCCCTTGGAGCTGAAGGTCCCATCACCGGTGGATCCGGATGGGCAGCGGCTGGCACATCCGGAATGGTGGGCGCTCGCGCTCCCCTTTGCCGTCTGGTTGCTGGTGCTCTTGCTGCGTCTGGCCATGCCCGCCCCGGCGCGGACCCCGGCGCTGACCCCGGAGCAGCCGCGCCCCGGCGCCTGGCTGGCGGGGTCCGCGGGGTTTGAGCATTCCCGGCACTGGGTCCTGTGGGTCCTGGCGTCCCCGTTTCTGTTATTGCTCATCTGGAGCGCGCCCGATCTGGGTGAGGGCCTGGCCCAGCAACGGGCCGCGCCCTGGGGCCTCTCGGCGGTCATCGCTGTCACCCTGATCGTCATTGCCTTGAGCCGCGGCCGCCGCGGCGCGGTCAGCGACAGCGCGGCCGTGGCCGAGCCCGCGGCCCCCGGTGACTGGGTGGCCGCGCTGCGCCGACGCGGCTTTGCCGTCCAGACCCTGTGCCGGCTGGCGCCCACCGACACGGCGGTGGAGACGGCCGATCCCGGGGCGCGGGCGCTGCTTGAGCAGTGGCCGTTCCTGCGCACCCGCCGGGTGGCCCCGGAGCTGATCGAGGCCCTCGCCGACCTGTTCGCGGCGGACGCGGGCCGGCGTCGATCGGGATTGGACCGTCTGGTTCTGGCCCCCGACGATAGCGGACAGTGGGAGGCCCTGGCGGTGGCGATCCAACTGACCCATGTGCGTCTGGAACTGGTGACCCTGGTCATCGTCCCGCAGGCCCCCGAGTCCTGCGTGGAGCGTCTTGCCCCCTGGCTGCCAGGCCCTGAGGCCATCCACCTGCCGCGGGCCGCCGCGCCCAGCGAACCCGCCGCGATGGTCTGGCTGATGGAGGTCGGCACGCTGTCCGACCACCTGGCGGACCTGGCGGACAACCCGCTGTTGCTGGCCCGGATCGGGCTCACCGTCTGGCTGGACCTGGACGCCTATTCCGGGGTCCGGGCGGCCAACTTCTGGGCGGTGTCCCATCGCCTGCATCGACTGCTGCGGCGTAAGGGACACCAGGAGACGCGCTCGCTGACCTTCGCCCGCAGCGACCGCAGCCACGAGGCCAACCTGGCGGCCTTCGTGTCGCAACTGCTGCCCTATGACTACCGGCCCGCGGATCGGGTGGTGGTCGAGCGGCGCCGTTACCACCCCATCGCCATCCACCTGCTGGAGCCGACGGCGGGGCTCAAGGGCGCGGATGCGGCCGATCTGGACCACTGGGACCCGAGTCTGCTGGCCGCCCGCGTAGCCGTGGAGGCGGGCTTGAGTACCTGCTATGAGGCGCCGCGCGCGCTGGACCTGGTCAAGGCCCGCGACTTCATGCAGCAGGCGGTCGACGGGCGCCGGCTGGCCGAGCGGCTGGTGCGCACGCCGGCCGATGCCGCGGCGCGCATCCTGGAGCTCGATGCGGCTCAGGTGTTGTCGCTGACCGATCTGCTCTCCCAGGGCGGGCGCGCACTGGAGCGCTTGCCGATCCACCAGGTGGGCCTGTTGCTGCCGCCCGGTAACCCCTATTGCCGGCGCCTCTTGATGCAGTTGGCGCAGGACCCCGAGACCTTCTTCCGCCAGGTGCGGCGCCTGGTGCCCGGGGTGCCGCAGCCGGCCATCGTACGGCGCCACCTGTTGCTGGCCCTGCGTGAGATGGAGGCAGTGGCCAGTGGCTTGCTCGACACCTTCCAGTGGCGCGACACCATCCTCGACCCGGTGCTGGAGGAGCTCGCCAACCGCCACGAGATCGAGCGGCGCGATGTGCGCTTTCTGGACGAGGACAACACGCTCAAGGTCGATACCGGTTACCGCAGTTCGGCGGCGCAGTATCGGCCTGGCCCGCTGGATACCGTCGGCGATCGGCTGGTCGCCATCGTCCTGCGCGAGGCCGGCGGGGCCGAGGCCGTGCTCCAGCGCATCGATCCGGAGCGCGCCACCATCGTCGCCTACCCCCGGCGCGTCTTCCGTATCAAGGGTCAGACCTATCGCATGAATGCCTGGCCGGCGACGGATGCCGCCGAGATCAAGCGCCTGGGCGTACTCTACTGCACCCGCAGCGACGACCCGGTGCTGACCTGGCGGGTGAGCGAACCGCGCCTGCGCCGCACCCAGGTGGACCCTGGACAGACCCAGGTCTTCTTCGACCAGGGTGGCCTGAACAAGCTGATCATCCAGACCCAGTATGAGGAGGAGGTCACCGGGATCGTCGAGGTGCGGCCGCCGCGCCCGGGCGCGCCGCACCAGAGCGAGCCGCTGTGGGGCGAGCCCATCGAGAGCCTGGCCTTCCCCACCCAGGGGCTCATGCTGCGCTTTCTGGACGAGGACCTGGACGCGTGCCCGGCGGCACTGCACTCGATCGCCCAGGCCCTGGGGCAGGTGTTGGCGGTCCAGGTCGGGGTGGAGGAGGATGCGGTGCTGGTCATGGCGGCCGAGGGGCTCAAGATCGGCCGCCGCCGCGAGTCCGGTCTGGTGATCCTCGATCTGTATCCCCAGGGCCTGGGGCTCATCGATGCGCTCAATGACGACGACGACCTGTTGCGCCGATTGTTGGTCTATACGCGCGATTGGCTGGCGGAATGCCCCTGCGGGGCCGATGCCGGCTGCCCGCTCTGTCTGCAATCCCCGCCCGCCATCGCCGCCACCCGCTACTCGGTGGAGCGCCAATTGAGCCGGCGCGAGGCGGTGCAACTGCTGCGGCGGGTGTTGGGGACGTAAGAATCCGGATGGACGCAAGAGAGACGATACCTCAATGGCAAGCAACCACACCCTGCTAATCGAGCTGCGTGAGCGCCTGCTGGAATGTGGCGAGGGGGTGCCGGCGCGGGCCGAATCCTTCCAGCGCGAGCGCGCGGACTTGCTGGCCGAGGTGGCGACGGCCCTGTCCTGGCGCGGGGTCTTGGGCCTGGGGCAGAGCGCGGCGCGCCTCGTCCCGCGGGTGGACGCGCTGGCGGCCCGCGGCGGGTCACTGCATAGGCTGTTCGACCGCATCGGCGAGATCGAGCAACAACTCACCGTCGCCGCGCAGGCCCTGGAGCGCGTCGCGGCCCCGGCCCTGCATGACCCGGGCGCGATCCCGGCGTTACTGGAACACCTGGGCCTGGAGGCGCGCCGCCTCGGCCGGCAGGTGAAGACCGACGACGACCTGATGGTCGATGAGCGCCGCGGCGAGGCCGCCCGCACCGCGAGTCTCCGTCTCACCGAGGCCCTGGGGCTCTGGCTCAATGCCGAGTCGGCGCTCGCCAAGATCCGCGCGTCCACCCGCACCGCGGCCCTGGAGGCCGCCCTGCCGGAACTGGGTGAGCGCCTGTGCCGGAGCGGACCGACGCCGCAGTGGGCCGCCGAGTTCAAGGCGCTGGTGGACCCGCTGGACCAATTGGCGCGCCGCGAGCAGCCGCGCGAGATCACCGAGACCGAGAAGATCGTCAAGGCCCTGCCGCGCTGGGCGCGGGCGCTCGGCGAGGACGGCGACGACTGCGCGATCCTCGCCGAGCGCTTCAAGGCCAGGCGCAAGGACTGGCCCGGGGAGGATGACCGCACCTTCGCGGAGCTGTTCGAGCAGGCCCGGGCCTTGGAGCAGGGGTTGATGGACCGGGCCGCCGCGGTGCGCCGCGACGCCGTCCTGGACCTGGAGGCGCGCTGTGCCCTGTTCGCGCAACTGGTGGCCCCCGACCCGGGGCTGGATGAGCTGGTGCGCGACCTGCGGGCCGAGACCCCGGAAGATCCGCGCGACCACGAGGACTGGTGCGAGCAGTTGCGCGACGCCAAAGCGGCGCTTGAGAACCGCGTGAAGCGCTCGGAGAGCGCCCTGTTGGGGGGCTTGAGCACGGTCTTGGCCGAGTGTCGGGCGCGGCTTGCGGCACTCACCCCGATCCCCCGGCTGGACGAGAAGGACGCGCAACTGGCCCGGCTGCATGATCGGTTCGATGCACTCACGCGCGCCAGCCAGGGGGTTGAGGCACTGACCTTGTTGAGCCAAGCGGAGCAGGCGCGCGCCCTACGCGCCGACCTTCAGGCACTGGAGGAGGCGATCCGCCAGGACCATGAGGGGCTGGACGAGGCGCGCATCGCCTTGCAGGCGCGGGCGCGTTGGTTGGCGGAGCGCGCCCAGGGGCTCGCCATCGTGCTGCCTGGCCCGGTGGGTCTACTCGCTCAGAATGGCTCACGCCAAGATGCCAAGACGCCAAGCGAGACAACGCAGTCCCCACGCCCTGCGGATCGCCCGACGGATGGCTCTCCTGCGGCCGATGAGGGACCGCATAACCTTGGCGCCTTGGCGCCTCGGTGTGAGACGTCCGGCGTCCACGAGCCCAGTCTCGAACAGGCCCGGCTGCAACTGGCGGAGCAGGATCGCGCGTTGGCCGCGGCCGAGTCCAGGTTCGCGCAGACCTGCGGTGAGCTGATCGCGGCCGCTAGCCAGCGCCTGGCCGCGGTGTCTGCGCTGCTGACCCATGAGTCCATCCGCGCGAGCGGTCTGACCCTCACGCCGCCGCGCCCCGCGGCGGCCGGCGACCTGAGCGGGATCGCCGATCAACTGGTGCTGGTCCGCGCCCGGCTCGCCGGTGCTCAGTCACTGATTGCGGCGGAGGAACAGGCACTGACGGCGGGTGCGGCGCAGCTCCAAGAGGCCCTGGCGGCGATCGCGCCGGAGCGTCTTGGCCAAAACGACCGCGGCGACCGCGAGGCCCTGCTGCGTCAGTTTCAGCATTGGCGGCCGGACGACCTGGCCGATCCGCTGGAGCGTATCGCGGTGTTGCGCGAGTGGCTCGAGAACGCCGAGCACATCCAGCGGCGCATCGAGTCCGCCGCGCGGCGCCTGCGCGAGCGCGGCGAGGCCCTGCGCGAGCGGCTGCGCCGCTTCAACGGACTCTTTCTGCAGGGCTACTGCCCGGAACTGTATGTGCGGGTCGAGGCCCTGATCCATCCGCCCGCCGACACCCAGTGGCCGCGGGGCGCCCAGGCGGTGCAACTGGAGGAGGCGCAGCGGCTGCTGCGGCTGCTGGAACGCCAGGCGCAGCGCCTGGCCGCGCGTGAGATCGGCGAGACCTTGCAGCTCCTGGAGCAGCACGCCAGACGCACCAAGGACCCCGAATCCAGCGCCCTGGTCGCCGAAATCCGCGCCCTGTCGCCGGAGCAGCAGCCGCCGGCGCGGCTGCGCCGGCGGCTCGCGGATCAACGCCAGGCGCTTGGGTCGCAGGGCGCCTGACCCCGTAGGAGCGGCCCCCGGCCGCGACGGGTCGCTGCAAGTGCCGAGGTTCAGGCCGCAGGCCGCAACGTCGCTCGGGCCTTGATCGTCGTTCCGGCCGGGACGCCGGAATCCAGGCCATGGCAGGCAACCTCTCGGCCGCCGCGGACTCGCCGGCAGGATGATCAAGGCCGCCACTCGTGCGAAAACGCGCTAGAATAGGCCGCGTTGACGATGTGGAATCAATTGGTAAGCGCGTATAAGCGGGAGTGGCAGTGGCAGCAGTGGCAGAAGACCTCGGACGGACCTTTGAACAGGCATTCAAGAATATCGACGATGTGCTATGGAAGGAGGCCGGTTGTACCACCGAACTGGACTATACCGAGCAGGCCTCCTGGCTGCTGTTCCTGAAATATCTCGACGACCTGGAGCGCGAAAAGGCCACCGAGGCCGCGCTCGACGGCAAGTCTTATTTTTTCATCCTCGAAGAACCCTACCGCTGGGACGCCTGGGCCGCGCCCAAGACCGCGGATGGCACACTCGACCACAACGAGGCCATGACCGGCGAGGACCTCATCGAGTTCGTCGAACGGCGGCTCTTCCCCTATCTGCACGGCTTCAAACAGCGCGCCAGCGGTCCCAACACCATCGAATACAAGATCGGTGAGATCTTCGGCGAGATCAAGAACAAGGTCCGCAGCGGCTACAACCTGCGCGAGGTCATCGACCATATCGACGAACTGCGCTTCAGCTCCCAGCTGGAAAAGCACGAACTGTCTCATCTCTATGAGGCCAAGATCAAGAACATGGGGAACGCCGGGCGCAACGGCGGTGAATATTACACCCCGCGCCCGCTCATCCGCGCCATGGTGGAGGTGGTCAACCCGCGCCTTAACGAGCGCATCTATGACGGCGCCTGCGGCTCGGCCGGCTTCCTGTGCGAGGCCTTCGTCTATCTCCAGGCGCGCAACCCCGAGCGCACCACCGCGCAGGATCGCACCCTTCAGGAACAGACCTTCTACGGCAAGGAAAAGAAGTCGCTCGCCTATGTGATTGCGATCATGAACATGATCCTGCACGGCATCGAGACCCCGAACATCGTCCACACCAATACCCTGGCCGAAAACCTGGCCGACGTCCAGGACCGCGACCGCTTCGATGTCATCCTCGCCAATCCGCCCTTCGGCGGCAAGGAGCGCAAGGAGGTCCAGCAGAACTTCCCGATCCGCACCGGCGAGACCGCCTTTTTGTTCTTGCAGCACTTCATCAAGACGCTCAAGGCCGGCGGCCGGGCCGGGGTGGTGATCAAGAACACCTTCCTCTCCAATACCGACAACGCCTCCGTCTCGCTGCGCAAGCGCTTGCTGGAAAGCTGTAACCTTCACTCCGTGCTCGACTGCCCCGGCGGCACCTTCCAGGGGGCCGGCGTCAAGACCGTCGTCCTCTTCTTCGAAAAGGGCGCGCCGACCCGTACCGTCTGGTATTACCAACTCGACCCGGGCCGCAACCTCGGCAAGACCAATCCGCTCAATGATGCCGATCTGGCGGAGTTTGTCGCGCTACAGAAGACCTTTGCCGATTCCCCAAAGAGCTGGAGCCTGGATGCGGCGGGGATCGACCAGAGCACCTTCGACCTGTCGGTCAAGAACCCGAACGGCGGCGAGGCGGTGGCCCACCTGAGCCCGCAGGCGATCATGGACGAGATCGCGGCGCTGGATGCGGAGAGTGCTGAGGTGTTGGCGAATATTAGGGCGTTGCTGTCGTGATGGCTATGCCGTCAAATCTGTTCGTGGAGACCTGGCCAAGCGGTTTATGGTCGGTTCGTGGTGAGCTTGTCAAGTCGTTTGCGGTCCGTTCGTGGTGAGCTTGTCAAGCCGTTTGTGGTCCGTTCGTGGTGAGCTTGCCAAGCCGTTTGTGGTCCGTTCGTGGTGAGCTTGCCAAGCCGTTTGTGGTCCGTTCGTGGTGAGCTTGCCAAGCCGTTTGTGGTCCGTTCGTGGTGAGCTTGTCGAACCACGAACGGACCACAAACGGCGTTTGTAACTTGATGGAGAATCGTAATGTCATTCTGGGTCTACATCCTCCGTTGTGCCGATGGAAGTTACTATACTGGTCAGACTGATAATCTTGAAAAACGGATTGCCGAACACACGACTGGCGCCATCACCAGTTGTTACACGTTCAACCGTCGACCGCTGCATTTGGTGTTCTCGCAAGATTTCCCAACTCGCGAGGAGGCCATCGCCTCTGAACAGCAAATCAAAGGCTGGAGCCGCAAGAAGAAGGAAGCGATGATGCGGGGCGATTGGGCGGAAGTCTCCCGCCTCGCAAAAAGTCGAAGCGCGGTTCCCCCCGAGTCCCGCGATGCCGTTCGCCCTGAGCCTGTCGAAGGGCGGTTGCCTGTCGATGGACCTGAGTCATCCGTTCGTCCTTCGACAAGCTCAGGACGAACGGAAGGAGAGTAATCATGAGAACGGGGTGGCAGACGAAGACGCTTGGCGATGTGTTTGGGAAAACGGAGACTGTCAATCCGGTTCAAGCACCAGAGGCTGAATTTCAATATATCGACGTTTCCAGCATATCGAATAAGACATTCCGAGTTGAGCAAGTCCAGCAACTAAGAGGCAAAGATGCACCCAGTCGGGCTCGGCGACTTGTGCGCGCCAACGATGTCCTCTTTGCCACTATTCGGCCGACTTTGCAACGCATCGCGATTATCCCGGAAGAGCTTGACGGTGTCGTTTGCAGTACCGGCTATTTCATCCTCCGTCCGAAATCTGAAATCGATCATCGATTCCTCTTCTACTTTCTCTTTACTGAAGGCTTCATGGGTCAGATGGAGAGTCTTCAAAAAGGGGCTAGTTATCCGGCTGTTACTGATGCTGAGGTTCGGGCGCAGGAGTTTTCATTTCCATCGCTCGCCGAACAACAGCGGATCGTCGGCATCCTCGACGAAGCATTTGAGGGCATCGCCACCGCCAAAGCGAACGCCGAAAAGAACCTGCAAAACGCGCGCGCGATCTTCGAGAGTTATCTCAATGCGGTCTTCACAGAGAAGGGTCATGGGTGGGTCGAGAAAACGCTCGGGGAAGTATGCACTCTCAGGAGCGGGACAACCGTCGATAAATCATTGGAAAAGGCTGCGGGTGATTTACCCTATCTGAAAGTTGCGGATATGTCTCACCTTGGGAACGAGCTGGCAATTTTCAGTTCCTCGCGGTTTCTTAATAAATCAGATATCGGCAAGAATGCTATCCTCCCAACCGGAACCACAATTTTCCCAAAGAGGGGTGGAGCAATCCTCACAAACAAGAAGAGGCTAACCGCGGTACCTATCTGTGCTGATCTGAATATCATGGGCGTAATTCCCTCAAGAGTGTTGCTCCCAAAGTTCCTGTTTTTCTACTTCTTGAATGTTGACATGCGTCAGCTTGGCAGCGGGTCGTCAATTCCACAGATTAATAACTATGACATTGAACCGCTTGTTATCGCGTTCCCGCAAGCAACCGCTGAACAAGATCGTATTGTCAGCATCCTGGAAGACCTGTCTGCGGAAACCCAACGCCTCGAATCCATCTATCAGCGCAAACTCGCTGCCCTCGACGCGCTGAAGAAATCGCTCCTCAACCAAGCCTTCACCGGTCAACTCTAAGCACCGCCATGCGCTCTCCCTTCTCGTTCCCACGCGCCGCGTGGGAATGCCTCCGCACCGCGCCGCGGTGTGCCGCCGGGCGCGGCGCGCCCGGACTGGTTCCCACGCGGCGCGTGGGAACCAGAAACGCAGGTTAGAAGAAATCTCTCACGGAGACACGGAGACACGGAGAACCGGAGTTGTCTTTCTCCGTGCCTTCGTGTCTCCGTGAGAGAAATTCTTCTCGTTCCCACGCCCCAGCGTGGGAATGCAGTTTGGCCGCAGAAGCCTCCCGTGCCGACGCGACGCTGGAGCGTTGCGACTTGCTCCCACGCTGGAGCGTGGGAGCCAGAGTTGTTGGCGCTTGGGCGGCTTTCCTTACTCGTTCTCACGCTCCAGCGGGTTGCAGTTCGGCCGCGGAAGCCTCCCGTGGCGCTTCGCGATGCTGGAGCGTAGGAGTCAGATCAACACTTGCGGCAGCGCTGCTGCCGGACTAGGATCTAGGCATGCGAATCGTTGCGATCAAAGTGCTGCGTGAGTTCTGGGCGCGCCACCCCGGGGCGAGGTCGCATCTGGAGGCTTGGGTGGATGAGGCGCGCAACGCCGATTGGCGACAGCCGACCGACATCAAGGCGCAGTTCCGCAGCGCCAGCATACTCAAGAACCGACGGGTGGTGTTCAATATCGGCGGCAATGCCTACCGGCTTATTGTCGCTGTAGCATACCGTTATGGTGCGCTCTACATCAAATTTATCGGCACCCATGCAGAATATGACACCATCGATGCAGAAACCATCGAAACGGAGTTATGAAATGTCTATCAGGCCGCTTCGTACTGAAGACGACTACCGCTCGGCCATGCGTGAGATTGCGGTATTCTTTGATGATGAACCGGAACCTGCTTCTCCGGATGGCGAGCGCTTCGAGGTCCTCTTGACGCTGGCCGAAGCCTATGAGCTCAAGCACTTCCCTGTGGACCTGCCGGACCCGGTGGAGGCCATCAAATTCCGTATGGAGCAGGCGGGGCTCACTGAGAAGGATTTGGAGCCCATGATTGGGCGATCCAGTCGCGTGTATGAGGTCCTGCAACGCAAGCGCGCGTTGACCCTCCCCATGATCCGCAAGCTCCATGCCGGGCTTGCCATACCGGCGGAGAGCCTGATCCGGCCATTGCGTGGCGCCAGGACACAGTGAATGCGCGCGGCGCGCAGCGCCTGACACAGGCGTGACACCGCTTGAGCGGTGTCACGAGGGTAGCGAGGGTAGCGAATCATCGGATTTAGGAGCCAGCATGAACGAGGCAGAGACCCGCGCCGAGCACATCGATCCGGCACTCAAGGCGGCCGGCTGGGCGGTGGTGGATGGGAGCCGGGTGCTGCGTGAATATCCGATTACACTGGGGCGGATCGAGGGGCATGGCCGGCGCGGTCCGCCGCTGATCGCGGACTATGTGCTGGTGTATCGCAACCACAAGCTGGCGGTCATGGAGGCCAAGGCGTGGGACAAGCCGCTGACCGAAGGCGTGGGGCAGGCCAAGCAGTATGCCGGTAAGTTGCGCGTGCGCTTCGGCTATTCGAGCAATGGCCAGGGCCTCTATGAGATCGATATGGAGACCGGGGCCGAGTGCGAGCTCGAGCGGTTTCCCACCCCGGATGAACTCTGGCACCGCACCTTTGCGGCGGCGAATCGCTGGCGCGATCGCTTTGCCGCTGTACCCTTCGAGGACCGGGGCGGCTACTTTCAGGGCCGCTATTACCAGGATATCGCCATCGAGCGGGTGCTGGCGGCCATCGCCGATGGGTGCGCGCGCATCCTGCTGACGCTGGCCACCGGCACCGGCAAGACCTTTATCGCCTTTCAGATCGCCTGGAAGCTGTTCCATAGCCGGTGGAACCTCAGCGACTGGAAGCAGAGCGGCGAGCCGAACCGCCGGCCGCGCATCCTGTTCCTGGCCGATCGCAATATCCTCGCCGACCAGGCCTATAACGCCTTTTCGGCCTTTCCGGAGGATGCGCTGGTGCGCATCGCGCCCGCGGATATCCGCAAGAAGGGCCGGGTGCCGAAGAATGGCAGCCTCTTTTTTACCATCTTCCAGACCTTCATGAGCGGTCCGCCCAAGGATGGCGTGCCATCGCCCTATTTTGGCGATTATCCGCCCGACTTTTTCGATTTCATCGTGATCGACGAGTGCCACCGCGGCGGCGCCAATGACGAGAGTAGCTGGCGCGCCATCATGGAGTATTTCGCGCCGGCCGTGCAGCTCGGGCTCACCGCCACCCCGCGACGCAAGGACAACGCCGATACCTATGCCTATTTCGGCGAGCCGGTCTATAGTTATTCGCTCAAAGAGGGGATCAACGACGGCTTTCTGACGCCGTTTCGGGTGAAGCAGATTTCCACGACGCTCGACGAGTATGTCTATACACCAGACGACATCGTCGTGGAAGGGGAAATCGAGGCGGGTAAACGCTATGAGGAAAGCGATTTTAACCGCAACATCGAGATCATGGAGCGGGAGCGCAAGCGGGTCGACATTTTCATGTCACAGATCGACCAGCGCGAGAAGACGCTGGTCTTTTGTGCCAACCAGGCGCACGCGCTCGCGGTGCGCGACCTGATCAATCAGGCCAAGACGTGCAGCGACCCCAATTACTGCCACCGGGTCACGGCGAACGATGGCGCCCTGGGTGAGCAGCACCTGCGCGACTTTCAGGACAATGAGAAGACGATCCCCACCATCCTGACCACCTCGCAGAAGCTCTCCACCGGGGTGGACGCGCGCAATGTGCGTAACATCGCGCTGATGCGCCCCATCAATTCCATGGTCGAGTTCAAACAGATCATCGGGCGGGGGACGCGGCTCTACGACGGCAAGTGTTATTTCACCATCTATGACTTCGTGCAGGCGCACCACCATTTCAGCGATCCGCAATGGGATGGCGAGCCGCTCCCGCCGGATCTCTGTGGGCAATGCCATAGCGCACCCTGCGCATGCGTGGCGGAGCCGTCGGCCGCCTGCTATCTGTGCGGGCAGCAGCCCTGCGTTTGCCCGGCGCAGCCGCAGGAGCCCTGCACGGTCTGCGGGGCGCAACCCTGCGTCTGCCCGGGGCGGGGCAAGGTCCGGGTCAGACTGGCCGACGGCAAGGAGCGCAAGATCGAGCACATGATGGTGACCTCCTTCTGGCACCCCGATGGCACGCCCATGTCTGCCCAGCAGTTCATGGAGGCGCTGTTCGGGCGCTTGCCGGATTTCTTTGCGAACGAGGATGAGCTGCGCGCGCTGTGGATCCTGCCCGACACCCGGGCGAAGCTGCTGGCCGGGCTGGCGGAGAAGGGGTTCGGCAAGGAGCAACTCGCGCAGATGCAGAAGATCATCGCGGCCGAGCAGTGCGACCTGTTCGATGTGTTGGCCTATGTCGCCTATGCGGCGGCGCCGCTGCGTCGCGAGGAGCGGGCGGCGCGGGCGAAGGTGATCATCGGTACGCGCTTCACCGGCAAGCAACAGGCGTTTCTCGATTTCGTGTTGCTGCATTATGTGCAGGTGGGGGTGGAGGAACTCGATAAGGAGAAGCTGAGTCCCTTGCTGCGATTGAAGTACGGCAATTCACTCAACGACGCCGTTGCCGACCTGGGGAGTCCGCAGGCGATCAGCGAGTGCTTTGTCGACTTCCAACGCTGGCTTTATGTGGCGGAGGCGGCATAGGGCGGTGCATCGGCCGGTATTTTGGGGGCCTCGCGGCAACCCGTCGCGGCCTGGGGGCCGCTCCTACGCTCGTAGGAGCGGCCCCCAGGCCGCGACCAAAGCCACCCGAGCAGTGTCCGAATCGTGGTCAAGGCCGCGGCCTTGTTGTTCGGCCGGCGGTCGTTGTAGGATGGGCTTGCCTTCGCGCTACCCATCCTACGCCGTTCAAATCATCGCCAGATCAGAGGGTCGTCATGAGTGCGCTCGCAAAGCTCAGTCCCCAGGCGTATCTGGAGCAGGAGCGCCAGTCGGCGCTCAAGCACGAATACTGCAATGGCGAGGCGTTCGCTATGGCCGGGGCGAGCCCGGCACACAATCCGATCATGATGAATATCGGCGCGGCCTTGCACGTTCAATTGAAGCGGCGTCCCTGCCGGGTCTATCCCAGCGACCTGCGCATACTGCTGGCCGATGGCCATGTCTACCCCGATCTCACCGTGGTCTGTGGCGCGCCCGAGTTTGCCGAGGGCGACAACCTGCGCAACCCGACCCTGATCTGCGAGGTGCTGTCGCAGAGCACGGCGGATTATGACATGGGGGGCGAATTCGCCCGCTATCGGCAACTGCCTTCGTTGCGCGACTATCTGGTCGTGGCGCAGGATCGGATGGCGCTGATGCTCTACAGCCGGCAAGACGATCGTCGCTGGCTGTTGACTGACATCACCGATCCGCAAACCACGCTGGAGCTGCCTGGTATCGGCTGCGCCCTGGAGGTCGCGGATGTCTACGACAAGGTCTTTGAAGGGTGAGATAGCCCATGGCCGACCCCGCTTCCGATCACGAATCGCTTAGCGCCTGGCCCGCCCTGGCCGGCCTGCCGCGCGCGCTCCCGGGGCTGCGCTGGGAGCGGGGCGTGCTCGGCAAGGAGCCGGGCGGCCAGGCGGATTTTCAGTGGATCGCTGCCAGCCCCGGCTTCTCGGGTCCGACCTCGGATCTGGCGCGGCAACTCTGGCTCGGGGCCGAGGATGTGGTCCGCGCGACCCTGCTGTGGCGCAGTTCCGCCACGCTGCACCAGGCGGTGCGCTGCTATCCGGGCCGCGCCCCGGATGCCCATGGGCGCCCCTTTCTGGAGAAACAGGTGCTGGAATGGGAGCGCCCGGCGGACCTGCCGGCGGCCCTGGGCGCACTGATCTTGTTGCCGCTGGCGGCCGGTGTGGACGATGCGGTGTGGCAGGGCGGTGAGCGCGATCCATTCGCCGATCGCCTGTTCGTTACCCTGGAGGCCGCGGCCAGCGCGGCCCCCGACCCGGCCACGCTGGTCCGTACCCTCGGCGCCGGCCTTGCGGAGCTGAGTCGCCGCTTCACCGAAGACGACTTAGGCGCGCTCTATGCGCGGCTCCTGGCCGGACAGCGCGCCGTCTTTCCGTCCCAGGCGATCGATCCGCTGGGCCCGGCCGCCCTGGCCGCGCTGCTGCTCCCGCTGCCGCGGGAGTTAGCCGACCGTCTCTCGCTGGTCGGCTGGTTGCCTTGCACGGTGCCCGAGGCGCTGCGGCTCGGTCGCCATTGGGACCTGATCCTGGGCAGCGACGGCAGCCTACCGCCGCCGCCCGCGGACCTGGCCGGGCCGGACGACGAGGCCCAGGCGCGCGGTCGGATCATGGCCCAGGCCATCCTCCGGGGCGACCCGCGAGGTCTGCACCAGGGGCCGGTGTCGGTGCGCTCCACGGCGGCGGGCGAGAGCGCGCGTGCGCCGACCAGGCTCACCTTGTGGGGCCCCTCGGGCTCGGGCAAGACCGTCTTTCTGGGGCAACTTTACTGGCAATTGAGCGGCTCGCAGCGCGAGGATTGGGTGATCTATCCGGGTGAGACCGGGCTGGATTTTCTCGAGTTGATGCGCGATACCATGTATTCCCGCAACGCCTTTCCGCCCGGCACCACGCTGGGGACCTCGCTCAATATCGTCTGTCACCTGGTCCACCGGCACACGGGGGAGCGGGTCACGCTGGCGCTGGAGGATCGCGCCGGCGCGGACTATGAGGGGCTGCACGCCGAGGTCCAGGAGCGCCTGCTGGCGGCCCACGGCATCATCCTGTTGCTGGACCCCAAGCGGCAGGACGATCGGGTGTTCAACGAGGTCTCCCATACCTTCGAGCGGCTGTTGCTGGCGGCGGGGCGGGTCGCCGCCCAGGACCCGCGGCCGGTGGCCGTCTGTGTGACCAAGGCCGACGAACTGATCGAGACCCCGGACGATTACCGCCTGGCCCTCAGCGAGCCCGCGGGGTTTGCCGCGGCGCATGTGGACCAGCGCCTGCTCAACTATCTGGAGACGCGTTTCGCGCGCTTCGCGCTCTTCCCGGTCTCCGCCGCGGGGGTCCGTTTGCAGTTTGGGGCCATCGAGCCGGTGGTCTTCTACGACGAGCGGTTGCGACCCCGCATCAACTGCGGACAGCCGTTCAATCTCCTCGCCCCGATCGACTGGCTGATCCGGCAGGTGGGGCGATGAGCGATCCGTTCGATTGGCCGGCCTTGGCCGGGGCGCCGGCGCAGCTCGGCGAGGCGCTGCACTGCGCGGTCGGCATCTGGGGCAAGGTCCACGGCGCGGCGTCCGATTACCGCTGGATTGCCCGCAGCGAGGGCTTTGGCGGCGGGCTCCCGGACCTGCACCGGCGGCTGCGGATCGGCGCCGAAGACCTGGGCATACGCACCACGGCCTGGCGCGCGCCCGGGCCGGATCGGGGCGAGTCGGTGGCCGGGGGCCGGGACTATTTCGCCATCGGTACCTATCCCAGCCGCGCCCAGGATGCGGCCGGCCGGGGTGCAGTGCTGGAGAAGCGCGTGTTGCACTGGCGTAGCCCGGCGGCGGGCTTTCCGATCGCGCTTGCCGCCGCGGCACTGTTGCCGGCGGTGGCGGACGGCGACGACGGGGCCTGGTGGGGGCGGGTGGGCGAGGGCGACTGGCAGCGGCCGGATTATGCGCTGCCGTTGGGGCCTGAGAGTTGCCCGCGGTTGGTGCTCGGACGGGCCGCACTGGACGGGGTGATTGCGGCCGGCATCGATGCCCTGTCGGCGGTCCTTGACCAGCCACGCCTGGCCGCGCTCTATACGGGTCTGCTCGCCGGGTGGCGGCCGGTGGTGCTCGGCGGTCAGCCGCGGCCCTTGCCCCCGGCCGCCCTGGTGGCGCTGCTGCTACCGCTATCGCCGGGCGAGGTGGCACGCTGTTCGCTGTGCGCCTGGGTCCCGGCGAGCCTGATCGATCCGGCGGACCTCGGGCGCAACTGGGACCTGGTGGTGACCCGGCAGGCGGGGCCGCCGACCCCAGCCGCTGCGCCCGCCGACCTGGAGCGCGGGGCCGTGCTGGCTGCGGCCTTGCTGGCGCGTGCCCCGGGGCGCATCGCGGGCGGGTCGGCCCCGCTGGTGTTCCCGCCGCCGCCGATCCAGGCGGCCGTGGTGGCGGCAGTGCCCATATCCGTTGACCATCCGAATCCGCGGATGCACCTGGAGCCGTTCGCTGCCGCCACCTGGCCGGGCCTCGGCTATCTGTATGAGTTTGCCGATCGCGTCAATCTGCGCCGTCTGGACCTGGCCCGGTTGGCGCAAGACCTCACCGCGCCCGCCGCCTATCCACTGCTGCCGCCGGATGAGGACCCGGTCGGTCACCCGCTGGTCGGCTGGATCGCGACGCTGACGCGGCGGCGGCCTGACTGGGTGGACGCCGCCGAATGGGGCTTTAAGATCGGCCAACTGCGCGCCGCCGCCTTGTGCCTGCTGCCGCATCCGGGGACTCTGGACCTGGTGGGGTTGCCGCTGCACCCCGCCGTGCCGGCCCTGCTCGCGGTGCTCGCCGCCGACCCGGAGCGGGTCGGCGATGACCTGGCGGCCCATGGCGCGCCCGCCCTGCGCCGGATGCTGGAGCATAGCCTGGCCTGCCCTGAACCCTCGGTGGTCGCTGACATTCGCACCTGGATGTATCGCTGGCTGGGCGCGCTCGGCAACCCAGAATTTGCCCGCGGCCTGGGGGATCTCGGTTGAATCGCCTTGACTTGGGCCGTGCGCAAGCCCATGATCGCTGCCCCGATCACCGCCGCGCCGCGACCCTCCATCATTGCAGGTGTCCCAAGCCACGGTGGCCGGAGGCGAGGTGTAAGGGGCCGCACGGCAGTTCCCTTGCCCGCCAACCGGCGACCCCCGGGCCTGCTGGGACTGAATCCGATCCGCTGATCGCTAAACCAGTCGAGATGCTGGTTGACACCCCCGTCGCGCATCCATACAATGCGCGGTCTTGGCTGGCTGGCTTAAGTAACGCCAGTTTGGCCATTTCACCTTCCGGTACCGATTCCGGAGCTTGGCCCGGACTCGTCCGGTCCCCGAAGCACTCGAATCCTCCCCGTGCGGGGCTGTCGTCTCCCGGTTTGTTCTGGGTGGGCGTCAGCGTTTTTTTCGCATGCGATTTGCTGTGTTTGAGACAGGCGCGAGAACGCCGCTGGAGACCGATTGAATGGCAACGATCAACCAACTCGTGCGCAAGCCTCGCAAGCGCGACGTTGAAAAGAGTAACGTGCCGGCGCTGGAGTCGTGCCCGCAGCGCCGCGGTGTCTGTACCCGAGTGTACACCACCACACCGAAGAAGCCGAACTCAGCCCTGCGTAAGGTGGCCCGTGTGCGCCTGACCAATGGCTTTGAGGTCGCTTCCTATATTGGCGGCGAGGGTCACAACCTCCAGGAGCACTCCGTGGTGCTGATCCGCGGGGGGCGTGTCAAGGATTTGCCTGGTGTGCGTTATCACACCATTCGCGGCACCCTGGACACCTCGGGTGTCGAGAAGCGCCGCCAGGGGCGGTCCAAGTACGGCGCCAAGCGCCCGAAGAAATAATGTGCCGTGGTGCCGTCCCCATGGGGTCTGGCGCCAAGCACCCAGTCAGAAGGTCGGAGCCTAGAAGATGCCCAGAAGACGCGTAGCCGCACGCCGTCAGATCCTGCCGGATCCCAAGCACGGAAGCGAATTGTTGACCAAGTTCATCAATATGCTGATGGAAGATGGCAAGAAGTCGGTCGCCGAGCGGATTATCTATACCGCCCTGGACCAGGTGGCCACCAAGAAGGGTGGCCCGCCGATCGGCCTCTTGGAGACCGCGATGGACAACGTGCGTCCGGTCGTCGAGGTTAAATCCCGGCGCGTCGGTGGTGCGACCTATCAGGTGCCGGTGGAGGTGCGTCCCACCCGGCGCAACTCGTTGGCCATGCGTTGGTTGATCGACGCGGCGCGTAAGCGTTCCGAGAAGTCGATGGCCTTGCGCCTGGCTGGTGAGTTGATGGATGCCGCGGATTCCCGTGGGTCGGCCGTCAAGAAGAAGGAAGACACCCACCGGATGGCAGAGGCGAACAAGGCCTTCTCGCATTACCGCTGGTAGTTGTCGGCTCGCAGTTCTTTATTCACTTGCAGGACGGAAATAGTCGTGGCACGCAGCACCCCCATCGAGCGCTATCGCAACATTGGTATCATGGCGCATATTGACGCCGGCAAGACCACGACGACCGAGCGTGTCCTGTATTACACCGGCGTGTCCCACAAGATCGGTGAGGTGCATGACGGCGCGGCCACCATGGACTGGATGGTGCAGGAGCAGGAGCGCGGCATTACCATTACGTCGGCCGCGACCACCTGTTTCTGGAAAGGGATGGATTTGGCCCGCCCGGAGCACCGGATCAATATCATCGATACCCCGGGACACGTCGACTTCACCATCGAGGTGGAGCGTTCGTTGCGCGTCCTGGACGGTGCCTGCGCCCTGTTCTGTGCGGTGGGCGGTGTCGAGCCCCAGTCCGAGACCGTCTGGCGTCAGGCCAATAAATACGGCGTGCCGCGGTTGGGCTTCGTCAATAAGATGGACCGCATGGGGGCCAACTTCCTGCGGGTCGTCCAGCAGTTGAAGGACCGCCTGGGGGCGACCCCGGTGCCGCTGCAGCTGCCGATCGGCGCTGAGGAGAATTTCAAGGGCGTGGTCGATCTCGTGAAGATGAAGGCCATCCTCTGGGACGAGGAGTCCAAGGGCATGAAGTTCGAGTACGCCGAGATCCCGGCGGACATGCTCGACGAATGCCAGGAGTGGCGTGAGAAGATGATCGAGGCCGCTGCCGAAGGTAGCGAAGCCCTGATGGAGAAATACCTCGAAGGCGAAGCGCTGACCGAGGAAGAGATCAAGTTCGGCATCCGGGCGCGTACGCTGAAAAGCGAGATTACCCCGATGATGTGTGGCTCGGCCTTCAAGAACAAGGGCGTGCAGGCGATGCTGGACGGGGTGCTGGACTATATGCCTTCCCCCAAGGATGTGCCGGCGATCACCGGTATCCTGGACGACAAGGACGAGAGCCAGGGCGAGCGCCCGGCCTCGGACGAAGCGCCCTTTGCGGCGCTGGCGTTCAAGATCGCGACCGACCCCTTTGTCGGTACCCTGACCTTTTTCCGTGTCTATTCCGGTGTGTTGAGCTCCGGCGACAGCGTCTACAACCCGGTACGTGGCCGCAAGGAGCGGCTGGGTCGTATGCTGCAGATGCATGCCAATGATCGCCATGAAATCCGTGAGGTCCATGCCGGCGATATCGCCGCGGCCGTGGGTCTCAAGGATGTCACGACCGGCGATACCCTGTGCGATCTGAATCAGATCATCACCTTGGAGCGCATGGAGTTCCCGGAGCCGGTCATCTCGGTGGCCGTGGAGCCGAAGACCAAGAGCGACCAGGAAAAGATGGGTATGGCCCTGCAGAAGCTGGCCCAGGAAGACCCGTCATTCCGCGTCCGGACCGACGAGGAGTCGAGCCAGACCATTATCTCCGGTATGGGTGAACTGCACCTGGAGATCATCGTCGACCGCATGCGCCGCGAATTCAATGTCGAGGCCAATGTGGGTGCCCCCCAGGTCAGTTACCGGGAGACCATCCGCAACGCGGTGCAGCAAGAGACCAAATTTGCACGTCAGACCGGTGGTCGCGGCCAGTATGGACACGTCTATATCAAGCTGGAGCCGCAGGAAGCGGGCAAGGGCTATGAGTTCGTCAACGGCATTGTCGGTGGTGTCATCCCCAAGGAATACATCCCGGCGGTCGATAAAGGTATACAGGAGGCCATGCGCACCGGTATCCTGGCCGGCTTCCCGGTGGTGGACATCAAGGTCACCCTCTATGACGGTTCCTACCACGAGGTAGACTCGAGCGAAATGGCCTTCAAGATCGCCGGCTCGATGGCGTTCAAAGAGGGCTGTGCCAAGGCCAAGCCCCGGTTGCTGGAACCGATCATGAAGGTCGAGGTGGTCACGCCCGAAGAGAACATGGGCGATGTCATGGGTGACCTCAACAGTCGCCGCGGCATGATCCAGGGGATGGAAGATACGCCCTCCGGTAAGACCATTCGTGCCGAGGTGCCCTTGGCCCAGATGTTTGGCTATGCCACGGACCTGCGCTCCGCCACCCAGGGCCGGGCGACCTATAGCATGGAGTTTGCCAAGTACAACGAGGTGCCCGCCAGCATTGCCGAAGCGGTTGCCAAGAAACAGTAACGAGTGACACGGGAAGATCGGGATGTCCAAAGAAAAATTTTCGCGCACCAAGCCGCACTTGAATGTCGGCACGATCGGGCACGTGGATCATGGCAAGACCACGCTCACGGCCGCGATCACCATGCACCAGGCCAAGAAGTTTGGCGGCGTGGCGCGTGCCTATGACCAGATCGACAACGCCCCTGAGGAGCGCGAGCGCGGCATCACGATCGCCACGGCGCACGTCGAATATGAGACCAAGGCGCGTCACTATGCCCACGTGGACTGCCCGGGACACGCCGATTATGTGAAGAACATGATCACCGGCGCGGCGCAGATGGATGGCGCCATCCTGGTGGTGTCGGCGGCCGACGGCCCCATGCCGCAGACCCGCGAGCACATCCTGCTGGCGCGTCAGGTCGGTGTGCCCTATATCGTCGTCTTCATGAACAAGGCCGACATGGTCGACGATGCGGAGCTGTTGGAGCTCGTGGAACTGGAGGTGCGTGAGCTCCTGTCCAGCTACGACTTCCCCGGCGACGACACCCCGATCATCATCGGCTCGGCCAAGTTGGCGATGGAAGGTCAGGATTCCGAATACGGCACGCAATCCATCGACCGGTTGATGGATGCGATCGACACCTACATCCCGCAGCCGGAGCGTGCCATCGATGGCGCCTTCCTGATGCCGATCGAGGACGTGTTCTCGATCTCCGGGCGTGGCACCGTGGTAACCGGCCGCGTTGAGCGCGGGATCGTCAAGGTGGGTGAGGAAGTCGAGATCGTCGGCATCCACAACACCACCAAGACCATCTGCACCGGTGTGGAGATGTTCCGCAAGCTGCTCGATCAGGGGCAGGCCGGTGACAACATCGGCGTGTTGCTGCGCGGCACCAAGCGTGAGGATGTGGAGCGTGGTCAGGTGCTGGCCAAGCCCAAGAGCATCAACCCGCACACCCACTTCGAGGCCGAAGTGTACATTCTGTCCAAGGAAGAGGGCGGGCGTCATACCCCGTTCTTCAATGGGTACCG
>NZ_CAJAXH010000088.1 GCF_903946935.1 uncultured Thiodictyon sp.
CGGCAGGACCTTCGAACATGGTGCTTCACCCTCGGTTTGTTTGCACTTCCAAGGGTACACAATTTCGCGGGTCCTGCCGCTCTCCTGCGGTGATTCACCAAGCCCTACGCTAGGTCTTGGCCGGATTTATGATCAAGGCCGTCGACGCGGTGGAGGCCTGTGCGCAGCACACCGGGCCCGAGGTGCTGGTCTACAAGAAGACCACGCCGCGCCTGATCGACATCACCAATGCGGCGGCCACCCACGAGGCAGTGGCCGACCGGGAGCGCCTGGAGGCCTTCTTCCGCACCCATTTCTTCAACCCGGACGGGAGCTTCCGCCGCGCCTTCCGCCAATTCGACAGCGACCGCGCGCTACGAGAACTGGTGGAGGGCCAGTTGCGCAAGCTGCTCAACCGCCGCATCAGCGTCGAGCGCGGCCAGCGCCCCGGGGCCGGCGAGTGGCGCGACAACCCCTTCCGCGCCGGGCGCCCCTATGCGCTGAGCGACGAGCCGGTCTTCGTCGGGCGCGAGACCGAGACGCGCGAGCTGGTGGCGCGCCTGGAGGCCCAGCGCGCGGACGGCCGCGGGCTGATCCTGATCACCGGACCGGCCGGGGTGGGCAAGTCCTCACTGGTCTATGCCGGGCTCTTGCCGCGGCTGTTGCGGCCCTTCCTGTTCACCGGGGTGGCGGGCACCCGCTGGTGCCGGCTCGCCTGCACCGGTCCAGACCCCATCGCGGACCTGGCCCAGGCGCTACGGTTACCGGCCATGCTGGGCACGGCACTGGACGGTTTCGGTCTGGACCAGGCGGGCCTGCAACGCCTGCTGGAGACCGAGCCCGCGGTGGCGGCCGGGCAGGTCCAGGCCGCCCTGGCCCGGCTGCTCGGCGAGGCCGGACAGGCCGCCGATGGCGCCGCAGGGCGTCAGCAACTCGCCCTGATCATCGACCCGCTGGACGGTCTCTGCGACGCCTCGGCACTCGCCGCCCCCCGCACCCAGACCTTCGCCGCCGCACTCGCCGCCCTGGCCGCCCAGGACGGGGTCTGGGTGATCGCCACCCTGCGTAGCGACCGGCTGCGCCAGCTCCCGCGCCTCCCCGCCCTGGCCGCCCTGCTGGACGGGCACAGTTGGTATCCGCTGGAGCCGCCGCCGCCGGCGCGTATCCGTCAGGTGATCGAGATCCCGGCGCGCATCGCCGGGATCGAGTACGAGGGCGAAGGCGTTGGCGCGGGGCGCGGCCTGGTCGAACTACTGGAGGCGGAGGCGAGCCATCTGAGCCACTGGCCGACGCTCTTGGAGCCAGTCCTGGCCGAGCTCTATACGCAGGCCAGCGCCCCCGCGGCGGGTGCTGTCGGGGTGCCCGAGGGGGCCGACCCGGCGGCCCGGCTGCGCCTGCGGATCAGCGACTATCGCGCCCTGGGCGGGGTCGCCGGGACCACCAGACGACGGGCAGAGGCGCTCTGGGAGTCCTTGGACGGGCCGACCCGCACCGCACTGCCCATCCTGTGCCGGGCGCTGATCGCCCTGGAGAGCGGGGCCTCCGCCCACCCCAGCCCCCGCGCCGGGGACCTGCGCGCATTGGAGCGCGACCCGGACTGCGCCCGGCTGGTCGCGGCCCTGATCGCGGCCCGTCTGATCGTGGCCGAGGGGGTCGCCGACCCGGCCGAACGCCTCCCCTGCGCCCAGCCCGAGGACCGCCTACTGGACGCACTCGCGCGCCTGGCCCGGGAGACCCGCGAGGAGTGGCGGGCACGCCTGACCCCGGGGCGCGCGGCGGAGGCCGTGGCCCGCGGCGCGGTCGCGCTTGCGGCCCCTGCCGCCGGCCCGGCGACCGACGGGGCGGCACCCGCCACCGAGTGGCGCGATTTTCGCCCCACCGCCTGCTTCATTCACCAGACCCTGATCGACGCCTGGACCCCGGTGCGGGAGTGGGTAGCCGACCCGGCGAACCGGCGCGAGCTGCAACTGCGCTTCCAGATCGCCCGCCAGGCGCGACTATGGAAACACACGGACTGCAATCGCGAATATCTCTTGGGCGAGCTCGGATTCGCCGCCGCCCGCCGCTTCGCCACCGCCTTCCCGGGCGAGCTGGAGCCGATCGAGCTTGAGTTTCTCGACCGTTCCCACGCCCAACTGCGCCACCAGCGGCGGCGCAATCGGCTGGCACGGATCACCGGCCTGACCCTGGCAGCGCTCCTGCTGGTGGCCAGCACCAGCGCCTATTGGGCGCGCAAGTCCTCGCGCGCCGCCACGCTGAATCTGCACCGCAGTGAGATCAATGCGGCGAACCTGGCGATCATTCAGGGCAATACCCCGGTGGCGGTGCGCCTCGCCCTGGACGCCGGCCGCGACCTGCCCCAGGACGCCGTCGACACCCTGAGCCGCGCCTTCAGCGCCAATCGGCTGATCGCCATGGTCCAGGCCGGCGGGTCGACCCCTGAGCGCTCGCGCTCGCCCGGCATCAGCGACGACGGCAACCAGCTGGTCACACTCTCCAGCCGGGACGGCGCCGGCCTGTGGAATCTGACTGACAGCCGCTTTGTTTTCGACCGGCAACTCGCCCCCCCGACGCTGCCCATCCATGCGGTGCGCTTTGCGGGCGGCAGCGATGGAACAACCCGGTTTCTGGGACTCGGTGAGACCGGCGTCTGGCGGCTGCCGGCCGCCGCCGGGGCGGCGCCGGATTGGCCCTGCGGGGTGCAACCCGGGGAGCCGATCGCCCAGGACGACGCCCACCGCTATCTGGCGATCCCCCACGCGGTGGCGGGCGACGGTTTCGGACTGTGCGTGCTCGACCTCGCCCATCCGGGTCCGCCGCTGTGGGACCTCCCCGTACACAAGAGAGAGATCCGGGGCCTAAGCTTTGCCCCTGACGGGACCCAATTGATCACCGCCTCCCGCGACGGCACGGCCCGCATACTCGCCACCGCGACCGGCGCCGAGCGGCTGACCCTGAACCCGACGGCCCCCCAGCACCGTCCGGTCAACCATGCCATTTTCGACAGTAAGGGCAAGCAGGTGGCCGTCGCCACCACCGATGAGAAGGTGCGCGTCTATGCCCTGGACGGGACCGAGCGCATCACCCTGGGGGAGGTCTCGCATGAGGGACGGCGCATCCGTATCCACCAGTCCCCGGTGCGCGACCTGACCTTTGCGGTCAATGACCGCTACCTGCTGGCCGGAGACGACGAGGGGCAGTTGGTGCGCTGGGACCTCGCCACTGGGGCCGCCGATATCCTGGGTCAGCACCGACTCGGCGTGGAGCGCATCCGCGTCTCCCCGGTGAATGACCCGCGGGCGGATGACCCACTGGTCCTCACCGCCTCGCTCGACCAGACCGCACGCCTGTGGGGGATCCGCAGCGGCCGGGAACTGGCCGTGTTCCCGCACGAGGCGCCGATCACCAACGCCCGTTTCAGCAGCGACGGCAGCCGCATCCTCACCTATTCGGATCAGGACGGCTCGGTCCGGGTCTGGTCCGTGGGGCACGCCACCGCCCTGGCCTTCAGACTCCCGCATGACGATCACGTCTCGTCCCTGGATGTGGCACGACCGCCGAAGGCCCTGGACACCGACCCCAACGCCTTCCTGATCGCCAGCGCCTCGTTCGACGGCCTGGTCCAGGTCTGGCGCTATGACGCGGCCGCCCCCTGGGCGGCGCCGGGCGAGATCTGGCGACTGGTCGGACACCGGGGGCGGGTACGGCGGGTCGCCTTCTCGCCCTCCGCGCGGCAACTCGCCAGCGCCGCCTACGACGGCAGCGCCCGGGTGTGGGACCTGATCGACGGCGGCGGCTGCGCCCTGGAGCCGGTCGCGGAGGCGTCGCCGCCCGCGCCGGCAGGGGCCGTCGCCGCACCCCCGATCGAGTTCTATCGCGTGGTGTTCGCACCCACCGAACGCTGGCTCCTGACCACCTCCAACGACCCCGCCCGGCCGGTGCGGCTGTGGGACCCGACCGCCTGCCGCGAACTGCGGCTGCCCCGGGCACTGGAGCACGACGGCACCAAGGTCCAGGCAGCGGACGCCGTCGCCACGGCGGACGGCACCCAACTGGCCGCCACCGGCAACGAAACCGGGACCCTGCGCGTCGCGGCCCAGGCGCCCGACGGCACCTGGCGGCTGCGCTGCCAACTCCAACCCCACCAGGGGGCCATCACCGACCTGGCCTTCGCCCCGGATGGCGGGCGCGTCGCCACCGTGAGCGGGGACGGCCAGTTGGTCCTGGTCACGCTGACCGGCGAGCAGTGCGGCGAACCGCTGCTGCGCAAGAGTGGCGCCGGCAACCTCTATAGCGTCCGCTTCGCCCCCGACGGGACGGCCCTGGTCACCGCCTCGATGAACGGCCGCGCCCAGGTCTGGGACACCAGCGGCACCCTGTTGGCGGAGCTTAAAGGCCACAAGGACCGGGTCGCCTCCGCCGAATTCAGCCCGGACGGGCGCTGGCTACTCACCGCCGCGCGCGACGGTGCGGTGCGGCTGTGGCAACGGCCCGCCGCGCGGCCCCCAGGGCCTGGGCGGGCGCCGACCGAGGGCTCCTATCTGGTGATGGAGAGCGACCTGGGCGCGGCCCGCATCGCCCGTTTCAGCCCGGACGGGCGCAGCGTCGCCGTGGCCTACCGGCAGGACGCGGTGGTGTTGTGGCGGGTGTGGACCGAAGACCCGACCCCGGACGCGGTGCTCGCGGCGCGCTGGGGTGCGCAGCGCAGCGGGCTTGCGCTGATCCGCGAGGCGGCCCGCTTCCGGCGCGACAATGGGCTGGATGCGCCGGTGGCGGGGGATGACGAAGCGGCCCCGTGAGCCTGAAAGTAAAAGACATTTCGACACGCTGGACGGGGGCCGGTGCCGCACCGTGGGCTTGACTCGCTCTCGGGATCGGTCTTAACTGTCTGGAAGCGAACATGATCGGGAGCCAACGATGGAACACCTCTCCACCACCGACCTGCACAACAACCTCAAGTCCATTCTTGACCGGGTCAACGCCGATCGGCAACCGATCAGCATCGGACGCGGCGGCGGGAAGGAAATCGTGCTACTCGACGGCGAGGACTACCGCAGCATCATGGAAACCCTTTATCTGCTGCAAGACCCAGCCAACGCGCAACACCTCAAACTCGGTATGCGCCAACACCAGGACGGGCAGCGGCTGACGATTGATGTTGCGACTTACCTGGACTGAAACCGGGCTTGCCGACCTCGAGTGGTGGGCCAAACAGGACCCCAGGAAACTCAAGCGCATCACAGCAATTGAGTTAAGGACTCGCCGCGGGCGCCGACCAGAAATTGCGATTCCGCCAAGCGCCCAGGCGCCGGACCCGCCATACTTTCACACTGGCTAAAATTGCCCCGATCACCCAACAACCACCACTGGAGTCTAGCCATGCGCCAACTCATCGCTGCCACCGCCCTCGCCCTGCTCGCCACCGGACCACTGCTCGCCGAGCCGACCCCGGCCGCCGCCCCAGCCGCTGCCGCCACCCCCGACGCCGCACAGGCCAAGGCCCTGATCCAGCAGTTTGCCGGCACGCTCAAGGGCGAACTGGAGACGGCCATGAAGGCCGGCGGACCCGTCAAGGCCATCGGGGTCTGCAAGGAGCGGGCGCCGGCGATCGCCGCCGACCTCTCGGCCAAGTCCGGCTGGAAGATCGCGCGCGTCAGCCTCAAACCGCGCAACGCCAAGACCGGGCAGCCGGACGCCTGGGAGCGGCAGGTCCTGACCCGCTTCGACGCGCGTAAGGCCGCCGGCGAACCGGTCGACACCCTGGCCTTCGGGGCGGTGGTCGAAGACGACGGCGCCAAGCAATTCCGCTTCATGAAGGCCATCCCCACCGGCGAGGTCTGTCTCGCCTGTCACGGCAGCGCCATCAACCCTGAGGTCGCCGCCGCCCTGGATCAGGCCTATCCAGGGGACCAGGCACGCGGTTATGCTGTCGGCGATATTCGGGGAGCCTTCAGCCTGGCCAAACCGATCGACTAGCGCGAGCGCCATCCGGTCGCGGCGGCGGGAGCGGGACCCAAACACCGCTCCCGCCGAGCGCGACCGGGGCGTCACCGACCATAGCGGGTAGCACCATGTCCGACCAACGCTTCGATCTCTCTTACGCGGGCCTGCTCGCCCCGGGCGCCGATCCCGATCTGGCCCGGCAACACTTGGCCGCCGCCTTCAAACTCTCCGAACAGGGGGTCGAGCGGCTGTTTACCGGCCAGCCAGTCATCGTCAAGCGTGATGTGGACGAGGCCACGGCCAGCAAGTTCAAGAAGGTCTTTGCCCAGGCGGGGGCGATTCTTACCATCACCGCGGTAGCGGGGCCGGACGTCGTCGTGGAGGAACCCACGGACGCCCCCCCCGCTCCGCGCCCCCAGGCGAGCGGCAGCGACACCGCGAACCTGGCCCTGGCGCCCGTCGGCGGCGTGCTGGAGCAACCCCCGGAGGCCGAGCCGCCGCCGCTGAACACCAGTTACCTAAGCCTGGTCGACGGACAGGGCTGGACCCTGGAGGACTGCGAACCGCTGCCGACCCCGATCCCGGAGCCGGACATCAGTTATCTGAGCCTTGCGCCCGCCGACACTGACGACCACACGCAACCCATCCCCGACGCGACACAGTAATTTCAATGACCAAGGACTTCGACCATCTCGTCATCGGCGCCGGCATCAGCGGACTCGGCGCCGCCCATTTTTCGGCCCGCCGCGGCCTCAGCACCCTGGTGCTGGAGGCCGCGCCACGGGTGGGCGGGTGCATGAACACCCATGCCTTCCAGGGGCTCGGCGGGTTCTGGACCGAGGCCGGCAGCCACACCTGCTTCAACAGCTACGGCAACCTGCTCACCATCATGGACGACCTGGGGCTGACCGCCCAGGTGCAGCCCAAGGTCAAGACCAAGGTCGGCTACCGGCTGTGGGCCAACGGCAAGCGCCGCCCCATCACATCGGCACTGCACTTCCTGGAGGCCGCCGTCTCGCTGCCGCGCATCTTTAAGGAGCCGAAGGAGGGGCGGCGGGTCGCCGATTATTACGGGCGGATACTCGGGCGGCGCAACTACCGCGACCTGCTGCGTCACGCCTTCCAGGCGGTGATCTGTCAGAACGCCGACGACTACCCGGCCGAGGCCCTGTTCCGGCGCAAGCCCCGTCGCAAGGACATGATCAAGGCCTTTACCTTTGCCCAAGGGCTGTCGGCGATCCCGGAGACCATCGCCGCCCAGGACCGCCTGACGGTTCGCACCGGTCAGACGATCGCCGCCATCGTGCCCGATGGGGCCGGCTTTCGGGTGGTCATCGACGGGGCCGGCGAGATCGCCTGCGCGGCCTTGACCCTCGCGGTGCCGCCGGATGTCGCCGCCCAGCTCATGCCGGCCGGCTTCGACGGGGCACGGGACGCGGTGGGCGCTATCGGCATGGCGGAGATCGAGACCCTGACCCTGGCCTTCCGGGCCACGGACCTCACCCTGCCCGCCCTGGCCGGGTTGATCGCGGTGGACGGCGGGTTCTACTCGGCCGTGTCACGCGACTTCCTGCCGGACCCCACCTATCGCGGCTTCGCCTTCCACTTCCGCCCCGGCGTCCTGTGCCCGGAGGACCAGGTGGCAGCCGCCTGCCGGGCACTGGGCGTGGACCCCGCATGCATCGTCGCGCGCGGACAGGTCCACAACCGTCTGCCGGCCTTGCGCGCCGGCCATGCCGACGTGGTGGAGCGCATCGACCGTGCGACTGCCGGCAGCCGCTTGGCCATCACCGGTAACTGGTTCGTTGGGGTCTCCATTGAAGACTGCCTGACCCGCTCGCGTCAGGAGAGTGACCGGCTGTTCGGGGCCGACCCAAGCCGGTCAACCTGAGCCGTAGAACGGCCACGAGGATTCGTCAACCCAAGAGGATATTTCGTCCGCAAATAAACGCAAATGAACGCAAATGGGAAAAAGGCCTACGGGGGTTGAGCAAGTCACATCGATCATGATGTGACGCGGCCATTGCAGCCCACCTCCTGCCCGGCATTGTCATCGCCAGGCAGGGTCTGCGGCGATTTCTCTCATTTGCGTTTATTGGCGTTCATTCGCGGACGGTATTCTTCCCCCTGTATTTGCTACCACGGAGTACCACTATGCGTCGCGGACTCATCCTGCTGTGCCTGCTCGGCCTCGCCCACTCGGCCGGCGCCGAGGTCATCGGCAGCGTCGCCACCAAGTTCAAACTCATGGGCCCCAACGACAAGATCGTCGTCGAGGCCTTCCCGGACGAGGACATCCCCGGGGTCGCCTGTTATCTCAGCCGCGCCAAGACCGGCGGCCTCTCCGGCGCCGTCGGGGTGGCCGAGGACACCTCGGACGCCTCCATCGACTGCACCCAGGTCGGCCCCATCAACCTGCCGGACGATGTACGCAGCGGCAAACGCAATGGCGAGGAGGTCTTCAAGAAGCGCACTTCACTGCTGTTCAAGACGCTCCAGGTGGTGCGCTTCTATGACGCTCCGCGCAATGTCCTGGTCTATCTGACCTACAGCGATCGGGTCATCGAGGGCTCGCCCAAGAACAGCGTCACGGCAGTGGCCATCCAGCCCTGGGCGACGGCACCGGCGGCCCCCGCCGCGCCCAAGTAGGTGCAGTAAGGAAACCGCGTCAATAGGATTTCGGGCGGTTGGTGGTTTCGAGTAGCGGGGCCGGCCGCTCAAACCCACCGCCCGCGTGACAATCATACGCGGCCCCCTCGTGCCCAAGCTCCGCTTGGGCATGCGGTTCTGGAAGCTCTGCTTCTCGTGTCGATGGGAAATAATTGACCCTGGCCCCTTAACCCCCTTAACGCCCTTAACCCCCGGCCCCTTAACCCCGCCCCCTTAACCCTTTTAACGTTCGAAATCATTCTCAAGAGACCAAAAAGATATGCAGTATTCGGTACTTGATACCTTTGCCGGAGCAGGTGGATTTAGCTTAGGTTTTGAACTCGCAGGAGCCAACGTGATTGGCGCTATTGAAATAGATAACTGGGCTTGCGAAACATTCAAATTCAATCACCCCCAAGCCACCGTCATACAAGGCGATATCACAGCAATGACAGATGAGCAGATTGTCAACGCCTTTGGAAAGCTTAAGCCTGACATTGTTCTTGGCGGCCCACCTTGCCAGGGATTTTCAATCTGTAATAAAAATAGCGGCGACCCTAAGGATCCAAAAAATTCACTTTTTGAAGAGTTTATACGTGTTGGTCGATTGCTGAGACCTAAAGTTATGATAATGGAAAACGTTCCAAATCTGGTTAAAGCAAGAACAGAAAGCAACGAACTGGTGATCGAGATTATAAGAAATGAGCTGAGAACTCTTGGGTATCACGTTGAGCATCGGATACTTGAAGCGACCGATTATGGCATCCCACAGATTAGAAAACGGCTCATAGTAATAGCCACACACCAGAAACTACAAAACCCATTCCCCGAAAAGACCCACTCTATAACCTGTACCCCGGACTTGTTTGAAGTTGGCCTCAAACAATGCCCGACACTATGGGACGCCATTTCAGATATGCCAGAAATCGAGGCGCGGGAAGGAGCAGAAGAATCTGAATATACTAAGGCCCCTCAGAATGACTATCAGCGCCTTTTACGAGACGGAGCCAGCAAGCTTTTCAACCACAAGTCCATGAATCATTCAAAGCGCCTCGTCGAGCGCTTCGCCGCCATGAGCTGCGGCGACTCAAGCTCCGATGCACCGGATCATTTGCGACCACTAAAGCGAAATAGCAGCGAATTTTCAGACAGCGCCTATGATCAAAATAACCGTAGAATGCATCCAGATCGACAATGTCATACGGTTCCGGCATCTTTCTACGCTAATTTTGTACATCCGTATAAAAACAGAAACTTCACGGCCCGAGAAGGAGCGAGAATCCAGTCGTTTCCTGATTGGTATGTATTCAAAGGAAAGCCCACCGTGGTTAGCCACAAACTGTTGCAACGCGAAGGCAGGCTTGAGGAAAAACATCTTTGTCAATACAATCAAATAGGAAACGCCGTTCCGCCGTTAATGGCAAAGGCAATAGCAGAAAATATCATCAGGCAGCTTGGAGAATAATATGCTTGTTCACGGAAACAACCTGGAACAAAAAGAAAGCCATAAGACGAAATACCGCGATAAAGAATCAAGGCGCTATTTAGCTGAAATTCGGACTCGCTACAACAAATGGAAATCAGCAAATGAAAAATTGATCGGCCCGACCACCGAAACCACGGACAATGACTCCGCAATCATTGCCACGCGAGCAAGACTACTAAACGAATACAAGGATTTCTTAGATCAACAGCATTACGCAGAAAAATTTGATTCACGCTCAAACCTTCACTCTTCTGTTTTAGAAGAGTTCATGTATTACCTTTTTAGAGATGTCGTTCATGGAATTTCTAAAACAGCGTTGATCGGAAAATCTCACTCATTTAAAGACGTATTCTTTCGAGCACCATCCTATAAGGAGATGGTAACAAAACCGCACGCCCTCGTTGAAATAAAAGACCACGATTTTGCCATTGGCGTACGCGTAAAAGCCACGATGAAATGCGATGATTCTTCAATTTCGGAAGAACACCACTGGGACATACCCGCCATAGCCATCGAGTGCAAGACATATCTTGACAAAACAATGCTGCAAGATGTCTCCACCGCCGCCGACCAACTCAAGCAAAAGAACCCAAATGCGATGTACATTGTTGTTGCAGAGCGATTGAAGCTGACGGAATCAGTAAATTTAAAGAAATACAAAATTGACCAAATTTACATCCTGAGAAAACAAAAGAATACGGATCAAGAGTTTACGTATGCCGCGACCTATCACAAAAATCCAATTTACGCTGACGTCATAGAGCACTGCTTTAACTCTGTGCGCGAATTTCTTACCTCAGATTGGGAAGGCGGCATTTCTCACGGCTTAGATCGCGGATTCCTGATGTAGGGGTAAGATTCGTTACATTGAGAAACAGTGCCAAAGGGGCCGGGCTCGAGTTTTTCTCGTGCATCAAACAAGGCACCGCGATGCGCAGCTCCCCAACGTCGTTTGAAGAATTCAATCATCACGGGCCAAGAACTCACAACGAGGGTCCTAGCCGAGTCTGACGACGACGGGATCCATTCTGTGAACCAACAACTGGAAGCACGGTACAGATGGACGTGCGGAGGGCGATGCCCGCGCCAAGACGAGAAAGGTCGACTCAACTTTGGCCTGATCGCCAGTCGAGCCCTTGATCCTAGAACGGGCAATTATCACCACAAGCTCGCCAAGGTTTTGCGGCACCTTATTTGCCTTGGGCCATTCACCCGGCGGGCGATCTGGTGACTTCGCTTACCCTATTGTATTTCTTGGCGAGCTTGGCGCCTTGGCGTGAGCAATTCCCGGACTTAGGTTAATCTACGGCCGACTTTGATCAGGACTCCGGCACCCCGCCTCGTGGCAACCAATCGCGGCCTGGGGGCCGCTCCTACGGGAATAGGAGCGCCCCCCAGGCCGCGACGTCACACCAGGTCGAACCGCAGGAACTCCATTGTGAACTGCCCCCGCCCCTGGGTGAGGCTGCGCAGCGTGGTGGTGTAGCCCAGCAGGGCGGCGAGCGGGGCCTCGGCGCGGACCTCGGCGGTCTCGCCGCGGTTGCCAGTGTCGGTGATGATCGCCGCACGCGACTGTAAATCGCCGAGCACTGCCCCCAGGTTAGACTCCGGCGTGATCGCCTCGAGCGCCATCACCGGCTGCATCAGGGCGGGCTGGGCGGCGCCCAGGGCCTGGCGCAGCGCCTTGTTGGCCGCCGCCGCCAGGGCCTCCGGGGTGGAGCCGGTGCCGAAGAGCTCGGCCTCCCGCACCTCCAACTCCAGGTCCAGCAGGGCGGCGCCTTGCAATGGACCGGATTCCAGGCCGCTGCGCAGACCGGACTCGATGGCCCGGCGCTGTACCTCGGTGAGGACCGCGCCCGCTGGCAGTAAACGGGGATTGATCACCAATTGGATGCCGGCGCCCCGCGCCAGGGGTGCGACAGTGAGCGCCACCCGCGCCATCAGGTCGGGGTGTTTGCCGTCGGGTGACGGCGGGGTGGTGAAGAAGGCGTCGGCGGAGGCCGCGCGGCGGATCGTCTCGCGCACCGCGACGGCCGGGCGGCCGCTGCGCACCCGCACGCCGAACTCGCGCTCCATCCGCTCCAAGACCATTTGCAGATGCAGCTCGCCCATGCCGCGCAGCAGGCGCTGGCCGGTCTCCGGGTCCTCCTCCACCGCCAAGGTCGGGTCCTCCTGGGTAACCTTGTCCAGGACCTCCAGTAGCTTGTCCTCCTCGGTGCCGGCCAGTGCCTCGATGGCGAGCCCGAGCACCGGGGCGCGCGCCTCGATGCGCTCCAGTCCGAGCAGGTGTCCGGGCGCACACAGGGTGTCGCCGGTAGTCACGTGGCGCAGCCCGGCGATCAACACGATCTCGCCAGGTTCGGCCTGGTCTAGCTTGGTCTTCTTGCCGGCGTCCACATCGAACAGGCGCGCCGCCTGCTCGCGACGGGTCTGACCGTCCGGGCTAACGAACTCGACGGTGTCGCCCGGTTTCAGGGTGTTGCGGTAGATACGGGCAAAGACATGGCGGCGCCCGTCCCAGAGCTGGACCTTGAAGGCCAAGGCGACCAGCGGGCCGTCACCGCCGAGGGCAACCTCCTCAGTGCTGCCGTCGGGGTGCCGGCCGATGGCGGGCGGGCGATCCAGCGGGGCGGGCAGGAAGTCGATCACGCCGTCCAGCAGCGGCTGCACCCCAAGGTTGCGCAACGCACTGCCGCCGTAACAGGGGAAGAGCCGCCCGGCGAGCGTGCCGCGGCGGATGGCGGCGCGCAGCAGCTCGGGGGCCGGGTCCAGGCCGGCGAGCACGGACTCGGTGAGGGTGTCGTCCCACTCGGCGGCGGCCAGCCCCAGGGCCTCGCGGTCGGCGGCGAGACCCTCCCACAGGTGCGCCGGGCAGGGCTCGGTCGCGACCCCTTCGCCCTGCTCGCCCTGAAAACGGATCAGGGTGCGGTCGATCAGATGGACCACGGCGTGGTCGTCGGCCAGGGGGATCGCGATCGGTACTGGCTCGGCCTTGAGTCGTTGGCGGATGGCGGCCAGCGCGGCCCGATAATCGGCCCCCGGCCGGTCCATCTTGTTGACGAAAAAGAGCGCCGGCAGGTTGAAGCGGGCGCGCTGGCGCCACACGGTCTCGGTCTGAGGCTCCACGCCGCGCACCCCATCCAGCACCAGGATGCAGCCGTCCTGCACCCGCATGGCGCGCTCCACCTCGATGGTGAAGTCCACATGGCCGGGGGTGTCGACCACCTGGATCAGGTGGTCGCGCCAGGGGGCCTTGGTGACCGCGGAGGTGATGGTGATGCCGTGGCGCTGCTCCTCGGCCAGGTAGTCCATGTGGGCGGCGCCGTCGTGGACCTCGCCGATCTTGTAGGAGGCGCCGGTATAAAACAGGATGCGTTCGGTCAGCGTGGTCTTGCCGGCATCGACATGGGCGGCGACCCCGATATTGCGGACGTGAGACAATCGCGACAGTTTTTTCATCGTGTTCACGAGGTAAAAGAGTGAAGTTAATGAAGTCGAAAGCAGAATCGTCCGGTGTACCGGGGCGTGCCGCCGTGGCCGGCGCGGTGGCGCTGGGCCTCGGTGTCGTCACGGGCTGGGTCCCGGGCGCCCAGGCTGAAACCTTCAGGTATGCGCACCCAGGCGATAGCGTGGTGGGCATGCCCTTCTATATTAAGAGCCGCAAGCATGACACCCTGCTCGACATCGGGCGGCAAAATCAGTTGGGCTATCAGGACATGGAGCAGGCCAACCCCAAGGTCGATATGTGGGTGCCCGGCGACGGGCGCGAGGTACTGGTCCCAAGCATGTACGTGCTGCCCGACACGCCGCGCTCCGGGCTGGTCCTGAACCGGCCGGAGATGCGTCTGTATTTCTACCCGCCGGGCAAACCGGACGAGGTCCAGAGCTACCCGATCAGCGTCGGGCGCGAGGGCTGGAGTACACCGCTCGGCACCTATTCGATCGCCGAGAAGATCAAGGGCCCGACCTGGACCCCGCCGGCCTCGATCCGGGCCGAGCACGCGGCCCAGGGTGACATCTTGCCGGCGGTGGTGCCCGCGGGTCCGGACAACCCGCTCGGCCCCTATGCGATGCGCCTGAGCGTACCCAGTTATCTGATCCACGGAACGGACAAGCCCTGGGGCCTGGGGATGCCGGTCAGTCATGGCTGTATCCGCATGAACAACGAGGGCATTATCGAGCTGTTCCCGCAGGTGCCCAAGGGGACCACGGTGACGATCGTGGATCAGCCCTACAAGCTCGGCTGGCTGGGGGATGACCTCTATCTGGAGGTCAATGTCGATGATAAATCGAAGCTGAAACCCGCGCGCTCAGTGATACCGGAATCGGTGGTGAACACGCAAGGACTTGAAATCGATTGGAAGGCGGTCGACCGGGCGGTGGCGGCCGCCACCGGCCTCCCACAACTGGTGGGAAGCCGGCGCGGCTTAGCCGACCAGCTCTACTTGCGCATGGTCTTCTGATACATCGCGTTCATACGCTCGGTGTTGGTGTCGCAGCAGGCCTGGGCGCCCTTGGCGGCGTCCATGGCCGCTTGGGCCTGGTCACGAGCGGTTTGGTCGGTGCAGCCACCGATCAGGGTAGCGCCGATCAGAGCGGCGGCGGACAGGGAAGCGAGCTTGACGATTTTGGTCATCGGTAGAATCTCCGTAGGTTGAGCCAAGAGGCCCTCTTTTTATAACACAGGTTCGGGTATTTCCGAATCCCCCCCACACCGCGGCCAACGACGCGCGTGCGCCCTGGGCAGTAGGTGGCGATATCAGGATCCGAGTCATGGGCACGGCGGTCAAGCGACAGCTTAACCGAAAGAGTCGGACCCGGTTACCAAGCTTGCGGCATATAGGGCAGAACATCAAGGCCAAGACCAAAAAAAGGGGAGCAATTACCACAAGAAAAAATGTTTACTTCGGCTTTTTGTACTCCAAAACCGGTCAAATTTGCCCGACGCTGGACCTTGAGAAGCCCAAGAGCTAGCCCCCGGCGACACTGGAGCCAGGGGCCGCACTCGGGCACAATCCGCTCAAGTGGTCCAGCGTCGGCTTTTAGCCATAGACAAAATTAAGGAATTTAGTGATGCGCCGTTACTACGGTCGTCCACTCGACGACCCCCCCTTCCGCTGTGACGGTTATCTCGCGGGCGCCGCGATCCGCGACGACCAGGGCGCGATGATCCAGCTCGCCGAGCTGGCCCCCTTTCTGCGCGCACTCCTGGTCACTGACGGCACCGTGACCAAGGCCCTGGAGGCCTATTTTTGGGAGCCGGTGGCGGTGGACACGCTGGAGCAGCGCTTCGAGACGGCCGAGGAGCCGGTGCCCTGGATCGGCCTGGCCGCCGGCGACCGCTGTCTGATCCGCGATGCCCGGCTGCGCGGGGTCCACAGCGGGCGCATCTTCGCCGAGGCCCTGTCACTGATCCGCACTGAGCTGATTCCGCCGGACTTCCGGCGGCGCCTGATCGATCGGGAGATCGGCATCGGCGTATTGATCCGCGATAGCGGGCTGGAGAGCTACCGGGAGGTGCTGGACGTGGGTCTGGACCACGGGGACGACGCCCCGGGTGAGCCACCCGGATCAGCGCCCGGCCCGGCGCCGGGACCGGCGGGCGACAACGAGCGATTCGTGTTCCGCACCTATCGTATAGTCATTGGCGGTCGCCCGGTGATCCTCATCACCGAGCGTTTCCCCTTGACGCTGTTTGGCGGGCATTGAGGCCGCAGATGCACATAGCGTCGGCCATCGGTCCGCGAACCCAATCGGTGCCGGTGGATACCGTCCGGCTGAACGAGACCCCGGAGGGGGTGGATCTCGGCCTGCGCGTCGCGGGTCCGGCCCCGCGCGCCCTGGCCCTGATTGCGGACGGTGCCATCCGGGCGATCGTCTACCTGGTGTTGAGCCCCCTGATGGTGCTGTCCGGGTTCGGCCTCGGACTGAGCCTGATCGCCGCCTTTCTGCTCGACTGGCTCTACCCGGTCGCCTTCGAGGTGTTCAGCGGAGCCACGCCCGGCAAACGCTCACTCGGGCTCATGGTGGTCCACGACGACGGTACCCCGGTCGGACTGCCGGCGTCGCTGATCCGCAATCTACTGAGGGTGGTGGATTTTCTGCCGCTATTTTATGGGGTGGGTCTGTTGAGTACCCTGGCCGATCGGGACTTCCGCCGGCTCGGGGACCTGGCCGCCGGGACCCTGGTGGTCTATGCGCAGCGACGCCCCCGGCAGACCCCGGGGCAAACCGGGGAGCGCACCGGCGCAGCGCTCCTGGACGCCCCGCCCCGCCAACCCCCGCTGGGGCTGCCACTCGCGACCCAGCAGTCGATCCTGGCCTTTTGCGAGCGCTCGGACCACCTGTCCGCACCCCGCCGGATCGAGTTGGCCGAGACCCTGCTCGCGCACCTGTCAGCGTCCCCCGACGGGCGGACGGACACCCGCGGACTCGCGGCGGTGGAGCAGGTCCAGGGCTACGGGAGTTGGCTGGCCCAGGGCCGGGTCGGGGACTAACGGATGCGCCAAGGCCCCTTCGAGGCGACCCACGCGACCGAGTGGGCGGATTACCGCCGACTACTCGCCGACCTGGAGGGCCGCGCTCGCCGCCCCGACCCGACGGTAGATCGGGAACTCGCGCGTTTCCCGGCACTCTATCGGCGCCTGTGCGCCCATTACGCCCTGGCCCGCACCCGCCGCTACGCCCCGGGCCTGATCGCACAATTACACGACCTGGTGCGGCGCGGCTACCCCTGCCTGTACCGCCGCCGGCTCGCCTGGTTGGCCCCGACCCTGGGCTTCATGGCCACCACCTTTCCCCGCACCCTGCGCAGTCACGCCCGGGTCTGCGCCCTGGCGGCGGCCCTGTTCTTCCTGCCCGCGGCGTTCATGGGGCTTGCCTGCGGTCAGGACAGCGAGCTGATCTACAGCCTGATGTCGGCGCATCAGGTGACCGAGCTGGAGTCCATGTACGACCCGGGCGCCGCCAAGCCCGGGCGGGGCGCAGATCGCCAGGCCGACACCGACTTCCAGATGTTCGGTTTCTACGTCATGAACAACATCGGCATCGGCTTCCGCACCTTCGGCGCGGGGCTGCTGCTGGGGCTCGGGAGCGTCCTGATCCTGGTCTTCAACGGCCTCACCATCGGCGCGGCGGCCGGTCATCTGACCCACCTGGGGTTCGGCAGCGCCTTCTGGCCATTCGTCAGCGGTCACAGCCCATTTGAGCTCACCGCCATCGTCATCAGCGGGGCGGCCGGGCTCCTGCTCGGGCGGGCTCTCCTCGCCCCCGGACATCAGACCCGCTTGGGAGCGCTACGCGCCAATGCACGCGATGCGGTGGTGCTGGTGGGCGGGGCGGCGCTGATGCTGCTGCTGGCGGCCGTGGTGGAGGCCTTCTGGTCGTCGGGTGGGGCACCGGCCGGGGTGAAATACCTGGTGGGCGCCCTGGGGTGGGTGGCGGTGACGCTGTATTTCGCGCTGGCGGGACGCGCCGCCCCCGGGGCCGACCATGGAGCTTGACCGGATCACCATCGCCCTGCGGCCCCGTGGCGTCTGGGAGCGACTCGACCTGGGCTTCGCCCTGGCCCGCGCCTGGTTTCCGACCCTGTGGGCACTCTGGTGGCTCAGTGTCTTGCCCGTGGCGCTCCTGGCCCTGCTCCTCAGCGGCGCGCGGGCCGACTGGTGGGGCATCCTGGTGTGGTGGTTCAAACCGCTCTATGAGGCGCCCCTGGTCTGGTGGATCAGCCGCGCCCTCTTCGGCGAGCCGGTGCCGTTGCGCGCGGCGCCGGGCATGCTGCGGGCCGCCTGGACACGCCGCCTGCTGCCCTATCTACTCTGGCGGCGGCTCACGGCCCGCCGCTCCTTTGTGCTGCCGATCGGGCTCCTGGAGGGATTGGGCGGCAAGGCGCTGCGGGCCCGCCGACGGCTCCTGAGCCAGGGCGCCGGGGCCGCCTGGCTGACCCTCATCTGCTATCACTTCGAGGCCATCCTGTGGGGTGGGCTACTGCTCGCGCTGTATTACATGATTCCAGAAGGGCTGCCCGGCCTCGACCTGGAGGCGGCCCTGACCGACTCCCAATCCTGGCCCTATTGGGTAAGCGCCGGGTGCTACCTGCTCGCCGGCTCGGTGATCGCGCCGTTCTATGTCTGCGGGGGCTTCGCGCTCTATATCGGCCGCCGCACCGAACTGGAGGCCTGGGACCTGGAACTGGCCTTTCGTCGGGTACACGCGGCCAGCGCCCCAGCGGGCAGCGGTGCGCCGCGGCCCCGAACCGCCAGCGGGCGCGCCGCGGCGCTGACGGGCCTCGCGTGCGTCGCCGTGCTGCTCGCCTGGCCCGGCCCGCCGGCGCACGCCAAGGCCGTGCGGCAACCCTTACCGGAACCGGAGGCCGCACGTACACTGATTACCGAGGTCCTGGCCGACGACACCTTCGGGCATACCCGCCAGCGCAGCGTCTGGACCTATATCGGGGAGGAACCGAAAGACCGGGAACCGTCCAAACCCCGCTGGTTCAACGCGCTGGGCGACCTGGCCGTGATCCTGGGACGCGCGTTCAAGGCGCTTCTGGCGGTGCTGGCGGTCGCCGCACTCGCACTGTTGCTCCAACGCATCCTGCGCGACTGGCAGCCGGGGAGTTGGCGGCGGCGCGCCCGGCCAGCGGCGCGCCCGACCGGGACCGTGGCGTCACTCGACGCCGCAGCGGACCCGGGCGCGGCGGACTTGGCCCAGGCGGTGCGCGCACGCCTCGCCGCCGGGGATGCGCGAGGCGCCCTGGCGCTGCTCTATCGGGGTGGTATCGCCCACCTGCGCCACCGTGGGGTGGCGATCCCGGACGGCGCCACCGAGGGCGAATGTCTGCACCTGGCCGCGGACCACCTGGGGACCACCGAGGCGGCCCCCTTCAGACAACTGACCCGCGACTGGCAGGCCCTGGCCTATGCCCAGCGCACGCCGGAGCCGCAGACCATCGCTGCGCGGCTCGCCGACTGGCTGCGCTGGACCGGCGTCGGCGCCGAGCCTGAACCTCGGCCAAATGGCTCACGCCAAGGCGCCAAGACGCCAAGGGAAACAAAGGAGTCGCCGCACCCTACGGGCCAGGCACCGGGTGAATCGTCAAAGGCTGATAACGCACTGAACAACCTTGGCGTCTTGGCGTCTTGGCGTGAGAACGAGTCTTTCGAGGCTGACGGGGCCGATAAGCCGATCAGGGTTCCAACCGCGACGAGGCAGGATGCCGATCATGCCGGCTGACCGGCGCATCCTGTATCTGTGCCTGGGCGGCCTGGCCCTGATCGCCGCGGCCGCCCTCACCTCCTGGTTTTTTGCCAATTTCGAGCGCCGCCCCCAGACGGTCCCGATCGGCGCCACCGCCGCGGCTCGCCGCAACCCCTTCCTGGCCGCGGAGCGCTTCCTCACCCGTCTGGGTGTCCCGGTGGAGAGTCGCGCCGGGCGCGACCTGCTGCGGCAGCCCCCGCCGACCACCGATACGCTGGTGGTCAACGGACTGGGTCCGCTCAACGCGCGGCGCCGGGCGGCGCTGCGCGCCTGGCTCAAGGGCGGCGGCCGTCTGGTGGTGGAGGCGATCGACCTGTGGGACCATGACCGGCAGGCGGACGACTTTCTGGGTGAGTTCGGCATCCGCCTTGAGAAGGTTGAGACCTTCACCCGAAACGACACCGGACTGGCCGAGGTCGAGTGGGGCAACGGGCGCGCGCCGCTGACGGTCGAATTCAATCCGAGATGGCATCTGGAGAAGAATGAAGCGAACGACGCCTTCTTGGTCCAAGCGGACGGGCACACCCACCTGGTGCGCCAGGCGGTCGGCGCCGGGTGGCTGACGGTGACCAGCGACCAGCAGTTTCTCACCAACGAGCACATCGGGCGCCATGACCACGCATTGTTCCTGGCCCAGCTCGCCCGGCCGGCCGCCGGGGGCAAGGTGTGGCTGCTCTATGACAGCGCGGTCCCCTGGCTTGGCGCCCTGCTGTGGGCCACCGCACCCGCCGCACTGATCGCGGCGGCGGTCCTGATCCTGGTCTGGGGCTGGTCGCTCGGCGCCCGACTCGGACCTCGGACGGGCCCGCCGGATCGGCGTCATCGCGACCTGCTGGAACACCTGGATGCCGCCGCCGCGTTTTTGTGGCGCCATGGGCGCGCCGCCCAGTTGGTGGAGGCGACCCATCGTCAGGTGCGCAGCGCCTGGCAGCGACGGCGCCCCGAACTGCGCCATCTGGGACCCATGGAGCAGGCGGCGGCCATCGCCAAGGCCAGCGCCCAACCAGTCGAACCGATCGCCCGCGCCTTGCAGATCGATGTCCAGGATATCCCCGGCTTCATCGACCAGGCGCGCATCCTCCAGTCACTCTGGGACGGCACGCGGCCCCGACACCGGGCCCGCCCCGCAGCCCGCCCGTACCCATTAACCTAAGCCCCGCAATGACTCACGCCAAGGCACCAAGCGCGCCAAGAAATACCAGCAAGGTAACACCGGTATCGAGATCGGCTGCCAGATGCATCGTCCAGAGCGAATAACATAGTGAAAAACCTTGGCGAGCTTGGCGCCTTGGCGTGACAATAACTCTTCCGGAACTAAGGAGCCGCGATGAATCAATCGGAACCCAGCGTGACGGTCGCCGAGGCCGCCCGGCAACTCCAGGCCCTGGAGGGCGCCGTCGCCCAGGCACTGGTCGGTCAACCCCAGGTGATCCGCGAGGCCGTGGTCGCACTGGCCGCCGCCGGCCATGTCCTGCTGGAAGGGGTGCCGGGGGTGGGCAAGACGCTCCTGGTGCGCGGCCTGGCGCAGGCCCTGGGCGGTCAGTTCGCCCGCATCCAGTTCACCCCGGACCTGATGCCGAGCGATGTCACCGGCCACGCACTGTTCGACATGAAGAGCGAGGGGTTCCGCATCCGGCGCGGCCCGATCTTCTGCAACCTGCTCCTGGGCGATGAGATCAACCGCGCCCCGGCCAAGACCCAGTCCGCCCTGCTGGAGGCCATGCAGGAGCAACAGGTCACTATCGAGGGCGAGGCCCTGCCGCTACCCGCCCCCTTCCTGGTCTATGCCACCCAGAACCCCATCGAACAGGAGGGCACCTATCCACTGCCCCAGGCCCAGCTCGACCGCTTCCTGCTCAAGGTCTTCATCGACTATCCGGGGGTGGACGAAGAGTTGGCGGTGGTGCGCCAGATGACCAGCGGGCAAATCGGCGACCGGCTCGACACCTCCCGGGTCACGCAGGTCCTGGCGCCCGCGGACGTGCTGGCGGTGCAGCAGGCGGCGGCGGGGCTACGGATGGACGACAGTGTGCTCAACTACGCGGTGCGCCTGGTGCGGGCGGCGCGCGACTGGCAGGGGATCGAGACCGGCCCCGGCACCCGCGCCGCCATTGCACTGGTGCGCGCCGCCCGCGGTCATGCACTGATCGAGGGCAACGGCTTCGTGACCCCGGACGATGTCAAGGTCATGGCCCCCGCGGTGCTGCGGCATCGGCTCAAGCTCACCGCCGACCTGGAGATCGAGGGCTACCGCCCCGACGACGTCCTGGTCGACTTGCTGGCGGGGGTGCCGGCGCCGCGGTCTTAGGACCGCAGCGCCGGCACCCCCGCCAGCACCATGAAGAAATCAGCAATATGCACCCTCGCACCCCGCTGCTCCTCGCCCTGGCCGCCTGGACGGCTATCGGCCTCGCCGCCGCCTGGCTGCCTTGGCTCTCACCGTTGTGGCAGGGCGGCGGGCTGCTGATTGCCGCCGTCGCCCTGGGCGACTGGCTGGCATTGCGCCGGCTCCCAAACCCGCGGATCACGCGGCGCATGGGCCGGGCCCTGCCGCTGGGGGTCTGGAGCCCGGTGACCCTGGAGCTTGCCAACCCGTCGGACCAGACACTCACACTCAGCCTTCACGACCTGCACCCGGGCGAGTTCGCCGTGCGCGGCCTGCCCGCCGACCTGAACCTGGGACCCCGCCAACAGGGCCGCATCCAATACCGCCTGTGCCCGCCCAATCGCGGCGACTTCCCGCTCCCCGGTTGCGATGTCGCCACCCGCTCGCCCCTGGGCTGGTGGCGGCGCACCCGGGTACTGCCCCCGGCGGAGACCCTGCGCGTCTTCCCCAACTTTGCCGAGATCAGCCGCTACACCCTGCTGGCCGCCAACGACCAACTGGCCCAACTCGGGGTACGGCGGCTGCGCCGACTCGGCAGCGGGGCCGAGTTCCACCAGTTGCGGGAGTACCGGGAGGGCGACTCACTGCGCCAGATCGACTGGAAGGCGACCTCGCGCATGCGCAAGGTGATCGCCCGGGAGTATCAGGACGAGCGCGACCAGCGCCTGGTCTTCCTGCTGGACTGCGGACGGCGGATGCGCCACCGCGATCAGGGTCGCGGCCATTTGGACGAGGCCCTGAACGCGCTGCTCCTGCTCGCCTATGTGGCCGTGCGCCAAGGCGATGCCGTCGGACTCATGACCTACGGCGGACCGCAGCGCTGGTTCGCCCCGCGCAAGGAGCCCGGGACCGTCAACCGGCTGCTCCAAGGCGTCTATGACCTCCAGCCAAGCCTGGAGGCGGCCGACCCCCAGGTCGCCGCCCGCGCCCTGCTGGCCGCCATGCCGCGCCGCGCCCTGGTGGCGATCCTGACCAATAGCCGCGACGAGGACCAGGAAGGCCTGGCCCAGGCCGCCCAACTCCTGCGCCGCCGCCACCTGGTGGTGATCGCGGACCTACGCGAGGCCGCCCTGGACCGCGCCCTGGAGGCCCCGATCGACACCCTGGATGAGGCCCTGCGCTTCCACGCCGTCCACGGTTGGATGGCCGAACGCCGGGAGCACCAGGAGCGCCTGCGGCATCTGGGCATCCAGGTACTGGACCTGCTCCCCGCGCAACTCCCCATCGCCCTGGTCAATCGCTATTTCGAGATCAAAAGGGCTGGCGTGTTGTAGACGCCCTGACGACACCGCATTTTCTGGTGACACCGCTCCAGCGGTGTCACCCCTGTGCCAGGCGCTCCGCGCCGCGAGTGCCAGACACCGCGGGCCGCCGCCCTGCGTTATGTTCCCCACCGTACTGACCGCATGGGTCTTGCCACCTATTGTGGCCACCATCACGACGGAGTCGCTTGCCACTGCGGTTGATCCCAGCACGGCCGGTAGATCGACGATCGACACCCTCCCCTGATAGCCGCCGGCGGCAGTCGTCGCTCACCTCGACGACGCCGACCAGGGTTGCCAACGCTGGCCCTCCCCTATTTTTCGAGAGATATCAAAATGAAATATCAAATCCTCTGCGTCGCGGCGATCGGCGTACTTGGCTTGGGTGCCTGCACTGGTCCGCAAGGGCCGTCCGGGATGCAAGGTCCAACCGGTCAGACCGGGCGAACCGGCGTTGACTCAGTGCTGGTGACGCCGGACACGAGCTCGACCACCGTGGTCACAAGGCCGTCGCACGCCACGCGGTCAACCACCACCACGACGCGCAGGTACTAACACCATGGCCGCACGGCACCCGCCGACTGCGGCCCCTAAATGCCCGCACCACCCTCCCCTCCGGAGTTCCTGATGACCCTGCACGGTATCCTTGATTATTCGCCTTGGCAGGCGGTATTGATCACACTCGCCATGACCCATCTGACCATCGCCGCGGTCACCATCTATCTGCACCGCGCCCAAGCCCACCGCGCCTTGGACCTGCACCCGGCGGTGGAGCATTTCATGCGCTGCTGGCTGTGGCTCACCACCGGCGCGGTCACCAAGGAGTGGGTCGCGGTCCACCGGCTGCACCACGCCAAGGTCGAGACCGCGCTGGACCCCCACAGCCCGCAAGTCCTTGGGCTGCAAAAGATCCTGACCCAGGGCTATGAGGTCTACCGGGCGGCGGCAGCCGATGCGCAGACCCTGGAGCGCTATGGCCAGGCCACCCCGGACGACTGGCTGGAGCGCCATCTGTATACCCCCCGCCACTGGTACGGGCTGGCCCTGATGCTGATCCTGGATCTGCTGCTCTTCGGGCTCTATGGCCCGGCGATCTGGGCCGTACAGATGCTGTGGATACCCATCATGGCGGCCGGCATCATCAACGGCATCGGCCACTACTGGGGCTACCGCAACTTCGAGACCGCGGACGCCTCCACCAACATCGTCCCCTGGGGCATCCTGATCGGCGGCGAGGAACTGCACAACAACCACCACGCCTTCCCCAGTTCCGCGCGGCTCTCCTGCCAGTGGTGGGAGCTCGATCTGAGCTGGCTGTATATCCGCGCGCTGAGTACACTGCGCCTCGCCCGCATCAAGCGGGTCGCACCCCGCCTGACCGTCATCAAGGGCAAGCCGCTGGCAGACATGGACACGCTTCGCGCCGTGGTGGCGAGCCGGATGCACGTCTTCGCCCGCTACACCAAGGAGGTTCTGACCCCGGTCTCGCGGGCCGAACTGAGCCGCGACGCCGCCCACTACCGCCGTCTGCTGGCACGCGAGGGCAGCCGACTCGATGCCGCCGCCCACGCCACGCTGGAACACCTGCTGGCCCAGAGCCAAACGCTGGCCACCGTCTATCAATTCCGCGAGCGCCTCCAGGCGATCTGGGGACGCAGCACCGCGAGCCAGGACGTCCTGCTCGGCAACCTGCAGGACTGGTGCCGCGCCGCCGAGGCCACTGGCATCCAGGCACTGGAGCGCTTCGCGCAGAACCTCAAGGGCTTCTCGCTCCAGCCGATGGGCGCCGTCTGAGATTGACATCCTCGCCGCCCTGAAGTCCGTAGGATGGGCAGAGCGCGAGCGATGCCCATCGACTCACTCTCAGGTTCCCTCACTCTGCGCCATCACCCGCGATTTCCGCCACCCCGGCCGGACACCCCCAATCCATCGGGTAAACGCCAAGCGCCACGAAGCGGGCAAAGCTGGAATAGGGTCAATCCGCCGCCCGCCCCGCCAGCCCATGCCTCACCGGATTGTAATGGAGATAATCCAGATGGCGGGCGAAATCGGCGTCATCGCGAATGCAATGCTCCCAGAATCGCCGCTGCCAGAGTCCCTTTTCCGGCTTCGCCGCCAAAGATCGACGCGTTACGTCGGTTGGTGGCGAGCGGTAAAAGAAACGGTATTTCACCAGCCGCCAACGTTCGGAGAAATCGTCATCGCCCGTCGGCAGGGTCCAGATCGCATGCAGGTGATCAGGCAGAATGACCACCGCGTCGAAGCGGAATGGGAGACGCTCTCCGCCGTAGGAACGCCGGTTACCCGGCGCCCCCGGCGCAATCCCGGACGTGCAGTTTTCCCGCATCCGGTTCCTCGGTTGTACTCACAGTCGCGCGGACCTTCACAGTTACCCGTTACAAGGCCCAGTTGTTATGCCCTACAGTGAGGTTGGCTCGTGTGCTCCGATCCTGCATGTCCGGCACGAGTTTCCTTTGTGGGCTGCGTACTTCCGTCGGGTCCTTCGCCATGTGGCTGGCTTTCCCAACCTCCGACTACTATGCCCGATAAGACACCTCGTCAGCATACGGCTGTTGCCAGCCTGCCTGGATGCTCCATGCACGATGACTCCACCCGTGCCCACGCCGTTTCCGGGCTCATCACCCTTACGTGTCCCAACACTGACGGCTTCATCATCTTACTTCATCCAGGAGCCGACGGGGCTTCCCGAGTTCTCCAACGTCTCTCTTCTTACATGCCACGGCCTGAGGACTCCGGCGGACATCCGCGCTCTCGCGATGAACCGAGCGCTTCATATTGCCTTCCAGCACGTTAAAACTGTCGGCATCCGCATTGGGCATTTCGAAGCTGTACCAGCACTTCAGGGAACGCGATTTCCCCTACGGCCTACAAGATTCTCTGTGTACGCTTGCCCCATATTCTTGTTCGCGGGTTACCCCACTCCGCAACGGGACCAACACTCGATACGGGCGGGTC
>NZ_CAJAXH010000089.1 GCF_903946935.1 uncultured Thiodictyon sp.
CCGTGAAAGTCGTCGCAAGCCAATGTCGCTGAAGTATTTTTCACGCAAAAACGACAGGAGAGCGCAGGAGTGCCCCGTTAGCCTGACACACTTTCATGTTCAGGGGTGGCAGGCACACCTTCCATGGCCGTTAGCCGGTCCGGCGCGCAGGCACGACTGGTTTTCCTTGGTTAGGTCGGGAACCGCCACCGGCTAAAGCCTCGACCTCCGGTTGAGGATAGACCTTCGTTGGCCGGCACGACGATCAAGGACGAAAAATCATAGTGCTGACAGCTTGGGTGTACGATGAAAAGGTTTTGGCAAATTTATTTACACAGTTCTCCTTGGTTGATCTTTCTGCCTTTTTTGTTTTTATTTGTTCTTATTGTGCTGTCGTTTCATGCTGACGCGATGCACGGCGATGGCGCGAGGTATAATGAATTCGCAAATAATTTATTAAACGGTTTCTATTCGGCGCCCGCGCCTGATATTAACTTGTGGAGTGGCCCTGGATATCCGGTTTTCTTGATGCCTTTTGTTTTTTTTAAGATGCCTTTGGTCTCCATGACCTTGGCGAATGCGTTTTTTCAGTATTTTTCGATTATTTTGTTGTTTTATGCTGTTAAGGAATATGCGTCGCGACAGAAAGCTTTGTTTTTTTCTTTCTTGTGGGCGTGCTATTATGTTTCTTATCAAGAGCTCTACTCTATTTCGACCGAGCCTCTTGCTTCATTTTTGACTGCGCTTGTCGTTTACCTGGTTGCGAAATCGTTCAAGTCCGGCTCGGCTATAGGTTTTCAGTTTTTGCTGGGTGTGGTTATTGGCTACCTGGCGCTGACCAAGATCATTTTTGGTTATGTGATAGTGATTTTGCTTTTTATTTCATTTTTATTATTTTTTTTTAAGATCGAGCCCGCTAAGAATAAAAAATTACTTTTCATTCTTTCGCTGGCCTTTGCTGTCAACGTCCCGTATCTATTTTATACTTATAGCCTAACTGGTAAGGCGCTATATTTCGGTAACTCCGGAGGGCTTTCGCTCTATTGGATGAGTACGCCGTTCGAGGGTGAGTTTGGCGATTGGAATAATGAGTCGTTTACCGCGAATTGCGGTTCCGCTGCAAGTGCCTTATGTAACGCTGCCAGCTTTGCGAAAAACCATCAGGCAGATATTGATTACGTGAGTCAATTTAGGGGGGTAGAACGCGACGATGCGCTTAAGCGGATCGCAATCAATAATATATTGACCCATCCGGTAAAGTACCTAAGGAATTGCCTGTCGAATGTCGGCCGTCTTTTTTTTGGAGTTCCGAATAGCTACATTTATCAGCGGGAAGAGACTTTAGTTAGGTTTCCTCCGAATAGCATTATTTTGACGATGATGATTTTTTCTATAATCGCCACGATCTATAACTTCAAAAATATTCCGCTCGAAATAGGCTTTGTCGTTACTCTTATTCTAGTCTATCTATTTTTGACCACTCTGGTGAGCGCTTATCCGCGGCAGCTCTATATCGTTGTTCCCTGGTTGTTGTTTTGGTTTGCTTTTGTTGCTGAAAAGTGTGTTGTTATCAAGTTCGATATGGCCAGCGATAGAGAGTCGATCGGCAAGGGTCGAGCTGATTGGCGTCGAAACTCAGCGGCTGTCGGGGGCTGACCTTGATCATCGGTTCTTGATCATAACTCCGGCCGCCGGCGCTCCCGGCGCAGAGCGCCTCACACATGCGTGACTCCGCTGGAGAGACTGGGCAAGAATCGGTGTCGTGTCGTGTCGTGTACGCTAGCGCCTGGGAGCGCCGACATTCTGTCGGCCAACGCGCCGCCGGAGGTTCGCGGTTTCGCGGTTAAGCGCAAGGGGCGTTGTTTTCGTGAGGACCCAACGGCGCTTCGCGCCGTCGCCGACAGAATGTCGGCGCTCCCAAACGCCACAGGGTTTGGTGTCTGCGAATACTTGTCCAGTCTATGGAGCGGGCTTGATCGTCGTTCTGGCTGGCCTCTCTATTCTGCGCGTTCGTACTGACTGAGAGATATACTTGTGGGAGCTCGTCGCGGCCGGGGGCCGCTCCTACGGCGGTAGGGGCGGCCCCCGGCCGCGACGTATGTCGCGTCGGAATATTACGAGCGCCGCGCGGGCGGCGCTGGATGCTTCATCGCAACGGGTTCCGATACCATGAAACTCACGATTGTCATTCCCTGTTATAACGAGCGGGACACGATCGAGTCGATCGTCGACGCGGTGCGTCAGTCGGCCTATCCCGATAAGGAAATCATCGTGGTGGACGACTGCTCGGACGATGGCTCACGCGATGTCTTACGTGAAAGAATCGCGCCCAAGGTCAATCAGATTCTCTATCATGAAATGAATCAGGGGAAAGGCGCGGCCCTGCGGACTGGTTTCAAGGCGGCCACGGGCGACATCGTCATCGTCCAGGACGCGGATCTGGAATATGATCCGCAAGAGTATCCAATCGTTCTCAAGCCCATTCTGGATGGAAAAGCGGATGTGGTCTACGGTTCGCGCTTTATGGGTGGGAATGCGCATCGCGTGGTCTATTTCTGGCACCGTGTCGGCAATGGCTTCTTGACGCTGATGTCGAATATGTTCACGAATTTGGATTTGACGGATATGGAAACCTGCTACAAGGCCTTCCGCCGTGAAATCGTCCAGGGGATCGAGATCGAGGAAAATCGCTTTGGCTTCGAGCCTGAAATCACCGCCAAAATCGCGAAGACGGGATGCCGGATCTACGAGGTAGGCATTTCTTACTATGGCCGTACTTACGCCGAAGGCAAGAAGATCGGTTGGCGCGATGGGGTACGGGCCTTGGTCTGTATCTTTAAATACAATCTACTGCGATGAGAGTTTTCCGCTATTTTTTTGTCGGCGGCGCGGCGGCTGCCGTCGATATCGGGCTGTTTGGGCTGTTGGTCAAGGGGGTTGGGCTGCCCTGGTTTCCGGTAGCCGTTGTGAGCTTTGGGCTGGCGACGGCGGTCAATTACTTTCTGTCCATTCGTTATGTCTTTGACAGTGGTGTCAGGTTCGCTAGCCACCACGAGGTGCTGCTGGTGTTCGTTGTCAGTGCCGTCGGCCTGGCGATCAATCAGGCCGTCCTGTGGGTGTTGATTCAATATACGCCGGTGGATGTTCTGTTAGCCAAGATGGCGGCGACCGGCGGTGTGTTTTTCTGGAACTATGGGGCGAGAAGCAGGTTTATTTTCAGGGCTGTCGAATAACAGATCGGTTTGGGGTGCGGCGCTGGGCGGCCGCGATCATCGATGCGGCCACCGACACCCTTGGCGCAGAGCGCGCGGTACCTGAGTGACACCGCTCGCGCGGTGTGACGAGCGCCGGGTGAGAGGCTGCTACCGGAATCATGCTCAAGGTCGCTGGGCGTGTGTCCCTTCTTAACGTCTTGATGATTCATCGGATCATAAAATCTCACCGTGATCCGTCGCGGCCTGGGGCCGCTCCTACCGGAGTTGCCCGAGGGGTTCGGACGCGATGACGGGCGGTTGTTTGCCGGGCGCGAAGGTGCGGACAAATGGGCGCAGCCGTTTCAGGTTGGCTGGGAGGGCGTTGAGCGCCTCGCGCGCTTGGGCCTTATCGGTGAATAGGCCGGAGATTATGATGACCCCGGCGCGGGTGGTCTCGATATGGATGCGCTGCGGGTCAAGCGCGTGCTCTGCGATGAATGCGCGGAGGTCGCGGCGGGGCACGGCGGCGATCTGGATGCCATAACTGACTTGCTCCAAACTCGGTTGGTCGGCCGCGGCCGGCGGGTCCGGGACCGGTTGAGCCAGCGCCGGTGCCGGGGGCGGTGCGGGTGGGTCGGTGGTCGCCTGCTGTTCTTCGTGAGGCGGCGGCCGATCTGCGGCGACCTGGGGTGTCTCCAGAGCGTCGAGCCGCGCGGTGAGTCGCAGCACTTGCACCTCTAGCTCGGCCAACCGCTCGGGGCGCTCGGGGGCTGGTCGGCGATCGGGGGCGGCCGGATCGGGGCGCCAGGCCGGTGGCGGTTGGGCCGAAGCCGCAGGATCCGCGGCGGTTGGTGCCGCGGGCCTGGGGCGGGGGAGGGGGGCGTCATCGAGCCAATGGGCGGCCAGCGCGGCGGAGGCGATGATGGCCAGGAGCAGTGCCAGGTTGGTCCGGCGCCGCAGGGCCTCGAGCTGGCCTTGCCACCAGTCGCGCTCGGCGGAGTCGAGCCGGTGAATCTCCAGGCGCGGCGCCTCGCCGGTGGCCGTGCTCGTCGGCAGGTGGGCCGGTGTCTGTGCCGGTGCCGGGGGCGGGTCGGGCCAATCGCTCGGCCGCGCCGGCTGGGTTCCGGTGATCCGGATGACGGTGTCTTCGAGTAACCGGCGGTGCGGTTCGGCATCGGGGGCCGCCAGGAAGCCATCGAGCAGGGCAAGCAGTTGCTCGGCTTCGCTGCGGGTACGGGCGAGTGTGTCGTCAGCCGCCGCCTGCCGCGGTGCGCCGCCGTCGGCCTCGGCGCTGGCCGGGGCCGCCGCTGCCAACTGCCGCCCGACCTGCTCCAGGTAGCTGGCGATCTGTCGGGTGAGCCGCGTCAGGGTCGCGGCGGCGTGGGCGTCCCGCGGTGCTGCTAACAGGAGTCGGGGCAGGCGCTCATGCAGTGCCGCGAGGGCCGCGGCGGTCGCCGCCCGCGTTGTCGGGAGGTCGTTGGGGCCGATCGGCGGTGCGGGCGGTTGGTTCACGGTGCAAGCGCTCGCTCAGGCGTCGAATGGGTTGCGCGGCCGACGATCGGCGACCGGTGCATCTAATGCACGAGGCGTCGTCGGCGCGCTCGCCATCGCCTGCATGGTCCTGGTGCGGCGCTCGCGCCGCTGCTTGCCGTGAGTCACCGGTAGGCGCCCGGGTGGGGCGAAAAACAGGCCGGCCAGGAAGGCGAAATAGCCAAGATTGGCGGGGGTGTGGAGGTTGTAGTCGGTGAGGCTGTGGCCGAGCAGGAGGGTCAGCCCGACCCCGGCGCCGATCTGAATACAGCGAAACTCCGACCACTCGACCCCGTCCATCAGTCGCGACCACTGGCGCGCGCCGAGCCCCAGGAAGAGCACGAGCAGCGCGGGCGCCCACAGGCCGGTCTCGTAGAGCGCCTCGAGATAGTCGTTATGCGCGTGCGGGATGAACCATTGTCCCAACTCTATGGGCTGGTTGATCAGGTAGGCGTCCGGGTAGGTGCCGGGCCCGCTGCCGAGCGGGAGCAGCCGGCCGGCGCCATCGAAGGTGGTGGTGGCGATCGACCAACGCGCGTCGGCGACCAGGGCGCTCGTGGAGAACCGATCGAGCACCGGGGCGAGCCCGAGTGCGGCGGCGAAACCGACGGCCAGGGTCAGGAGCCGTCCGACCATGCCGAAGGTCTCACGGCTGCCGACGTAGCGGGCGAAGAGACTCGCGGTGAGGACGATCCCGAGCATCGCCAGGACGATACCGCTGCGCGAGCGGGTGAGCACGATGCCGACCAGCAACAGCATGGCGAGCAGGACCAGGGCCTGGCTGGGGCGCCCGCCGGCCCGCAACATCCCGATCAGCCGCTGGCGCCGGCTGCGGCTGGGGCGGTCATGGCGCGGGGTGCGCCCGAGGTGGAACAGGAAGAGTGCGAGCGCGAGCGGGAACACCATCTCGAGCATGCCGGCGAGATGATCGCGATTGCGGAAGGTCCCGGAGGCGATGTGGCTCAAAGGGGCCAGCCCGGCGATCCCGTAGTCGACCCCGGTGCTTTCGCCGGCGAACTGGAACAGGCCGATCAGCACCTGGAGCAGCGCGGCGGCGAATAACAGATAGACTAGGCGCCGGGCCTGGCCTTCGGCGAGCGTGCGCGTCCCCAGGTAGATACCGATCGGGATGAGGGTGGTGAGCCAGGCGGTCTCGGTCGCGAATGGATGTATCGAGAGTGTACGCCCGGCCTCCAGACCCTGGCCGGCGACCAGGGCGATGGCGTTGCGATAGCGCTCGCGTCCGCTCAGGTGTACGAGTAGCCAGTCCGGCCAGGGGACCAGATAAAGGACGGGGAGCAAGAACAGTGCGCCCAAGAGGACGCCTTCGACCGTGCTCAACCCGGCGCGCTGCGGTGGTTGCCAGAGCGCCAGTCCGATCAGGATGAGTCCGAGCCACTCCAGCAGCAGGCGTGGCAGTGGCTCGATCCCGCCGCTCAAGAGCGGGGCCACCAGGATCAGGATGGCGAGTACAGCCTGGATGAGGTTGGTGCCAAGACCTGCCGTGGGGCCGTGAAGCGAGCGTGTGTCTGACGTCAAGATGGGTGCTCTGAGAGGGGTGCGCGTTAATAAACCGTGAAAATGCCTGGGCACTGGGGCTCCGTTCAAGGGTAACGGACACCAAAGGGGCGATGGTCAATCCGGACGGTTTGATGTTAGCCTGCTGTGTTCACTGATAGCCAACGTTCGTTGCACATGAATCAGCTATTGTCCGCCTCTCCCCTGCGCATGCCCACTACACGAATCATAACTTTTCTGCGGACCTGGCGCAGCCTTGGCTTACTGATGCTGGGCGGATGGCTGGTCCTGCTCCTGGGCTGTGAGACGCACCCCGGGTCCGCGCACTGGGGCGAGACGTCGACCGTGGGTGCTGCGACCGCGACGGTCGCGGGGCAGGCGGTGCAGCCGCCGCCACCGGGTGCCCAGATGATGCCGGCCGTGGTCGGCCCGCCGCCGGACCCAAATCCCGCGGACCTCATCTATCGCATCGGTCCTTACGACACCTTGCGGGTGGACGTGTTCGGCGTACCTGAGCTGTCGGCCGACGCCGACGTCAACCTGCAGGGCCTGATCGTACTCCCGCTGATCGGCCCGGTGTCGGTCAGCGGTCTGACGCCGAACGAGGCGGAGGCCGCGATCGTCCGGCAGCTCGCCGGTCGCTATCTGCGTGACCCCCGGGTGACCGTCTATGTCAAGAGTTCGGCCAGTCTCAACGTGACCGTCTCGGGTTGGGTGGGCAAACAGGGCGTGCAGCCGATCCAGGGACGCAAGACCCTGAGCGACATCCTGGCGCAGGCCGGCGGGGTATCGCCGATGGGCAAGAAAGGGCAGGTGGTGCTGTACCGTGGCAACGAACCCGGTCGGGCGTCAGGCGATGAGCGCGTGACCGCCTATGTGATCGATTATCAGGCGATCCTCGACGGCAAACTGCACGATCCGCTGGTGGTGGGGGCCGATCGGATCTATGTTCCGGCCTCGGGTGTCGCGCTCTTCTTCAGCCCGATTGCCAATGTCCTACAGACCTGGGTGAGGCCCTTTATCCCGTTACCCTAAAGATCGGTCGTCTCGCCGGCCTTGCTGATCCCGCCTTGCCCGCGCGTTGGTCATCGCGGGGCTGCTCGCGGCGGGGCGCCGCGCTGCCCCATCGTGGTCGACCCGACGATCGAGGTGGTCGGGGCCGCGGGCCAGCCCGTATACTTCCACCCTGAGCTCTTTTTGTGAAGATTGCTTAATCTATGTCGACGCAGCATCCCGATGCGGGGCCTGGTTATCCGCTCCAGGCGATTCCAGGCGGACGCGGACCCGCACCGCACTCACTGGCCGCGATCCATCCGTTCGCCCCGGGCCTGATGGATGATGAACCGCCGTTGGACCTGCGCCGCTATCTGGCGATCCTCGTCCATCGCAAATGGTTGCTGGTGTTCTCGGCGATCCTGGCGCTGATCGGCGGTCTCGCCTTCACCATTCGGCAGACGCCGATCTATCGTGCCACCGCGGTGGTGGAGGCGCGGCCGCCGGCGAGCAATCCATTCGGCTATAAGGACTACTCGTCCTTTGTCAGTTCACAAAACTTTGCCGGCGATCAGATTCAGATCTTGAAAAGCGCCGCGCTGGCGCAACGGGTGGCCAAGAGTTTCGGGATCGCTCCGCCGAAGGCGGCCGGTGGTACCGATGCAGGGGGTTTTTTTGCCGAGCTGAAGACACAAATGGCAGGCTGGTTCGCGCGGCTCCAGGGCCGCTCGCCGGCCGAGCTGTCCGCTACCCCCGCGGATGATCCTCAGGTCGTTCAGCGGGCGGCGCTCGAGCGGGCGATCCGGGGCGGACTGAAGATCGTGCCTATTCCAGATACGAATATGTTGAGCCTCTCCATCGACGATGGGGATCCCCGGCGCGCCGCCGCCCTGGTCAATGCGGTGGTCAAGACCTATGTGATGCTCCACGGCGAGCAGCGCTTTCAAGATTCGACCAAGACGCAGGCCTTTTATGATGCCCAGGTCCGTAAGACTCGCGCCGAACTCGAGGACATGGAACATCGACTCATTGCCTATGCGCGCGGCAAGGACCTGGTCAATCTGGATAACCTTTTGGAATATAAAGAGAAGGAGTACAGTCAACTCAAGGCCCAACTGTTCGACGCCGAGCAACGGTTGTTTCAGGCCGAGTCGAAATTCGTCACCATGCGCGAGTCCGGTGGCCATTCCGGCGAGGACTTCCTCAACAGCCTGGTGATTCAGCAGTTAAAGACCCGCCGCGGTCAGCTCGAGGATGAGTATCAGCTCAAACTCCAGGTGTTTCTGCCCGATTATCCGCAGATGGTGCAGTTGCGCAGTCAGATCGATGCGATCGACCAGCAGCTCAAGGACGAACAGAATGCGATCGCCAAGGGTGTCGAGGTGACTTATCAGGCGATCAAACGCGAGAAGGAGGGGACCGAGCGACGGGTGGCGCAGGCCCGGGATGCGCTGATGGCGATTCGCGATCAGACCGCCGACTATCAAGCGCTCAAACGCGAACACATGGCGCTCGAGTCGGTCTATGCCGGCCTGATGGAGCGGATCAAGGAGGCCGGGATCGTCGCCAATGTGGGCAGCGACAATGTGTCGATCCTGGACCTGGCCAGCGTGCCCGACTTCCCCTATACACCGAACTTGAAGCTGAATTTGATCGTGGCGCTGGGCCTGGGGCTGGGCCTTGGGGTCTTGCTCATCGTCCTGCTCGAACAACTCGATGATTCAGTCAAATCCGCCGAGGAAGTGGAAAGGCTGGTGGGTGCGCCGATCCTGGGTAGCATCCCATTCGTTGGCGAGAAGCGGTCGACGCGCGATGCCGGGGGCCAGTTATCGATGACGGTATTGGGAGACCCCAAGGCCCCGTCGGCGGAGGCCGGTCGTTCGCTACGCGCCACGCTGCTGTTTGCCACCGCGCAGGGGGCACCCAAGGTCCTTCATTTCACCAGTTCAGCCCCGGGCGAGGGCAAGACCACCGCGACCGTCTGCGCCGCGCTGGCGTTTGCGCGCAGCGGGGCGACCGTGCTTTGTATCGATGCCGATCTGCGCAATCCGTCGCTGCACCGTCTCTTTGACCTGCCCAACAGTCAGGGTTTGAGCAATTTTCTGGTGTCCGATATCCAGCCCGCCGAGATCGTCCAGGTCGCCGATACGGAGGGGATGTTTGTCGTCACCAGTGGTCCGCTGCCGCCCAACCCGGTTGAGCTGCTGTCGAGCCGCAAGATGTCGGAGCTCCTGCGGTTGGCGGCCGAGCGGTTCGACTATGTCTTTATCGACAGTCCGCCCGTGTTGGGGCTCGCCGATGCCCCGATCCTGGCGAGTCTCGCGGGGGCGACACTCTTTGTGGTCGAACAGGGGCAGACGCGCAAGGTGGCGCTGGCGGACAGTATGAAACGGCTGCGCGCGAGTCAGGCGCGGGTGCTTGGCGCGGTCTTGCAGAAGGTGGGCCGGAGCGGTGGCGGCTATGGCTATGGCTATGGCTATGGCTATGGCTATAAATACAACTATCAGTACATGTATGGCTATGGGCAATCGGCCCGCGAACTGGAGTCGGTTTGATGTGCCGCCGCGACCCTAGTCATGGGCCGGCCGGTATCCGCTGAAATGATGGGTTCCCGGCAGAGTCTGTGGCGAGCTGTCCTGCTACTAGGCCTGGCCGCCTTGGCCTGGCGGATCACGGCCGTGGGTGTGGCCGGCCGTGCGGTGGGGACCCTGGACACCGTCGGCGAGGCCGCAGCGCGTCAGGCGCTCGACTGGTATCCTGGACAGGCGGCGGCACTGTATCGGCTGGGGGTCGGGTCGCTGCGACGCGATGGTGGGGCAGCCGAGCGCCTGCTGGCCGCTGCCTATCTGCACAATCCGACCGATCAGCGTGCGCTGGTAATGCTGGCTGGGATTGCGCTGGGGCGCGGTGAGTCGGGGCGCGCCGACGCGCTGGTGGAGCAGGCGGGCGTGCTGCGCCCGGTCGATCCCTGGGTGCAGCAGGACCTGGGCCGCTATTGGTTGGAACGGGGCCAGCCGCAGCGGGCGTTCCAACACTGGGCGCTGGCACTAGAGGCCAATCCCCGGTTGTCATCCGCGCTGTTCGCGACCTTTCGGCAACTGCTGAAGGAGCCCGCGATGCACGATGCCTTTGCGTCGTTGACGCGCGCGCCGCCCCCTTGGTGGAATACGTTTTTCACGGATACGGCGAAACGTGCCGAAACCGTGGAGAGCGTTCGCCAGCTCTACCGGATGCGGCGCGAGTCGACCGAGGTACCCTTGACTTACCCCGAGCGTCAGGCCTATTTTGAGCGCCTGCTGCGCGATGGGCTGATCGAGGAGGCCTATCTGGCCTGGGCCAACAGCTTGAATGCGGAACAGCGACAACGGCTGGGGCCATTGTTCAACGGTGGCTTCGAGGGGTCTTTGACTGGACTGGGCTTTGATTGGCAGGTCGGCAAGGTCGATCGGGCGGAGATCGCGCCTGCCCACGCCGAGGGGGACGACCGTCAGGCCTTGCGCTTGCGCTTTCGGCTCTTGCGGGAGCCCTTCGACCAACTGGCCCAGCCGTTGTTCCTGAGCGCTGGGGCCTATGCGGTGGCGGGGTCGTTCCGTAGTCGGGACCTGATGTCTGAGGGCGGCTTCCGGTGGGTGGTGCGCTGTCGCGCTCCTGCTCAAACCCTGCTTGGCGAGAGCGCGCGCATCTTTGGTGCCGAGCCCTGGACGCCGTTCAGGTTCGAGATTGAGGTGCCCGGCGACTGTCTCTATCAGGAAATTCGACTGGTTTCAGCCGATGCGTCGGGGCTGGACAAGACCCTGACCGATGGCGAACTCTGGTTCGACGACATGTCGATTCGGCGTATCGACGGCCTGTCGCCCGAGGCGCGGGCGAGCATTGAGGGGCTGCGGGCAGAGGAGCAGGCCGCCGAGAAGAAGCCTGGTGGTCATTGATCGGGAGGCTGGCCGATCGATCCGCGCTGTGCCTTGTGCCTTGTGCCTTGTGCCTTGCTCCTTGACGCTTGAAGGTTGATACCTGGCCGATTGGATGGGACTTGCGTTTCAGAGCGGCAAGTGTTTGTGCCAACATATTGTTTGATTGAGGGTCTTGCGCATGTTGAAATCTCAAGGGTTATTGGCCGCGATGGGTGCGGCGGTGAGTCTGGCCTGTGCGTTCGGACCGGCGGGCGCGGCGGATGTCGTGGGTCGACTCCTGCCGGTCAAGGGCACCACGATGATCTCCGCCGGTCCGCTGTATGTGCCCGGAACCGAGGGTATGTCAGTGCATGTCGGGGATCGGCTGATGGTCATGGAAGGGGGCAAGGCCCTGCTTCAGTTCGCGGATACCTGCCAATTTGAGCTCGGCGAAGACTTGATCCTCAATGTGGGGGTGCGCAGTCCCTGTGCCCTTGGTAGCGGGGGCGAATATCGGCCTGAGCTGCGGGGAGTCGCGGCCCTCGCCATGAATGAAAAACAAGTCACGCAAGTGGCGCAGGCTCAAGTGGTGCCGCCTCCCGCTAACCGGGAAAATGCTGGTGCTGGTGGTGCTGGTGGTGCTGGTGGTGCTGGTGGTGCTGGTGCTGGCGGTGCCGGCGGTGCGGGTGGCGCCGGTGCTGGCGGCGTCGGCGGTGCGGGTGGTGCCGGTGCGGGTGCCGGTGCGGGTGCCGGTGCCGCGGCTGGCGCGGGTGCCGGTGCGGGCGCCGGCGCTGGCGGTGCCGCTTGGCTGGCTGGCGGTCTTACGGTCGGCGGGCTTTCGACGGCGGCGACGGCTGGGCTGATCGTTGGCGGCACCCTTGCCATCGGTGGCGTCGTGGCCGCAGTTGGCGGTGGCGGTGGCGGTAGCGGTGGCACCATCCCACCTAGCGGCGGCACGACACCGACACCGACACCGACACCGACACCGATCAGTCCATAGTTAAAACGCGGTGGAGGTCCCGGTTTCCAGTTGTGCGCGGGGCGAAAAAACGCCCCATCAGACGGCCCAGGCGTGAGCCGCCGACCGCGGGTTCGGGGGTGTCGGCGAGTGCCGGTGGGGGGGCGACACCCAGCGGATCGCGGTCGTCGAGGATGGCCTGGGGGCGGTCATGCACCAGGCGTTGCGCCTCGGCGGCGCCGACCCAGCGTTCGGCCGCGCGGCGCCCCTCACCGATCCGCGGCGGTCGGTGGATGTCATCGTGGGCGTCGCTGGCCAGCAGATGTACCAGCCCGTCGTCGAGCAAGCGTTCCGACCAGCGGCGTGCGCCCTTGCCGAAGCGTCCGGTCACTGCATCGGCGGTGAGTTGGATCCAGGCGCCCTCAAAGACGGCATTCACAAACCAGCCATAGGTGTCCTCGCTCAACCATCCCAGCCGCTCGGGATGGGTGATGACTGGCACATAGCCGGCCGCCAGTGAGTCGTCAATGAGGCGTTCAAAGGCCAGTGGGACGACGACATGCGGCGGCTCGAACAGGAAGTAGCGCGAACCGTTCAAGGTGGGCAGCCGGCCGCTGCGCAGACCCGCGACGAGTTCCGGGACGATCTGGATATCGGCGCCGTGCGTGACCTTGAGCGGGATGTCGGCCGCGTGGAGCTGATCCGCCAGGCGGGCGACGCGCCGCCGGATGTCGCTGCCCTCGTTCTCAAACAGGTTGGGATAGATGTGCGGCGTGCAGGCGGTGGTCGTGATGCCCTCGGCAACCGCGAGCCGGGCCATGGCGAGCGACATGGCGAGCGAGTTCGAGCCGTCGTCGATCCCCGGGAGTAAATGGCAGTGCAGGTCGATCATGGGATCCGGTGGGCCCTCTTGGGTGAATCTGGTGGGGGAGGCGGGTGGCGGCCTGGGACCGGCGCTCAACCGCTGTACTAAGGTCAAGGTGGCGGCAGTATTCCGGTTTTTCCAGTTCGCCGCAGCGCTGCCGGCATCCGCGGGCCGCTACGCCGACCGCAGTTGCCCGAGCATTGAGTTAAGCAACGTCAGGCGTAGAAATTAATGACTCCAATCCTTGTTACCGGTGGCGCCGGCTACATCGGCAGCCACACCTGTAAGGCGCTGGCGCGCGCCGGCTATCTGCCGGTGGTCTACGACAATCTGGTTTACGGCCACGACTGGGCGGTCCAGTGGGGGCCGCTGGAGCGGGGCGACCTGCTGGACGGGGCGCGGTTGGCGGCGGTGATCGCGCGTTACCGCCCGGTGGCGGCGATCCATTTTGCCGCCTATGCCTATGTCGGCGAATCGGTGACTGATCCCGCCAAATATTACGCTAATAACGTCGGCGGTACACTTAGCCTGCTGGCGGCCCTGCGCGCCGCCGCGGTCGGGCGCCTGGTGTTCTCCAGCACCTGCGCGACCTACGGGGTGCCGGAGCGCCTCCCGCTCGACGAGCGCCATCCGCAACGCCCGGTGAACCCCTACGGTCATTCCAAGCGGATGATCGAACAGGTCCTGCGCGACTACGACCGGGCCTATGGTCTGCGCTCCATCGCCTTGCGCTATTTTAATGCCGCCGGGGCCGACCCGGACGGCGACCTCGGCGAGGATCACACGCCGGAGACCCATCTGATCCCCTTGGTGCTGCGGGCGGCGCTGGACCCCGCCGCCCCGGTGTCGCTCCACGGGGACGATTATCCCACCCCGGACGGCACCTGTATTCGCGATTACATCCATGTGTCCGACCTGGCGGATGCCCATCTGCGCGCCCTGGCGGCGCTGGAGCGCAGGGCGCCCACCGCGGCCTATAATCTCGGCACTGGCCGGGGTCATTCAGTGCTGGAGGTCCTTGCTGCCGCACGCCGCGTGACCGGGTGCGACATCCCGGTCGTCGTCGGCCCGCGCCGCGCCGGCGATCCACCGGAACTGGTGGCCGATGCCGCCTTGGCTGGTGTCGAGCTTGGTTGGCAACCCCAATTCACCGACCTCGAGGCCACCATCGCCACCGCCTGGGACTGGGCCGGAAAACACCCATCGCCAGCGGTCGCGCGCGGCCCGTGATACCAAAGACGAGCACCCCTATTCATGCTTTATATCGACAAGGTGATTGCCCAGTTGGCCTATCCGTTGAGCCTGTCGCTCGCCCTGTGTCTGCTGGCCCTGGCGTTGTTGGCCGTGGGGCGGCGGCGCTCGGGGGGGTTGGCGGTGCTGGCCGGGGTGCTGTGGTTGGGCGGCTGGTCGTTACCGGTGGTCTCGGACGCACTGCGGCTGTCGTTGGAGGGGCGGTTTGCGAACAATCCAGTGACCGCATTGCCGCTGGCCGATGTGGCGGTGGTGTTGGGTGGCGGGATCGACGTCGGGCCGCCGCAGTGGCCTTATCCGGACCTGGGCGCGGCGGTCGATCGGGTCTGGCAGGGGGCGCGGATTGTGCGCGCCGGCAAGGCCCCCTGGGTGATCGTGACGGGTGGCTCGATGCCCTGGAGCGGTGAGCGTGGTTCGGTTGCGGAGGCCACGCGCGCCTTGCTGGTCGACCTAGGCGTGCCCGAGCAGGCGGTGCTGTTGGAGGGGCGCAGTCGCAATACCCGCGAGGACGCGCTCTACAGTGCCGACGCGATCCGCGCGCGCGGTTTTCAGCGCGTGTTGCTGGTCACCTCGGCCCTGCACATGCCGCGCGCGCTGGAGTGCTTTCGGGCGGTGGGGATCGAGGCGATCGCCGCTCCCACCGATTTCGAGGTGATGCCCGAACCCCCCAGTCTGCTGCGCTGGCTGCCGGATGCCGAGGCACTGGCCGCCAGCACCCATGCGTTGAAGGAGTATCTGGGCCTGTGGATGTACCGGTGGCGGGGGTGGGCGCTCCCCGCTGCGGCTGGTTGATGGGAGGGCCGGGGCGGCGTTCCATTTTCTTTCTCGTGACCCCGCTCAAGCGGTGTCACGCCTGTGTCAGGCGCTCTGCGCCGCGTGCGCCGATCACGTCCGGACTTTCGCAAGTGCCTTACGGCATTTGTTTTTCCATGACGGAGTATGAGGTAGCAGGCGGATGAGCGACGTGGTGTTGGCCATCGACCTCGACGGCACCCTGCTGCGCACCGACAGCCTGGTCGAAGCGCTGTGCGAACTGCTGCGCGAGCGCCCGCTGGCCTTGGTCAAGGGCGCGCTGACACTGGGTGTGCATGGGCGTGCCGTCTTCAAGGGTTGGGTGGCCGATCACGCCCGGCTGGACGTCGCGGGGTTGCCGCTCAATACTCCCTTGCTGGACTGGTTAGGGGCCGAACGTGCGGCCGGTCGGCGGCTGGTGCTGGCGACGGCGGCCGATCGGCGGATCGCCGAGGCGGTGGCCGCGCGCGTGGGTCTGTTCGACACGGTGTTGGCGAGCGATGAGGGGCACAATCTCAAGGGCGAGCGCAAGGCGTTGGCGTTGGTTGCCCGCTTCGGCCAAGGAGGCTACGACTATGCCGGTGACAGCCCCGCCGACCTGCCAGTGTGGCGCGAGGCGCGCCGGGCCATCGTGGTGGGCGGGCCTGGGTTGGCGCGCGCGGCAGGTCGCGTGGCCGAGGTCGAGCGGGTCTTCGCACCCGTGTACGGTCGGGCGGCGGCGCTGCTGCGTGCGTTGCGGCCGCATCAATGGGTGAAAAACCTGCTCCTGTTCCTGCCGCTAGTCGCCGCGCATTCGGCGACCGACGGCCCCCGCCTGCTCGCCGCCGCGCTCGCCTTCCTGGCCTTCGGGCTCACCGCCTCTGCGGTCTATCTGTTCAACGACCTGCTCGACCTGCCGGCCGATCGGCGCCACCCGCGCAAGTGCCGTCGCCCCTTCGCCGCCGGCGATCTGCCGCTGGTCTGGGGTCTGCTACTCACACCGCTGCTGCTGTTGGCCGCCGCGGCGCTGAGTCTGCTGGCCTTGCCGCCGGTCTTCACGCTCGTGCTGGCTGGGTATGTCATGCTGACCACCGCCTACTCCTTCGGACTCAAGCGCAAACCTATCCTGGATGTCATGCTGTTGGCCACGCTCTATACGGTGCGGGTCATTGCGGGGGCTGCCGCGGTGGCGATTCCGCCCTCCTTCTGGCTGCTGGCGTTTTCCATGTTCATCTTCCTGAGTCTGGCCCTGAGCAAGCGTTACACCGAACTGCACGGGCTGCTGCTGCGCGGTGAGTTGACGGCCGCTGGGCGCGGCTGGCATGTCGATGACCTGTCGTTGGTGCAAACCCTGGGGACTGGGGCCGGCCTGGCCTGTGTGCTGGTGCTGGCGCTCTATATCGACAGCGCCCCGGCGCAGCGCCTGTACGCCACTCCCGAGGTGCTCTGGTTCGTTTGTCCGTTGCTGCTCTACTGGATCGGTTGGCTCTGGTTCAAGACCCACCGTGGCGAGATGCACGATGACCCGGTGGTGTTCGCCTTGCGCGATCATGTGAGCCTGCTTATTGGCGCACTCACCGCCGGCATTGTCCTGCTGGCCACAGTCGGGGTTGCACCGTGATGAACCGACACGAGTCCTGGGGACGTTACCCGCAGGCGACGCCGGCGTTGGTCACTCGGCTCACCGACCGGCGTGCGCCGTTGCCCCCGTCGGATCATCCGCGGCTGGTTTATGGTAACGGCCGCAGCTATGGCGATGTCTGTCTCAATGACGGCGGCGAGGTGCTGCTGGCGCGCGGCCTGGACCGGTTCATCGCCTTTGGTGCAGCCACCGGCGTGCTGCGCGCCGAGGCCGGGGTGCTGTTGTCTGAGGTCCTGGATCTGGCGGTGCCGCGGGGCTGGTTCTTGGCCGTCACCCCCGGCACCCGCTTCGTCACCCTGGGCGGGGCGGTGGCCAATGATGTGCATGGGAAGAATCACCATCGCGCCGGCACCTTCGGCTGTCATGTGCGCGCCTTGGAGCTGGTACGCTCGGACGGCAGTCGCCGGGAGTGCTCGCCAACCCAATCGCCTGACTGGTTCGCGGCGACCATCGGCGGTCTGGGGCTCACCGGGCTCATCGCCTGGGTCGAGATCCAACTGAGCCGTATCCCCGGACCCTGGCTCCACGCCGAGAGTCGGCGCTTCAGTGCCCTTGCCGAGTTTTTCCCACTGTCGGAGGCGGCCGACCGGCGCGATGAATTCACCGTCGCCTGGGTCGACTGCGCCGCGCGCGGGGCCAACCTGGGGCGCGGCATCTTGCTCAAGGGCAGTTTCGCCCCGGTCGCGGCCGGCAGGGGCACGCCGCCCAAGGCGCATGGGCGGCTCAGTGTCCCGGTCACGCCGCCCTTCTCGCTGATCAATCGACTCACTCTCGACGCCTTCAATGCGCTCTATTACCGCAAGCCCGAGGACGCTGGACTTACCCACTACGCCCCCTTTTTCTATCCACTCGACGGCATCGGGCATTGGAACCGCATCTACGGCCCCAAGGGCTTCCTGCAATATCAGTGTGTGCTGCCGCCCGCCGTGGCCGAGCCGGCGCTGCGCGAACTGCTCGCGCGTATCGCCCGCAGCGGTGAAGGATCTTTCCTCGCGGTACTCAAGCGTTTCGGTGGGCGGGTGTCTCCAGGCCTGTTATCCTTTCCGCGCCCCGGGGTAACCATTGCGCTCGACTTTCCGTTTAAGGGCCAAGCCACGCTGCGACTGCTCGACACCTTGGATGCGGTGGTTGCCGCAGCGGGCGGTGCGCTCTATCCGGCCAAGGATGCGCGGATGGGTCCTGCGATGTTCCGGCGATCATTCCCGGCGTTGGAGCGATTTATGACCTTTGTCGACCGCGGCTTCAGTTCGGGATTTTGGCGGCGGGCGACACTCTGATGCGGGGGATCTGGGAATGGCGATGCAGCAAGTCTTGATCGTGGGCGGCACGTCGGCGATCGGCGAGCAGGTGGCCAGGCGGCTAGCCGTCCGCGGGGCGATGCTTTATCTTACCGGCCGGGATGGCGGGCGGCTGGCGTCCATCGCGGACGATCTGCGCGTGCGCGGCGCGGCGCGCGTTGCGCCGGAGGGGCTGGACCTAACCCATGGGCCGGCGCTCGCTGGTCTGGTCAGTCGTGCGGCACAGGCCCTCGTGGGGCTGGATACGGTCTTATTCGCGGCAGGTCTGCTGCCCGATCAGGCACGGGTGAACAAGGATGCGAATCTCTTACGCGAGACGCTGGCGGTGAACGCCACGGGCGCCATGGTGGTACTCAACGAGGCCGCTGCCTACTTTGAGCAACAGGGCCACGGCCAGATCGTCGCCATCGGCTCGGTGGCCGGCGATCGCGGTCGGGCAACCAACTATGCCTATGGGGCGGCCAAGGGGGCGTTGGAAATCTTTATGTCCGGGTTGCGTCAACGCCTGCAGGGGCGCGGCGTGCAGGTGCTGCTGGTCAAGCCGGGTTTTGTCGATACGCCGATGACCGCTGACTTCGCCAAGGGGCCGCTGTGGGCAAGCCCCGAGCGGGTGACCAAAGACATCGTCCGGGCCATGGAGCGGGGTCGCTCCGTGATCTACACGCCCTGGTTCTGGCGTTGGATCATGCTCATCATTCGTCATCTTCCTGAGCGGCTCTTCGTGCGGCTGCGTTTCTGATGGCCTACTCATCCCGCCAACCGTGGGTGCGGGCCTTGGCCGACCACACCAGGACATACTGCACGCCGCTCACCAGTATGGTGACGAGACAGGCCCAGGTCAGGGCCGTGATCACCCAGTTGGGCATCGGCATGGGTCCGGCGTCGGTAATTGCGGCGATCACCAGCACGATCTGAAACAGGGTGTTGATCTTACTGCTCAGTGTCGGCGCGGCCTCTAGCTCCTCGACCCGGTAGTTGTACAGGAGCGCCCCGGCGACAATCACCAGGTCCCGAAAGATGGCCGCCATCACCAGCCACACCGGGATCAGGCCCATCGAGCCTAAAACCAGTAGACAGCTCACCAGCAGGGCCTTGTCGGCCAGGGGGTCGAGGATGCCGCCCAAGCGGCTCTGCCAGCCGTAACTCTTTGCCAGAAAGCCGTCCACGCCATCGGAGATACCGGCGACCGCGAACAACACCAGCGCCCAGCCGAATTGTTGGGTCAACAGCAGCCACACCACCGGGATCACTGCGACCAGGCGCAAGGCACTGATGATGTTTGGGATGTCGCTGGGCCTCACGTTGGGTAGACCGATGGCGCCGGTAAACGGCTGGGAGGCGATATGCTAGCCCGATGGGGCCTCGCTGTCCAAGGCGGTGACGGGCGCGGGATGCGGGTAGAATCGCCCCATGTATCCCACCGGAGCCCCCGCGTGTCCCAGGAAATCGAACCACAACTCCCCCGATCACTCAGTTACCGCGATGCCGGCGTCGATATCGACGCCGGTGCGGCCCTCGTCGAGCGCATCAAGCCGCTGGCCGCCGCCACCGCCCGCCCCGGGGTGGTGTCCGGCCTGGGGGGCTTCGGGGCGCTCTTTGCACTGCCCATCCAGGACTATCGGGAGCCGGTCCTGGTCTCCGGTACCGACGGGGTGGGTACCAAGCTGCGCCTCGCCATCGCGCTCAACCGGCACGACACCATCGGCATCGACCTGGTGGCCATGTGTGTCAACGATATCCTGGTGAGCGGTGCCGAGCCGCTGTTTTTCCTCGACTATTACGCGACCGCCCGGTTGGAGTTGGAGGTCGCCACCGCGGTGATCGCCGGCATCGCCCGCGGCTGCGAACTGGCGGGCTGCGCCCTGACCGGCGGGGAGACCGCCGAGATGCCCGGGATGTACAGCGCCGGGGACTATGACCTGGCGGGCTTCTGCGTGGGCATTGCCGAGCGCTCGGCGCTGATCCTGCCCGAGCGGGTGCGCCCGGGCGACCAATTGATCGGGCTCGCCGCCTCCGGGCCGCACTCCAACGGTTACTCGCTGATCCGCAAGGTGATCGAGGTGAGCGGGGCGGATCTCAGCGCGGACCTGGATGGGGCGACCCTGGGTGAGCGGCTGCTCGCCCCCACCCGCATCTATGTGCGCTCGGTGCTGCCGCTCACCCGGGCGCTGAACGTCCACGGTCTGGCCCATATCACCGGCGGCGGTATCACCGAGAACCTGCCGCGCGTCCTGCCGCCGGGGACCCAGGCGCGGGTGGATATGGGCAGCTTCCAGCGCCCGGCGGTCTTCGACTGGCTCCAGACCCAGGGCGGCATCACCGAGGCGGAGCTGCGCCGCACCTTCAACTGCGGCATCGGGATGGTGGTCTGTGTCGCGCCGCAGGATACCGCTGCGGCGCTGGCCATGCTGCGCTCGGCCGGGGAGGAGGCCTGGGTGCTGGGTGAAATCGAGTCCGCCACCGGCGCGCCGCGGGTGGTCTATGGCGACGCGACAGATCATGACTGAGGCGTCTGCGGCTCGGCTTCCGGTGGTCGTGTTGATCTCCGGGGGCGGCAGCAACCTGGGCGCCTTGATCGCGGAGCAGTCCCGCTGGCCCTACCGGATCGCGGCGGTCATCAGCAACCAGCCCGCCGCCCGGGGGCTGGAACGGGCGCTTGCGGCGGGTATCCCGGCTGAGATCCTGGACCACCGTGACTATCCGGATCGGGCGGCCTATGACCTGGCCCTGGCCGCGGCCATCGACCGTCATGCCCCTGGCCTGGTGGTGCTGGCCGGCTTCATGCGCATCCTCACGCCGGCCTTTGTCGCCCGCTATCCCGGGCGGCTGCTCAACATCCACCCGTCACTGTTGCCCAAGTTCCCCGGCCTGCACACCCACCGCCGCGCGCTGGAGGCGGGTGAGCGCGAACATGGGGCAAGCGTCCACTTCGTTACCGCCGAGCTCGATGGCGGCCCGGCGATCATGCAGGCGCGCGTCCCGGTCGTGCCGGGGGACTCGCCCGAGACCCTGGCGGCTCGGGTGCTGGTGCAGGAGCACCGGCTGTATCCGCCCGTGCTCGGCTGGTTCGCGCAGGGGCGCCTGCGGCTCGGGGAGGATGCCCGCGTGCAGTTGGATGGGGTGCGACTGGCTGGGCCGCTGGACCTCAACGAATTGCCAGCCGTCCTCGGTATGTGAACGAGCGACTTGCGTTCATCCTAAATCCGGCAATTGCTCACACAAAGACACAAAGAACACAAAGAAAAACAGATCATTGGATACGCTGGACCGATCGCCGGGCTGGCGACCTCGTCGACCAACATATCTCGCTGAAAATCTTTGTGATCTTTGTGCCTCCGTGTGAGAACTACTCCAGGTTTACGGCGAATTAGGCTGGGGTAGGTCGGTCGCCAGGGCCGCCCCCCGCTCCAGTCGTATCCGCACCCGCAGGCCGGGGGCGTTGTCCAGGAGTTCGATGGTGGCGCCGTGCAGTTGGATCACGGCCTGCACCAGGCTCAAGCCCAGGCCGCTGCCGGGGGTGGAGCGGCTGTGGTCGGCACGAAAGAAGCGGCGGAAGACCTCGGCGCGCAGCCCCGCGGGGATGCCGGGGCCGCTGTCGGCGACCTCCATGAGGATGTCCTGTTCGGTGCCGGTGAGACGCAGGTCGACCAGGCCGCCTTCGGGGGTGTATTTCACCGCGTTGTCGACCAGGTTGCCGAGGGCCTGGAATAACAGGTCGCGATCGCCGATGACCCAGGCGTTGCGGGGGGCACTGAAGGTCAGTTGCTGCAGCCGTTCGGCCGCGACCGGCTCATAGAGTTCCGCCAGATCCGCGACCAAGGGCACCAGGTCGACCGGGGCGAAGGCGGCGCGCCGGCCGCCGGCCTCAATGCGGGCGATGCGCAGCAGTGCATTGAAGGTGGTGAGCAGTTCCTCGGCGTCGGCGATGGTCTCCTCGGCGGTGGCCCCCGCCGGGTGGGTGTCGCCCAGTTCGGCGCGCAGCAGCTCCAGCTTGGTGCGCAGACGCGTCAGGGGAGTGCGCAGGTCGTGGGCGATGTTGTCCGAGACTTGGCGCACCCCGTCCATCAGTGACTCGATGCGCGAGAGCATCTGGTTGAGACCGGCGGCGAGTTGGTCGAAGTCGTCGTTGCTGCCCCCCACTGGGATGCGGCGCGACAGGTCGCCCTCCATGATCTCGCGGCTGATCTGGTTGATCGCCTCCAGGCGGCGCAGGACGCGGTGGCTCAACACCCAGCCGCCGAGCAGGGCCAGTGCGGCGGTGATGGCCAGGCCCCAGGTCAATGCGTCGAGGATCAGGTGGCGGGTCCCCTCCAGGTCACGCACGTCGCGTCCCACCAGCAGCAGCAGGTCGCCGCGTAGCCGGAACACCTGGCCGCGGGCGGCGTGCTCTTCGGCCTGATTCGGCCCGCGGTTGCGCAGCCGAAAGTGGATCCAGCCGTCGGCGGCCAGGAACCCGGCGGGCCAGCGATCGAGGTTGCCGAGCAGCGGCTTTAAGTCCGCATCCGCCAGGAGGTAGAGCCCGGCCCCGGCCGGGTCGCGGGCGATGCGCTCCTGGATGACGGTGCTCAGTCCGGGCAATCCACGCTGCCGGTACTGCTCGGCCAGCCCCTGGATTTCGGCGCCGATGGTGGCGTCGGTCTGGCGGTCCATGAAACCGGCCGTGGACCAATAGATGAAACCGAGCAGTATGCCGACCGAGATCGACAGCAAGAGCATGTAGAGCAGTGCGAGCCGGAAGCTCGAACTCTTCAGCACCCGGGTCGCGCGCACCCACAGTTCGTGGCGGCGTCGGCCCACCGCGGCGGGGTTCATGGGGCGCGCAGCATATAGCCCGCGCCGCGCACCGTGTGCAGCAACGGGGTCTCGAAATCACGGTCGATCTTGCCGCGCAGGCGGCTGATGTGGACATCGATGATGTTGGTCTGGGGGTCGAAATGATAGTCCCAGACCTGTTCCAGCAGCATGGTGCGGGTGACCACCTGGCCGGCGTGGCGCAGCAGGTATTCCAGCAGGCGGAACTCGCGCGGCTGGAGCGCGATCGGGTGTCCGGCGCGGGTGACCTCGCGTTTGAGCAGGTCCATCTCCAGGTCGCCGATCCGCAGCCGGGTCTCGGGGGCGTCGGCCGCCCCGCGCCGCAGCAAGGCCTCCAGGCGGGCGTGCAGTTCGGAGAAGGCGAATGGCTTGACCAGATAGTCGTCGCCGCCGGCGCGCAGGCCCTCCACCCGATCATCCACCTCGCCCAGGGCGGACAGGATCAGGACCGGGGTCTGGTTGCCGGCGGCGCGCAGTGTGCGCAGGATCCCCAGACCGTCCAGTCCGGGGAGCATGCGGTCGAGAATGAGCGCGTCATAGTCGCCGCTGGCCGCCATGAGCAGCCCCTCGCGACCGTCGGCGGCATAGTCGGTCAGGGTGCCGACCTCGCCCAAGGCCTTGCGCAGGTAATCCGCTACATGGCGGTCGTCTTCGATCAAGAGTACTCGCATAGGCGGATCATACCGGAAAAAAAGGGCCGTCCCTGGCCGGCGGATGGCTGAAACGGCAGCCGGGTGGGGGGTCCCGGGCCGGGGCGCATCCCAGAAACCGTCAATCGATGAAGTCGCGCCGCGAGCGCACTCCAACCCTTCCTCCCCCCTCGGGGCGGGCCGGAGAGAGGGAACGGCCAGGCGCCCGCCAGGCGGTGCGGGCGCCATGGCCGTTAGGCCGCGAAGGGTATCGCGATAAACATGGGCCGCCCGTCCTTTTCCACCCGCAACATCACCGCGCTACGCTTGGTCGCGGCGGCCGCGCGGATGGCCTCGACGGCCTGGGTGGGGGTGCTCACCGGCGCACCGCCGACCATGGAGATGAGGCAACCGGCCGTGATCCCCGCCTCGTCGGCTGGGCTCCCGGGCTGGACTTGGGCGACATAGACGCCCCGGCTACCGGGGGCCAGGCCCAATTGCTGGCGCAGTTCGGGGGTGAGCGGCGCCAAGCGCAGGCCGAGTTGTGCCTTGGCCTGGTCGCCGGCGCCCTGGCCCTCGTCCTTGGCCAGTGACTCGTCGCTTGGCATGGTGCCGACCTTGACCTTGACCGTCTCGGGCTGGCCGGATCGCACCAACTCCACGGCGATCTCGGTCCCGGCCTTGGTCGCTGCGATCAGCTTGGGCAGGTCTTTGTAGTCCTTGATGGTCTGGCCACCGGCCTTGAGGATCACGTCGCCGGCCTTGATGTTGGTTCCGGCCGCGGGGCCATCGGGCAGGACATCGGCCACTAGGACGCCGGCGGTGCCGTTGAGGCCCATGGCGGCGGCCATGTCCTCGGTGACCGGCTGGATCTGGAGTCCGAGCCAGCCGCGTTCAACCCGTCCCTCGGCGCGCAGTTCGGCCACGACGCTCTTGACGGTCTCGGCCGGGATCGCGAAGCCGATGCCCACACTGCCGCCGGTGGGGGAGTAAATGGCGGTGTTGACGCCGATCACCCGCCCATAGGCGTCGAACAGTGGCCCGCCTGAGTTGCCGCGGTTGATCGGGGCGTCGATCTGGATATAGTCGTCGTAGGGGCCGGCGTGGATATCACGCCCACGCGCTGAGACGATGCCGGCGGTAACCGTCCCGCCGAGGCCGAAGGGGTTGCCGACCGCCAGCACCCAGTCCCCGACCCGGGCGGACTTGGATTCGGTGAGATCCACGGCCGGCAGGGGGTGGCCGGCCTCGATCTTGAGCAGGGCCAAGTCGGTCTTCTCGTCACGGCCCAGGACCTTGGCCTTGTGTTTGCTGCCGTCATTGAGCGTCACTGTGATCTCGTTGGCCCCGTCAACGACATGGTTGTTGGTGACCACGAGACCCGTGGGGTCGATGATGAAGCCCGAGCCGGCACCCTCGGCCCGGTGGCCGCCGGGCCGCCCGTGCGGCATGCCGGGTTGCTCGAAGAAGCGCTTGAAGAACTCCTCCATGGGCGCTCCATCGGGTAACCCTTGAGGCCCAAACGATTGCTCGGGCGCCCCCTCTGCAACCACGGTCACGTTGACCACGGCGGGCGAGACCCGTTCGGCCACGTCGGCGAAGCTCGGCATGGCCGGTGCCACGACGGCGGCGGCGCCCGGGGTGGCGGCCGGCGGCATGGCGGATTGGGCGGCAACGCCCCCGCCGATCGCCAGGGCCAGGGCGACGGCGGTAGCCATGGCCCCGCGGGTCAGGTTCGCCGTGAGGCGGGGGCGGGTGGCGTGGGTGCGGTGCGGTGCTGCGGTATACATGGATTGATTTCCTGCCGATCGATCGGCGCGTCACGCTTGGTTTGTTCAGTAGGGCTCGCGCCGACGCGGGCGGGCCTTGCCTTGGGTTCCAAGTATGGGGGTTGAGGCGCTTCTGCGACCTTTCCGGCCCGTTACATTTTTGTTAGATGCGCCAGTTGCAGCGACTGGACTTCCCGGGTAACGTTGGGTCGCTTGTCACTGCGGTCACACCACATAGAAAATTGTTCGGGAGGTACCTCGATGCAGAAAGTTCCCTTAGCCTTGGTTGCTGGTCTTGCCGTCGGCGCTGCCGGTCTCGCGCCGCTCGCCGTCGCCGAGACGACCTTGACCCCGGTCGCTGGCGAGGCCACTGTCACTGAGCTCACCGGGACCGTGGTGGTGGTCAATACGCAGACCCGCAAGATGACCATCAAGACCCCGGAGGGCCGCTTCGAGCTGATCGATATCCCCGAGCAGGTCACGCGCATCGACCAGATCAAGATTGGCGACAAGGTCGCCATCAGCGAGTCCGAGGCGGTGCTGGTGAGCCTGGAGCAGGGGCGCGACGCGGGCTCCATGGGTGCCATCGGCGACACCAAGGTGCAGCGTGACCCGGGTGTCAAACCCGGCGGGACCATCACCGAGACGCTCAAGCTTTACGGCAAGGTGGAATCGGTGGATCGGGCCCGCTCGCGCGTGACCATTCGTGGACCTCAGAAGACCGTTACCCTGACCGTCAAGGACCCGGCGATCCTCGGTCAACTGAAGCCCGGCGACGGGGTGATCGCCAACTATATACGTATCCTCACCGGCAAGATCGTCAAGTAATCAGCGAGTCATCCCTATGAGTAATCTGATCGTCGTCTCATTTCCCGAGGAGCACCTGGCCTTCGAGTTGCGCGCGGCCCTCGTGAATATGCAAAAGGAGTATCTGATCGAGATGGAGGACGTGGTGATCGTCACCAAGGATGCGGCGGGGAAGGTCAAGCTCCATCAGGCGGTGAATCTGACCGCCCTGGGGGCGGCCAGCGGCGGCTTTTGGGGACTGCTGATCGGTATGCTATTCCTCAATCCGCTGCTGGGTGCCGCGGTGGGTGCGGGGGCCGGCGCATTGTCCGGACGTTTCACCGATCTGGGCATCAACGATGAATTCATGAAGGACCTGGCAGAACACTTCCAGCCCGGTTGTTCCGCCATTTTCATCCTGGTGAAGAAGGCTACGCCGGATAAGGTCTTGGCGGGTCTAGAGCAGTTCAAGGGTAAGGGTAAGGTCATCCAGACCTCACTCACCAAGGATGAAGAGCAGGGCTTGCGCGACTTCCTTGAGACGCAGCCCTAAGTCCACACCGGGGCGCGCTGATGGCGCGCGTCCGGCGTGGCCTTGGCGCCGTTGGCTATTTTCGCAGATCGGGTGCGAACTCCGGTTCTAAACCCTGCATCCAGTAGGCGAAGATGGCCGGGCGTCTTTTTTGGAGATGGCGTTCCATCGTTTCGACCTCCAGGACGTAAGGGCTAACCGGTCCATAATAGTCCACCACTGGGCCGATCGGATGGAAATGATAACCGATACGTTTCAGTAGCAACTGGAGGCTGCGTTCCATGGCGACGACCCAGTGTGTAATGCCCTGTCGCTTGGTCTCGTGGTAGATCAACTTATAGAGCCCCGCAATGATCTCGTGCCCCGCCTCGGGGGGTCTCAGGTCGATCTCGTCCGCGACTGTGGTGGGGTGCGGGCGTGCCGGCCCGCCGTAAATCGTATCGTCTATGCGGTGGCGGAAGGTCTTACCAACCGCGAGCCGGGAGATTTCAGCGTAGCGCTCCAGGGCCGGATGCCCCGGTTTCCGGAAATAGGCATAATCCGGATTGAAATCGCAATGCCTCTGCAAGGGAAAGCCGAGCGGGGAGTGCAGGATCAGGCGCGCTGTCCCGGCCGTCTGCTGGTTGAATCGATGTCGGCCAACCAGCTGCACCGCAGAGCGGTCATAGCGGTCCCGTTCCAAGTGGTCCGGATATTCGCTTGACGGCAGGAAGCCACGCTCTTCGCAATAGACCTGATAGCGGACCCTAAAGGCCTCAGCGAGTGCCTCTGCGCCTTCCGCGCGGAAGAATTCAAAATAATTTGTATAGATCCAGTGTTGGGGGTTGAAGGGCTCGATGATGGTCATTGTTGTTATGCGTCAGTGGTCAAGGATGGCTGCGAGCGCGCTGATTTTCGGTCTGAGTGCGGTGCTCGTAAGCTATGCTGAACTATGAAAAATTGACGCTTCGCAATGCCGGCTATGTGTCTGCCGAACTGCAAGAACGCATTCGTGATACCCGTTTGCTAGTCGCCGGCTGCGGGATCGGTAGTGTCTTCGCTGAAGCCGCAGTACGATTGGGGTTTGAGCGTCTTCTGTTGGTCGATGGCGACACCGTCGACGCGCACAATCTGAATCGCCAGGATTTCACGGCGGCAGATGTAGGCCGCTCCAAGGTGGCGGCCCTGGCGCAGCGCCTGAGGGCGATCAATCCGGCAGTCGACATTCTTGAAGTTAGCGCTAACCTGGGCGAGAACAATACGCGGCAGATTGTGGCGGACGCGGATCTGGTCTTCGACACGGTCGATTTCCTTGACCTGTCGGCCATCGTGCGTCTCCACGATGAATGTCAGCGCCAGGGGAAACCGGCCATCACGGCCATTGCCGTCGGCTGGGGTGCCGGCGTCCTCTATTTCCCGGTCGGCGGGGAGTGGAGCTTCCGTCGCCTGTTCCGTATCGCCGAGGGCGAGGCGGTCGAAAATGGGGCCTATGTCGCGATGTTCGCGCCGCTGATGCGGCGGCTTGCCGATCGACTCGACCCCCAGGTACACGAGGTGGTCTCCGCTGCCCTCAAGACCATGGAGGACGGGGCGCCCTGTCCGGCCTCTCAGGTTGCCCCAGGCGCCTTTGCGGTCGGTGCCTTGGCGATGACGCTGGTGGTGCGTATCCTCGCCGGTTTGCCCGTGAACCAGGCGCCGCACCTGCTCATCGCGGACCTGCCGACCGCCCTCACATCGCCCGGTATCGACCTGTCGCGCTGAACCTGGTCCCGTCAGCGACTTGAATCCCGCGTCGGCGCGGTTATTTAGCGACAACGATTCCATCCACTTCCTTAAAGGCCAGACAGATGAGCGAAAACCAGGTGGTCGAGTTCCCGGGTGCCGAGATCGACGTCCAGTGGGACGGTCGACTGTGCATCCATGTCGGCGAGTGTGGCAACGCGGCCGGAGAACTCTTCGTCGGCGGCCGGGAGCCCTGGTGCATCCCGGATTGTTGCAGCAAGGTGCAGGTGCGCGAGATCATCGAGCGCTGCCCGAGCGGGGCACTGAGCTACAGCGATCCGGAGGGCGGTCCCGAGGTGGCCCCGGCGGAGAACACGGTGACGGTCGCCTACAATGGCCCACTCTATGCCCATGGCGAGTTGGCGATCGAGGGGGCGCCCGCGGACATGCCGGGGGTCAGCCACCGGGCCGCGCTCTGTCGCTGTGGGGCGTCCGCCAACAAGCCCTTCTGTGATAACAGTCACCTGAAAGTCGGTTTCGAGGACTTTGGTGCAGTCGGCGAGCGTGGGGTCCCACTCACCGCCTTGGGCGGTCCACTGGCGATCAAGGCCTTACCCGATGGGCCCCTGTTGGTCAACGGCAATCTCAGCATCCGGGCCGCGAGCGGGCGCTTGGCCTGGGAGGGGGCCGCGACCGCCCTGTGCCGCTGCGGGGCCTCCAAGAACAAACCCTTCTGCGACGGTAGCCACCAGCAGGTCGGCTTTAAGAGCACCTGAGCAGTTCCAGATAAGCCGGAGCGGCCGTCTCGGGCGCGGGCAGGCCGAAGGGGTCCTCGCCGGGGTAGAGCCGGGCGCGCAGTCCGGTGCGCAGCACCCCGGGGTCCAGGCTGGCGACGCGGATCGGGCTGGTGCCGCGGGTTTCCTCGGCCAGCACCTGGGCCAGTCCCTCCAGGCCGAATTTGGCCGCCGCGAAGGCGCCCCAGTAGGCGTGTCCGGCGCGCCCGACCCGGTCGGCGGTGAAGATCACCACCGCGTCGCGGGAGGCGCGCAGGAGCGGCAGGCAGGCCTGGGTGAGCAGAAAGGGGGCGGTGAGATTGATCCGCAGCACCTGCTCCCAGTCGGCGGCATCGTAGTCGTCGAGGCGAGCGAGGTAGGGGGCGAAGGCGGCGCAATGCACCAGTGAGTCGAGTCGCCCGAAGGTCTCCCCGACCAGCTCGGCCGCGCCGCGGGCCGCGCGCTCGTCGGCCGTGTCGAGATTGAGCGGCAGGATGGCGGGCTCGGGCCCGCCGGCTGACTCGATCGCGTCATAGACCGCGGCCAGGTCGGCGTCCGGGTGGTCGCTCAAGACCAGGGTGGCACCCTGGGCGGCGGCGGCCAGGGCGACGGCGCGGCCGATCCCCTCGGCCGCCCCGGTCACCAGGACGACGCGCTCTGCGAGTGGTTGTTGTGTTGGGTCTGCTGCCATCGGTAATCCTAGAGCCTGGAAAGGGCAATTGTCACGCCAAGGCGCCAAGCTCGCCAAGGTTGTTCAGTGTGTTGTCGGCGGCTGGCCATCCACCCGACGGGCGATCTGGATCGCCTGGTCTATCTTATTGTATTTATTGGCGAGCTTGGCGCCTTGCCGTGAGAAACTCGGGTTAGTCCCCCGCATCGCGCCGGCACGTGACCAGATAGTTCACATCCACGTCAGTGGGGTTGAGCGCAAAGACGCGGGTCAGCGGGTCGTAGGTGAGCCCGGTGATGTCAAGGGTGCGCAGGCCGGCGGCGCGAATCCAGCGATCCAGTTCGGCCGGGCGGATGAAGCGGTTGAAGTCATGGGTCCCGGTCGGCAGCATTTTGAACAGATACTCGGCCCCGAGGATAGCCAGGAGATAGGACTTGAGATTGCGGTTGAGGGTAGAGAAAAACACCAGACCCCCGGGTCGTACCAGCCGCGCGCAGGCCGCCACCACTGAGCCCGGGTCTGGCACATGCTCCAGCAGCTCGGTACAGGTGACGACGTCGAAGCTGGCCGGCCGCTCGGCCGCCAGCGCCTCCGCCGGGATGCGCCGGTAGTCGACCGCGATACCGCTCTCCAGGGTGTGCAGCTCGGCCACCCGCAACGGCGTTTCGCCCATGTCGATGCCGAGGACATGGGCGCCGCGGCTGGCCATGGACTCGGACAGGATGCCGCCGCCGCAGCCGACGTCCAGCACCTCGCGGCCCGCCAGTCCGGCGGCCCGATCGATGTACTCCAGCCGCAGCGGATTGAGTTCGTGCAGCATTTTGCACTCGCTCAAGGGGTCCCACCAGCGCGCGGCCAGGGCCTCGAACTTGCCGATCTCTCCGGGGTCCACGTTGGCGTGGAGGTCGTGGTGCTGGGCGGTGGCGGTCATGGGGTAAGGGACCTAGGTGGCTGGGATAGCGGGAGGCGCCATTCTATAACGAGCGGTGCCGGACAGAACCGATTAAACTGCACGGCTTTTCACGCCGGGGGAACCTCCCATGTTTACACAGACCATGACGATTCGCGACTACGACCCGGAACTTTGGGCGGCCATCCAGGGCGAGGAGCTGCGCCAGGAGGAGCACATCGAGCTGATTGCCTCCGAAAATTATGTCAGCCCCCGGGTCCTGGAGGCCCAGGGAGGCGTCATGACCAACAAGTATGCCGAGGGCTACCCCGGCAAGCGCTACTACGGCGGCTGCGAGTTCGTCGACGTGGCCGAGCAGTTGGCCATCGACCGGGCCAAGCAACTGTTCGGCGCCGCCTACGCCAACGTCCAGCCGCACTCCGGCTCCCAGGCGAACGCGGCCGTGTACATGGCACTGTGCCAGCCGGGCGACACCATCCTCGGCATGAGCCTGGCCCACGGCGGCCACCTGACCCACGGGGCCAAGCCCAACTTCTCCGGCAAGCTCTACCATGCCGTCCAGTACGGCCTGGATCCCGCCACCGGCGAGATCGATTATGCCGAGGTGGAGCGTCTGGCCCTGGAACACAAGCCGCGTATGATCATCGCCGGCTTCTCGGCCTACTCGCGGGTGGTCGATTGGGCGCGGTTCCGGGCGATTGCCGATGCGGTCGGCGCCTATCTCTTCGTCGACATGGCCCATGTGGCCGGCCTGGTGGCGGCCGGGGTCTACCCGAGCCCGGTGGCCATTGCCGACGTGACCACCACCACCACCCACAAGACGCTGCGCGGTCCCCGCGGCGGGCTGATCCTGGCGCGTGCCAATCCCGAGATCGAGAAGAAATTGAGCTCGCTGGTGTTTCCGGGCACCCAGGGCGGCCCGCTGATGCACGTCATCGCCGCCAAGGCGGTGGCCTTCAAGGAGGCCCTGGAGCCGACCTTCAAGGCGTACCAGCAGCAGGTGGTACACAACGCCCAGGCCATGGCCGAGGTCTTCCTCGCGCGCGGCTACGATGTGGTCTCCGGCGGCACCGACGACCACCTGTTCCTGGTGAGCTTCATCGAGCAGGGCCTCACCGGCAAGCACGTGGACGCCTGGCTGGGGGCCGCCAACATCACCGTCAACAAGAACGCGGTGCCCAACGACCCCCAGTCGCCCTTTGTCACCAGCGGCATCCGGGTCGGTACCCCGGCGATGACCACCCGCGGTTGCGGTCTGACGGAGGCGCGCGACCTGGCCGGCTGGATGTGCGATGTGATCGACGGGCGCGGTGATCCGGCCGCCATCGCCACCGCCAAGGCGCGGGTGCTGGACCTGTGTAAGCGCTTCCCCGTGTACCAGCGCTGATCGCATGCGCTGTCCGTTCTGCGGCGCCGAGGACACCAAGGTCGTGGACTCCCGGCTGGCGGGGGATGGCGATCAGGTGCGCCGTCGGCGCAAGTGCGAGCTGTGCAAGGAGCGTTTCACCACCTACGAGACGGCCGAACTGAACCTGCCGCGGGTGGTCAAGGGCGACGGTAGCCGGGTGCCGTTCGATGGGCGCAAACTGCGCGCCGGTATGATGCGTGCCCTGGAGAAGCGCCCGGTCAGCACCGAGCAGATCGACGCGGCCCAGGCGCGCATCCAGCGGCGGTTGATGTCGGGCGGGGACGCGGAGGTCCCGGCGCGGCGGGTGGGGGAACTGGTGATGGAGGAGTTGAAGGCGCTCGATCAGGTCGCCTATGTCCGCTTCGCCTCCGTCTACCGCAAATTCGAGGACGTGGCCGCCTTTCGCGAGGAGATCGACCGCCTGGAGCGGCAACCGACGCCGGAGGTCCGGCGTCAGCAACTCGATTTGCTCGACCAACTGGAGGACAAACCGAAGTGACTGCCAACCACCCCCGGGCGACCCCGCCGCGCGCGGCCGACTACGCCCCCATGGCCCGGGCGATCCAGCTCGCCCGGCGCGGGCTCTATACGACGAATCCCAATCCACGCGTGGGGTGTGTCCTGGTGCGCGATGGTGAGGTGGTGGGTGAGGGCTGGCATCGGCGCGCCGGTGAGCCCCATGCCGAGCCCCTCGCCCTGACCGCCGCCGGTGAGCGGGCGCGGGGGGCCACCGCGTATGTCACCCTGGAGCCCTGCTGTCACCACGGCCGCACCCCGCCTTGCACCGAGGCATTGATTGCGGCTGGGGTCACACGGGTGGTCTGCGCCATGGTGGACCCCAATCCGCTGGTCGCCGGGCAGGGCCTGGGGCGCTTGCAAGCGGCGGGCATCGAGGTGCTGTGCGGGGTGTTGGAGGCGCAGTCGCGGGCGCTGAATCCGGGATTTATCAAGCGGATGGAACACGCGCTGCCCTACTGCCGCTGCAAACTCGCGGCCAGCCTTGATGGGCGCACCGCGATGGCCAGCGGGGAGAGCCGCTGGATCAGTTCTGCGGCCTCCCGGCGGGACGTGCACCGCCTGCGTGCCCGGCACGCGGCCATCGTCACAGGGGTCGGCACCCTGCTGGCGGATGACCCCTCGCTCACGGTGCGACTGGCGGGCGCCGAGCTGCCCGGGCTTCAGGCTGGTGAGTCGGTGCCTCAACCCTGGCGGGTGGTGGTGGACAGTCGGCTGCGCACGCCCGCGGGGGCGCGGCTGTTCAGCCTGCCCGGGCCCACCGTGATGGCCTGCGGTGGGGCTGTCGATCCGGCGCGGGTGGCCGCGCTGGAGGCCGTGGGGGCGCGGGTGGTGCAGTTTGCCGAGCCCCACGGTCTGGTCGATCTGCACGCGCTGATGGCCTGGTTCGCCGCCCAGGAGGTCAACGAGGTCCTGCTGGAGGCCGGCCCCACGCTGGCCGGGGCGGCACTCACGGCCGGGCTGGTCGACGAGTTGATCCTGTATCTGGCCCCCCACCTGATGGGCGACGGGGCGCGCGGGCTGTTCCGGCTCCCCGGGCTGGAGCATATGGAGCACCGCATCCCGCTGCATATCCAGGAGGTGCGCCGCGTCGGGCCGGACCTGCGACTCACTTTGCGCGCGGGCGCACTGTCACCGGCCGAGGGGGTTTGATCATGTTTACCGGCATCATCCAATCAGTTGGGGAGGTTCGCCGCCTGGAGCCCCGCGGGGGCGACGTGCGACTGACCATCGGTAGCGGCAAGCTGGCGCTTGCCGACGCATCCTTGGGCGACAGTATCGCGGTCAACGGGGTCTGTCTCACCGCCGTGACCCTGGCCGCCGACGCCTTCGCCGCCGATGTGTCCCGCGAGACCCTGTCACTCACCACGCTCGGTGGGCTGACCACCGGCAGCCCGGTGAACCTGGAGCCGGCGCTGACCCTGTCGACGCCCCTGGGCGGGCACCTGGTGAGCGGCCATGTCGATGGGGTCGGGCAGATTCTGGAGCGGCGCGAGGACGGCCGCTCCTGGCGGCTGCGTATCGCCGCCCCGCCCGAGCTGGCCCGCTACATCGCGCACAAGGGGTCCATCTGCGTGGACGGCGTGAGTCTCACCGTCAACGCGGTGGACGGTGCCTGCTTCGAGCTCAACATCGTCCCCCATACGCTCGATGAGACGATTATCGCCGGCTACCGGACCGGCACCCGGGTCAACCTGGAAGTGGACCTCATCGCCCGCTATCTGGAGCGGCTGCTGCTGGGTGAGAAGGCGGCCAATCCCAGTGGGGGAGCCGGCGGGGGTGGCCTTACGCGTGAATTTCTGGCCGAGCATGGGTTCGGGGGCTGACCGTGGCCGCGGATTGAATAGGTTGCGGGGGGTCGGACAGCCAATGACAGCACCGATTGAAACCATCAAGAAATCATTGGATGTCAGCCAGCAGGCGCCGGGGCTGCTGGAGCGGCTGGGTGTGCGCTATTATCGCTATCTGGGCCGCCAGTCAGGTACCGCGGGTCTGCGCAACCCGACGATCGACGAGCTGCCCGACGATATTACGCTGCAAACGCTGGCCGGCAATATCACCACCTTTGCAGTCATCATCGCCTTTGCGGTCGGCGCCTTGACCACGTTCGGCACGGTCTGGGTGAACGTGACTTATCAGGGTGTTATGGGTGACACGGCCTATTATGCGCTCTATGGCGGCGTCCTGGTCGCCATGTTGTTGGTCGAGTTGGCCGGGCTGTACTGGTTGGGCGTCAAGACGGTGTACAGCCTAGCCTGTCTGACCGGTCAACATCAGTTGAGCGAGAGTTTTTATCTCCCGGTCAATTATGCGGTGCCCAATATCCTGGCCCGGGCGGCGCTGGAGGTCCCCGATCCGGTCATTCATTATCTTGGTATTGATCCGCTCAAGCATCTGTCACGATCAAAACTGCTGCTGGTTGCCGTCTTATACAAGGCCAAGGTCCTACTGAGCAGCCTGGTGGTGAAATATGTGTTGGTCCGGCTGGCCGGCAAGGGCGGTACGCGCACCGTATTCAATTGGGTGGCCGTCCCGATCACCGGTTTGTGGGATGCCTTTACGCTGCATAAGGTCGCGCGCGATGCGCGCCTGCGGCTATTTGGGCTCAAACTCACCGAACACATCGTTACCAATAGCCTGAGCGACGACCTGCTGGGGCGCTTGAGCCCCTCCGCTCAAGAGTGCGCGATCCGGGCGGTCGCCGCCATCATGGTCCTGGCCCAAAATTATCACCCAAATCTCTTGGTGTTGCTCATCAGGTTCGCCGATGCCTTTCATATCACAGAGGGCAATGAGTATGATAACTGGGACGATTTTTTGTCGCTGTTGAATCGCCTTTCCGCCTCAGAGCGGCTGTTTATATTGGACTTGCTCAGTATTGCCGCGGCCTTCGATGGCCGGGTCTCACGCCTGGAGGGGCGTCATCTGCCGCAGGCCTTCAAGGAATTGACTGACCGCTACATGACGCGCACCAGTCAATTGACGCAGATGCTGGTGTCCGGGCAGCTACATGCGGCCAAGGCGCTGTGTACCCTGGAGCTTGCTGCGGGCTGATGGCCTACTGCCCGGGGAGCGCCGGGGTGGGGGGTATCAATCTGACTATCGCCCAACCATCGAACCATTCGGTCAACGCACGCGACTGGCCCAAGCCGGCAAGCCGGCGGTCGATGGCATCATGGTTGCCCCACACCACCTCGGCCAAGGTGCCGGCGTCGACGCGTGATTCGATGTCATGGCAATAGAGCCCCAGATCGCGCTGCACATAGAATCCGTAGGTGCGGCAGGCGACCGGGCGCTGGGCATAAACGCGGCATGCGTTGGTCGTCTCGTCCAAGAGTGGGCAGGTCACCGGTCGCGATGGCTGGTGCGCCAAGGCCGCCACGTCTCGACTGATTGCGTGCAACTGTTCCGGTGGGAATGCGGTGAGCCCCTCCCGCAGCAAATCCCATTCCGGCGCTGTGAGCTGAGGTATCTCGGCCAGCCGCCGACAACAATGGCTGCACCCCTTGGCGCATAGCCAGTCGGGGCGGTTCTCCCGGATGGATTGAACACGCGACTCGATGTCGGTATGGAGTCGATCTAAAGGATTGTCTGGTTGCACAGTCTGGCTCTTCTCTTCGCTCTCTTCTCGTGACACCGCTCCAGCGGTGTCACGCATGTGTTAGGCGCTCTGCGCCGCGTGCGCTGACGGGGCCGGCCGACGGGGCCTCGAGCACAACTCCGGCGACTTCGCTTGCGGCCCCCAGGCCGCGACCGATGCCACCCGCTCAGTGCTGGCCGGTGCGATGATCGTCATTGCGGGGGCTGCTCGGGGACCGGCGCGCCAAGCTCCGCGGCGACCTGGGTGAGGCGCGGCCAGAGGCCCCACTGGCCGATGGCGCGGATGCGCGACTGGGCGCGGTCCAGGGCCTCGCCCGCCTGGTCCGGGCGGCCCTGGTGGTGGCGCAGGCGCGCCTCCAGCAGGTGCAGTTCGGTCTCGCGGCGGCCGTAGCCGGTGCGGCGGATGATCTCGTTGGCGTGTGCCCAGGCGCGGGCGGCCTCAGGGATGGGGTCGGCGGCCGTCCCGGGCACCGGCCGGGCGAGCCGGTCCAGGTGCAGGTGGCCCTCGAGCAGTGCGCCGTCGGCGAGATAGGTCAGCATGTTGCCGCGGCGGGCGATGGCCAGTGCGGCGTCCAGGTCGGCCTGGGCTTGCGCCGGGCGGTGTTGGTCCCGGTGGTGGTGGGCGCGGGCGAGATGCACGATGGGCATGAAAAACACCGCTCCCGCCCGGCGCATGGTCGCGACTGCTTGGTCCAGGGCGGCGCTTGCCTGCGTCTGAGAGTCCGGGTCGCCCAGTGCGGCGAGCGACTGGCCGATCTGGCAGTGGTCAAATGCCTGGGAGGTCAGGTGTACGCGTTGCTCGAAGTAGGCCAGCGATGCTCGCGCCTGCTCGCGGACCGCACACCGGTCGTCCGCAGTGCTGGACTGCTCCAGTAACAACTGACCGTAGTCGAAGCCGGGCAGGCTGGCCAGTGTTGGGTCGCTGGGAGTTATCTCCGCCTGAAGCGACTCGGCTTCGGCAAAGGCTGCGGTCGATTCGGTGAGCCGTCCTTGACCGTGCAGGACTCGGCCAAGATAAGCGAGTGCCAGCAATTTGTGACTCCGTGCCTTGGACTGGTCGGAGACCCACCCCGACGCCTCAATGGCCTTCCGGGCGGTCCGCTCGGCCTCCAGCCAGCTGCCGAGAGGGGTCTCTAGTTCGACCAAGTTTTCCGACGAGAGACAGAAGCCGTACCAGTCGCCGGACGCGCGGTATCGATCTCCCTCCGCTTTCCGCGGTCCCAGCGAGGCTTCGAGGCGGCCAAGGGACATAAGACAAAAGGCTATGTTGGACATCAGGTAGGAGCGGTTGTGCTCGGACAGGTCCCCGGTCGCTGGCAGTGCGGACCAGCCGTCCGGGAAGAACCCGGTGAGCGCGGACAGGTCCGCCGAGATGGCGCCGAGTTGGTGGACGCTGTAGTTCCGATCGCCGCGCCGGATGCGGTCCTGAAAGACTCGCCGCACGGCTTCGTACAACCCCGCTCGACACCCATGCCCCACCGCCCGATAGAGCGGCTCCAGTCCGTCCAGCCCGTCTGGCCAATCCTTCCCCGGCACCGACCGGAACCAGTCGAACAGACACCGGTGCGCCGCCCGCCAGGCATCGGGCTGCTCGGTCTCCAACCGGGCGCCGAAGCGCTCGCGCACCAGCGGGTGGGCGTCGAGCTCCGGTGCGGGCGCGGCCGGGTCGCAGTCCACCAGCCCCCATTGGCGCAGCCGCGCCAGTGATTCTGCTATGGCGCGTTCGTCCGCCCCTTGCAGGGCCTGCGTCAGCCCGGGGATGGGCGGCTCGGCGGACTTGAGCGCCAGCAGCGCGCCCCAGGGGGCCGGGCGGTCGAAAAGCCCCAAGATATTCACCAGTTCCCGGTCCAGGGTCTGCCGGCCGCGGGCCAGCTCGGCGTCGAACCAGGCCATGATGGTCGCCGCGTGTCGGCCGGTGCCGGTGTCCGGTAGCCCGGATGGAGCGCAGCGGAATCCGGGTTCCCGCCGCGTATCTGCCAGACCCGCCCCGGATTCCGCTAGCGCTCCATCCGGGCTACGGGAGGCGCCGTCCCAATCCCACAGCAAAAAGGCTGCGGTGCTGTCGTCGAGAAAGGTATGGGCAAACTCGGCCGCCAGGGTCAGGGCCAGCGGGTGCAGACCGCAGCGCTCGGCAAGGCGGTCGAGCTCATCATCGCTGCCCATGAGTCCCCGGTCGCGCAGGAGGGTGCGGGCGCCCTCGGCCGGCAGCGTGTGGAGTTGGACTTGGGCGAAGCCAGGCCCATCGACGATGCCCGCATCCGAGTCCGGGATCGGCAGCCGGCTGCTGCCGATACAGAGCGCGTTGCCGGGCTCCCGGGCCAGGGTCTCCAGTAGCCCGAGCAGCCCCTGATCCTTGACGCTGCCGTTGAGACGCGGGTCTGCGGAGGGTTGCTGTAAGGGCTCCAACCCGTCGAGCAGCAGGACCCGGGGCGCGCCATCCGGCGCATTGGCTGCGGCGCGGGCGAGTCGCTCACCGAGGTCGTAGTCCGAGAGCGGCGGGGCGCCTGGCTCGGTCGCGTCCGGTCCGGTCAGCTCGGCTAAGGCGGCGATCAGGAAGGCACGCGCGCTGGTGGCCTGGTTGTGGCTGCCCTGGGAGTAGAAGGAGTGACCGACGAAGCGCGTCCCGGCGGGCCATTTCTCTCCGGCCAGCCACCAGCGGGTGAGCGCGGACTTGCCCTGGCCGCCGGGGCCGACCCAGATCAGCACCCCGCGCCGACCGGCGGGGTCGCCGGTCCAGGCGGCCAGGCGCTTGAGTTCCAACTCGCGGCCGTAGAGCCGGTTGGTGCGGCCGGGCAGCCGCGCGAGCAGGCGTTGGAGCCCTTCTGTCGTCTGCGCTTGGGCTGGGCTCGATGGGTCCTGGGGCGTGCGGGACGGCAGGCGGCGGGTCTTGCCGTGCGCACGCAGGGTTTCGCCGATTTCTTGGGCAACCCGGGTATAGGCGAGGCTGTGTCGATGGAACGCGCGAATGGGCTTGGCGTCCCGCGGGAGCATCTGGAAGCGCCCGATGAAGTCCAGCTCTTGCCAACCGCAGTCGTCGGTCAGGACAAAGAGGATCAGCACCCCCTCATCCGTATGTCGTTGCAGGAGCAGCGGCAGCTCCACATCCATGCAGAAGTCGGAGGCCAGAAAGTCGGCGCAGAGCAGAAAGATGGCCGCGTCCGCCCGCGCCAGCGCGGAGTCGATTTCCTGCCGCCATAGGCTGCCCACGGGTATCTCCCGGTCGGTCTAGGTTCGCACCAGCCCAGTGCGCTTGAGCGGCGCCAGGTGGATCAGCAGCCGGTCCTTGACCGCCTCATTGGCGTGCGAATAGCTGACAAACAGCTCAAACGGTCGTTCTGGCTGGGTGCTGGTCGGGGAGGTGCTCGGCATGGGGTCCGTCCTGATCTCGACACGGTGGGCACGGTGGGGTCACGCGCGATTGTAACCCGTTCAAGACCCCTTGAGCCCCACCGGCAAACTGGTGCGCTCCACCACCTGGCGCAGCACGAAGCTGGAGTGCACCCCGCTCACCCCGTCGATACGGGTGATCCGCTCCAGCAGCAGTTCCTGGTAATGCTCCATATCCCGCACCACCACCTTGAGCTGGTAGTCCGCGTCCCGCCCCGTCAGCAGCAGGCACTCCAGCACCTCCGGCATGGCCGCGACGGCCGCGTCGAAACCGGCGAAGCGCTCCGGGGTGTGCCGGTCCATGGAGATGCTGAGGATGGCCATCAGATTGAGGCCGAGCCGTTTGGCATCGACCAGTGCGCGATAGCCGGTGATGATCCCGGCGTCCTCCAGCGCGCGTACCCGGCGCAGGCAGGGCGAGGGCGACAGCCCGATGCGATCCGCCAGGTCCTGATTGCTCAGGCGGCCGTCGGCTTGCAGCTCGGCGAGGATACGGCGGTCGTAGTTGTCCAGTTTCATTTGGCCGGCTGGCGTGCCTGGGCTGGGCTACTGCGCCTGGAAACCCGTGCTGTCGGTGGCCGACACCCGCCCTTTCAGGGCCCGCAGGATATCCGGGAGGGCCCGGCCGCGGGTCTCCCGGGCGATGCAGAAGCGGTTGCGCCACAGGTCATCGCGGTAGGACTCGTTACCTAAGGCCGTGATCGGTTGCCACTCATCGCCCGGGGCGCGGGCGAAGTGTCCGTTGGTGCCATAGGCGAAGACCTTGTACTCGCCCTTGAGGGTGCAGCGGATGCCCTCGAAGCTGACGTTGCGGGTGCCGGTCTTCGACTCCAGGATCAGGGTGTAGTGGACCTCCTCGTGGCGGGCGTCGGTCGTCAAGTTCTTGCCGTCGATATAGAAGCGGAATGGCGTCGGCGGGCCATCGGGGGTATAGGCGATCAGGTCGGCGTCGCGCGGCCAGGGCGGCAGGGGCGCGGCCATCTCGGGCTTGGCGACCGGTTCCGGGAGTTCCTGGATGTGGCGCGATTCCGGGTCGAGGGTGAAGTTGTTCTCGGCCAGGGCGGGCGGGCACCCCAGGAACAGGGCCAGGAGCAGGGGAAGGGGGATGCTCGATGCAGTGCTGTTTGAGATCATGGGTTTGCTCTGAGGTTGCTCGACGCTGACTAGAGGTCTTTGGTGGAGAAGGTATCGCAGGCGTTGAGTTGCCCCTGCGCCAGCCCGCGCTTGAACCAACGCACCCGCTGGGCGGAACTGCCGTGGGTGAAGCTGTCCGGGGTCACAGTGCCGCGGCTCTGGCGTTGCAGGCGGTCGTCGCCGATGGCCGAGGCGGCGTTCAGCCCCTCTTCCACGTCACCCTGCTCCAGTATCCGTCGCGCCTGATGGGCGCGGTTGGCCCAGACGCCGGCGAAGCAGTCGGCCTGGAGTTCCAGCCGCACGGAGAGCTGGTTGGCCTCGTGCTGGCTGACGCGCCGCCGCCGGGCATCGACCTGCTCGGAGATGCCGAGCAGGTTCTGGACATGGTGGCCTACTTCGTGTGCGATCACATAGGCCTGGGCGAAGTCCCCGGGGGCGCCGAAGTCGTTGCGCAACTCGTCATAGAAGGCGAGGTCGATATACACCTTCTGGTCCGCCGGGCAGTAGAAGGGCCCCATGGCCGCCTCCCCGAGCCCACAGGCCGAACGGGTCGTGCCAGTGAACAGGACCAGCTTGGGGTCGATGTAACGCTTGCCGTTCTCCTTGAACACGGCGTGCCAGGTGTCCTCGGTGTCGCCCAGGATCACCGAGACGAACTGCTTCATCTCGTCCTCCGCCCCGGCGGTGGGGGCCTGGAACTGGCGCGACTCACCGGGCTCCGGCCGCCGGCCCGCGGGGACCGTGACCGGTGGGGCGACTTGGCCGCTCGGGGCCAGCAGCACGGACGGGTCCACGCCCATCACCAGCAGGACGACGATCAGCACCAGCGTGCCGACCCCACCGCCAATGCCGACCCCGCGCCCCATCCGCATGGGCGCCCGTCCGTCGCCAAAAGAGTCCCCGATATCGCCGCCCGCGTCGCGGCGGTCCTCTACATTTTCGCTCCGTCTACCGTCACGCCAGCGCATGGGCCTGCCTCCTCAGGGTCTGGTTGTTGTCTCGTGCGCGTGAATCATATCATCCATGCAAAAGCGGCGGATGAAACCTTGCAGCAATTCCAGCGTCGGCGCGATGTGGGCGAGTTCCAGGTACTCGTCCGGCTGGTGGGCCTGGGCGATGTGGCCGGGGCCGAGGATCAGTGTCTCCATGCCCAGCCGGTCGAGGAAAGGCGCCTCGGTGCCGAAGCCGACTGCACCCGCGGCGTGCCCGGTGAGGGCCTCCCCGGCGCGCACGATCACTGAGTTCGCGGGGGTTTCCACCGGGGGGATGGAGGCAAACAGCGGCTCCACGCTCCAGGTGAGGCCGCGCCGCTGCGCGACCGCGGCCACCCGCCGGGCCAGCTCGGCGCGCAGGTCCTGTGGGTCCATGCCCGGGAGCACGCGCAGATCCAGGTGCAGTTCGCAGTCCCCGCAGATGCGGTTGGGATTGTCGCCGCCGTGGATATGGCCCGGGTTGAGGGTGGGGTAGGGGACGTGAAAGGCCGGGTGTTGGTGGGTGCGTTTGAGCTCCTCGCCCCAGGCGAGGATGGCCGTCAGGGCCTCGTGCATGCCGATGAGCGCGTTGTTGCCCAGGCTGGGATCGCTGGCGTGACCGCTGCGCCCGATGAGGCGTACCGACTCGCCCATTACCCCTTTGTGGGTGCGCACCGGCCGCAGTCCGGTGGGTTCGCCGATGATCGCGTAGCGCCCCAGCGGCCGGCCGGCATCCACCAGGGCGCGCGCCCCGTGCATGGCCGATTCCTCATCCGCGGTGGCGAGGATCATCAAGGGGTGTTTGAGGTCCGCCGGGTTGAGGTGCCGCGCGGCCTCGACGGCGAGTGCCAGGAAGGACTTCATGTCGCAGGTGCCGAGCCCGTAGTAGCGCCCGTTGCGCTCGGTCAGCTTGAGCGGGTCATGGGACCAGAGTCGCTCATTGTAGGGGACCGTGTCGGTATGACCGGACAGCACCAGCCCCCCGGGGCCGGTGCCCAGGGTCGCGAGCAGGTTGGCCTTGTGCGGCTGTCCCGGGATGGGCAGGACCTCGACCCGGAAGCCGGCGGACGCAAGCCACCCCGCCAGCAGGTCGATCAGCGGCCGGTTGCTGTGGTCGAGGCCGGGGGTGATGCTGCTGACTGAGAGTGTACCGATCAGCCCCTGTAGCATCGGGAGGAGGGCGGGGGCTTGGCTGGGCATGGGGACTCCGGTGCTTAAGGGGGCCGGCCGACGGCGAAAAGCGCTGCCGCGGCCCGGGTGTTGGTGTAGATTCGGCGGGCCTAGCCCGCTACTCGGTGTCCAGCATGCACGCAGAGTCCGCCCCCGGGGGGCCGCCGCCCGCCGATCCCGATCATCCGTTACCCGGTGCGCCGCCCGCGCCGGGCCTGGGTGCGGCGCTCGCCGTGCGCCCCGCGACGGTCGCCGACCTGGGGCCCTTGGTCGAGCTGGAGAATGCCAGCTTTGCGGGCGACCGCCTGACGCGGCGCCAGTTCCGCTACATGCTGACCCGGGCACGCGCACTGATGCTGGTGGCCGCGCGGCTGGACCTGGGGCTCGCGGGCTATGTGCTGGTGCTCTTGAGCCGCGGGACCTCGGTGGCGCGGCTCTATTCCATCGCGGTGGCGCGGGAGGCGCGCGGCCAGGGGGTCAGCCAGGCCCTGGTGGCGGCGGCGGAGGCGGCGGTCTGGGAGCAGGATCGTGCCTATATGCGGCTGGAGATCCGGCGCGACAATCCGGCCTCCCAGTCGCTGTTTGAAGGGCTCGGCTACCGGCGCTTCGGGGTCCTCTGCGATTACTACGAGGACCACATGGAGGCCCTGCGCTACGAGAAGACCCTGGCCCCGGACCTGAAGCCGGCGTTGAACCGGGTGCCCTTCTACGAGCAGACCCTGGAATTCACCTGCGGTCCCTCCAGCCTGATGATGGCGATGCACGCCCTGCGCCCCGCGCTCGCCCTGGACCGGACCCTTGAACTGCGCATCTGGCGCGAGGCGACCACCGTCTTTATGACCTCCGGTCACGGCGGCTGTGGCCCTTTCGGTCTGGCCCTGGCGGCGCAGCGGCGCGGCTTCGCGGTCGAGGTCTTCATCAACGACCCCGGGGTGCCGCTGGTGGACTCGGTACGCAGTCCGGACAAGAAGGAGGTGATGCGCCTGGTCCACGAGGACATGCAAGCCGAGATTCAGCAGCGGGGCATCCCGGTCCACTACCGGACCCTGAACCTGGACGAGCTGGCCGCGCGCTTCGAGGCCGGGGCCGTGCCCATGGTGTTGATCTCCTCCTATCGCATCTACGCGGAGCGGTTCCCACATTGGGTGGTGGTGACCGGTTTCGACCAGCATTTCGTCTACGTTCACGACCCCTTCGTGGACTACCAGAACGGAGAGTGTACCCTGGACTCCATCAACATGCCGATTCAACGCCAGGAGTTCAGCCGCATGAGCCGTTACGGTCGGGTCGGTCTGCAGGCGGTCATCCTCATTGCGGCCCCAGCCTCCCAGGCCCAGCCCAATGGCTGAGCACATTCTGCTGGTCGAACAGGAGGCCGACTGGCAGGCCGGCTTCCCGCGCCTGCCCGTGGTCACGGCCCGCGACTATCTGGCCGGTGGGGAACTGGCCACCCGCAAGGATCTCCGGGTCATCAACCTGTGTCGCAGTTACCGCTATCTCTCGGTCGGCTACTACTGCTCGCTGTTGGCGGAGGCGCGCGGTCACAAGGTCATCCCGTCGGTGCGGACCATCCAGGAGCTCTCCAGCCGTGAGATCTACAGTCTGGAGACCGAGGAGTTGGACGCATTGGCCCAGCGGTTGTTGCGCCGCCGCAAGGCTAGCGCCCTCACCCCTACCGCCTATGAGCTGACCATCTGCTTCGGTCACTGCGACGTGCCGAGCCTCCAGCCCCTGGCGCGGCAGGTCTTCGAGACCTTCCGCTGTCCGCTGCTCAAGGTCGAGTTTCGGCTCCAGGGGACTTGGCGCATCGGCGCCATCAAGGCCCTGCCGATCACCGCGCTGCCGACGGAGGGGGAGGCCGGTTTCTTTGGCGCGCTGGAGGGCTATCTGACCCAGCGCTGGCGCGGCCAACGGGCGCGGCTCGCCTATCGCTACGATCTGGCCATGCTCCATGACCCGGAGGCGCAGATGCCGCCCTCCGACAAGAAGGCATTGGCACTCTTCGTGCGGGCCGGCAAGGCACTCGGGGTCAACGTCGAGCTCATTCAGCGCAAGGACTACAGCAAGCTCGCCGAATACGACGCGCTCTTCATCCGCGAGACTACCCGCATCGGTCATCACACCTTCCGTTTTGCCAAGAAGGCGGACAGCGAGGGCATGGTGGTGATCGATGACCCGGACTCCATCCTGCGCTGCACCAACAAGGTCTATCTGGATGAACTCATGGCCGCCCACAAGGTCCCGCGTCCCAAGACCCTGGTCCTGCGGCGCGAGAACCTGATGGACGCCGCCGTGCAGATCGGCTACCCGGTGGTGCTCAAGATCCCGGAGGGGTCATTCTCCCGCGGTGTATTCAAGGCAGCGGATCGGGCGGAACTCACGCGCATCGCCGCGCGGCTGTTCAAAGAGTCGGACCTGATCCTGGCGCAGGAGTATCTCTATACCGCCTTCGACTGGCGGGTGGGCGTGCTCGGGCGCAAGCCATTCTATGTCTGCAAGTACCTGATGAGTCCCAACCACTGGCAGATCGTCAAACACGAGTCCGACGGCCGCTTCGCCTATGGCGACTCCGAAACCCTGGCCGTGGAGGACGCCCCACCCGCGGTGATCCGCACCGCGCTCAAGGCCGCCGACCTGATCGGCGACGGGCTCTATGGGGTGGATCTGAAGGAGACCGCAGACGGTCCGGTGGTGATCGAGGTGAATGACAATCCCAGCCTCGACGCCGGGGTGGAGGACCTGGTGCTGGGCGATGAGCTGTATCGGCGCCTGATCGGTGAATTCGTGGAGCGGCTGGACCGGCGGCGGGCGGGGAAGAAGTAGGATGGGAGCGCCGACATTTTGTCGGCGAGTGTTGGGGTCTGGCTCCCACGCTCCTGCGTGGGAGCAAGAGCGGGTGCTCCGCGTCCAGTAGCCAAACCGGACGCGGAGCGCCCGCACGGCATTCCCACGCGGGAGCGTGGGAACGAGAAACCGCCCGCGCAAGCGTCGGCCTCCGGTTGCTGCGCCTGCTGCCGGAGGTCGAGGCTTCAGCCGGTGGGCGTCGCGTCGCGGCTATTTGCCGAGTTTTTTCAATGCAGACTGGGCTTCGGGGTCGCCCTGAGCAGCGGCTTTGCGGAGCCAGGCTACCGCTTGTTTCTTGTCCTGTGTCACGCCTTGGCCCTTGTCGTACATGACACCGAGGTTGAATTGCGCGTCGACAAACCCCTGCTCGGCGGCCTTTCGGTACCAGGCCGCCGCCTGCTTCTCGTCCTGTGCCACGCCTTCACCGCGGTGGTACTTATTAGCGAGGTTGAATTGCGCACCGGCATCGCCCTGCTCGGCGGCCTTGCGATACCAGGCCACGGCTTGCTTCTTATCCTGCGCCACGCCTTGGCCATTGTTGTACATGAGACCGAGGTTGGATTGCGCCTTGGCATTGCCCTGCTCGGCGGCCTTGCGGTACCAGGCCGCCGCTTGCTTCTTGTCCTGTGCCACGCCTTCGCCGTTCGCGTACATGACACCGAGGTTGAATTGCGCTCCGGCATCGCCCTGTTCGGCGGCCTTGCGGTACCAGGCCACCGCTTGTTTCTCGTCCTGTGCCACGCCTTTGCCTTCGTAATACATGGCGCCGATTATCGTTTGCGCCTTGGCATCGCCCTGCTCGGCCGCCGCACGGAATTCGCGAAATGCCGTCGCGTAATCCTTCCGGTTAGCCGCGACCACACCCGCCTGAAAATCGGCCAGGGTCCCGGTGGAAACCAGGGTACACAGCCAGAACAGAACAGCCGGGGCCAGATACCTGAACCAGCCGGTATGAGCGGTGCGCCAATGCAGTGTCATCTTCGCGTCCTCCAGTCAGACCGGCATTGCGGTCAATGGGCGTGAAGCGGCGTCGGACCAGTCCGGTCGCCGCGCCGGAGGCAAGGCTTGCCCCCCACCTCGGCCCGCCCCTGCGTGCGGGGAGGGCGCAGGAATATCGGCGTGTCGCGATGCCCGCGGCGGCACCTGTTCGCGGCATTGAAGGGAAAAGAGTACGGAATCTTCGGCCGCGTGGCAAGCTACGAGCGTCGGCTCTGGGAGCGCCGCACCCCAGTGCGGCGAGACCTCGCGGGTGGCCGAAACTATTGCGTCTGCGGATGGGCCGGGCCGCACTGGGGTGCGGCGCTCCCAGGTGCCGCTGGGGCCTGCGCTCGTGACACCGCTCGAGCGGTGTCACGCCTGTGGCAGGCGCTCTGCGCCGGGAGTGCCCGTGATCGGCATTGCGAGGTCGTGTCGCGGCTGAAGCCGCTCCCACCGTGGGCCGGCCTGACTTTCACGGTAAGTCGCGGCCTTCTGCTGTTGACGCACCATGCTGGCCGGAACGATGATGAAGACCGCATTGGGCCTTGGTCATGGCTCCGGCTAGACCTGTCCTTGCGGCAACCCGTCGCGGCCTGGGGGCCGCTCCTACACGGGTAGGAGCGGCCCCCAGGCCGCGACGAATGTTCGCAGGGTGGCCGCAATAATGATCAAGGCAGATCATTGAGGCGAGGTTTTCGCAACTGCACTGGTGGCTGTAGCTGGCCTCGGCGCCGATTGACGTTCAACGAACACGACATGCTGGATGAGTCGCATGCTTGCTATTGAGATAGACACCGAAATCGACGAAAACAGTGAGATTCACATCAAGCTTCCGCGCCCGCAGTGCCGTGGTCCGGCGCGCGTGATCGTGCTGCTCGATGTCGACCAGGCCGAGCTGGCCGCACCGAAAAAGCACCGGCCCTCGCCGCGGCTCGCCTTCAAAGGCGCGCAGCTGCACGGGGACGACCTGGCACCCGCGCTCACGCCGAGTGAGTGGGGCGAGCTTTACCAGTGATCCTGCTCGACACCCCGCTGACCGCATCATCATTGCCACGGCGCAGGAGCGCAACGCGCGGCTGGTGACGGCAGATGAAACCATCCAGACCTATCCGAACCTGCGCACGGTCTGGCGCTTGTAATTGCGCCTGCTGCTGGAGGCCGAGGCTGCGCTCGTGACACCGCTCGAGCGGTGTCACGCATGTGGTAGGCGCTCTGCGCCGAGAGCGCCCGTGGCCGCAATTGCGAGATCCGTGGTAGCGCCGACCGCCTGTCGGGAGGACATCCTGCTATGCTCACCGGGTTCCTACGCCATGTACCCCCGACGTTCGTCAGGCCAGCCGACATGCAATCCGTGAATATCCGCCAACTCAAGAACGACCCTGCCGAAGCGGTTCGCAAAACGCACGACGGCCCGGTCCTGGTCCTCAAGGGCGATCACCCCGAAGCGATACTGATGCACCTGGACGCATCCGCCGCGACCGCGGAGGGCGACGGGCTGGCCTTGGCCCTGGCCGTCGCACTCTACAAAGACGGTGCCATGTCACTCGGTCGGTCCGCCCGCGTGGCACGGGTCAGCGTCTCCGCCATGACGACCCACCTGTCCCGACTCGGTATCCCCGTTGCCGGTGCCGATCCGATCGACCATCGGGCTGACATGCAGACCCTTGAACAATGGCTCGCCTCGTCCTGACCGGCTGGCGCGGCGCGAGGCGCGCCGGGCCGGACTCCAGCTTATCGGGGTCGCGGCGATCATCGGCATGGCCGAGCAGCGCCAATTGATACCGTCCGCCCGTGTCGTATTCGATGCCCTCTTGCAGACCGATTTTCGGATAGGTGCGGAGGTCATCCAGTCTGTTCTGGATTCGCTGGCGGCGACTCAGGGGACGGTGCGTTGAGTGAGGCGCTCAACTCTGCTGAGCGCCCGGGTGCCGACAGGATGATTGATGCCAATTCCTCCTCCCCCTGGATTTCGCGTTAAGCTGTCGCCATGCACAGCCACCAGGGACCCCGATATGAGCGTAGCCGACGCACCGATCCGCATCTTTATCAGCTATGCCCAGCATTCGGAGCTGCACTCAGCCGCAGTGCTGGCCCTGACCCAGGCCCTGCGGCGCAATGGGCTTGCGGTCGACCTGGATCAATTCCATGGTCATGAACTGCTGGACTGGCCGCGCTGGTGCCGGGATCAACTCAGGCCGGGGAAGGCCCGCTGGGTGCTGATGGTCTGCTCGCGGGCCTACCACGACCGCCTCGAAGACCGCGTCGATCCAGATGTCGGCAAGGGGGTCTTTTGGGAAGGAAAACTGATCGGCGACGAGCTTTACGATGCCAAGGGCAATCGCCGCATCGTCCCGGTGCTGCTCAATGACGAGCCCGAGTCCTCGATTCCGGCCATCGTGCGCGGCTGGACGCGCTTTAGGCTGGGGGGCTTCGACCTCACGGACCCCGGTTATGAGGCCCTGTACCGGCTGCTGACCGGTCAGCCAGCCATCGTGTGCGAACCCGTCGGGGAACTCATCGATCTGCCGGCGCGGACCGGAACACCGCCCGCCGCGCGGTCAGCCAAACCCCAGAACCTCCCCTATCCCTCGCTCGGCACCCTGTTCAAGGGCCGTGAGGCGGTGCTCGCCGAGATCCGCGCCGGCTTCATGCCGGGGCGCGGTGCGGCCCAGGCCATCGGTACCCGGCACGCGGTCCACGGACTCGGCGGCATCGGCAAGACGCGGCTGGCGGTCGAGTATGCCTGGCGGCATGCCGAGGACTACTCGGCGCTGCTGTTTGTAACCGCCGCGCCGACGGTCGAGCCGACTGGCTCGCTGGGGGGCGAGCTTGTGACCGAGGCCGCCGCCGCACGCGTGCTGGAACAACTGCAAGCCCAGGTCGCCGGACTCGCCCCGGTGCTCGGTGTCGCGACCGATGTCACCGAGTCCGCCGCCCGCGCCGCGGCGGTGCTGCGCTGGCTCGCCGACCCCGCCCACTCTGGCTGGCTCCTGATCCTGGACAACTTGGACGATGAGGCGGCGGCGGCCGCCGCGGATCGGCTGTGCGCCAACCTCACCCAGGGCCACCTGCTGCTGACCGGCCGGCTCGCCAACTGGCCAGGCCAGGTCCACGCCTTGCCGCTCGACGTGCTGGACCCGGAGCCGGCGCGTGACTTTCTGCTGGAGCGCACCGCGGGCCGTCGTCGCCCGCGGCCGGACGACGCCGACCAGGCGCAGACCCTGGCTGGGGAACTGGACGGACTCGCGCTCGCCCTGGAGCAGGCCGCTGCCTTCGTCTGCCGCGAGCGCATTGGGCTTGCCGACTATCTCGTGCGCTGGCGCCGTGCCGACGCACGGGTGCGCCAATGGCACGATGCCCGGCTCATGAACTACCCGCGCCCGCTCGCCACCACCTGGCAGACCAGCGCCGACATCCTGCCGGAGCCGGCCCGCGCGCTGCTGGACCTGATCGCCTGGCTCGGGCCTGAGCCGTTACCGCGCTTCCTGTTCGATCATGGGGCGGCACCGCAGGGGCTGGAGGCGCTGTTTGCCGGCAGGACGCCGCCCGCCGAGGTCCTGGCCGGGCTGCTCGCAGCAGATGCCGCGCAAGGTCCGGCACCGGACCCCGCCGAGTCGCTGACCCAACTCGCCGACCTGTCGCTGCTCCAGCCGACCGCGGCCGACTTCGACAGCCCGGGGCGGCTGCACCGGGTCACGGCACTGATGATCAGGGAGTGCCAGTCCGCGGACCGGAAGGCCGCCGCGCTCGGCGCCGCCCTGGATTTGGCCGATGCCGCCGCGGTTGGCGATCCGATGGATGTGCGCTACTGGCCGGTCTGGGGGCTGCTGGCGCCCCATCTGACGGTGCTGCTGGCGTACGCCGAGGGTCGCCGGGTTAGCATAGGTCCCGAGGCGCGGCTGCTGAACGAGCTTGGGAGCTTTCTTCTCGCTAAGGCAGAGCACGTCGAAGTCGAGCCGTTGATGAGCAGGGCACTCGCCATCTTCGAGCAAATGTACCGTCCGGACCATCCGACTGTCGCCACTGCACTAAACAACCTGGCCCAATTGTTGTCGGCGACCGACCGCTTCGCCGAAGCGGAAACGGCGATGCGCCGGGCACTTACGATTGATGAACAGGGGTTCGGGCTGGACCATCCGAGGGTCGCGATCCGACTAAGCAATCTGGCGCAATTGCTCCGAGAAACCAACTGTCTTTCTCAGGCCGAGCCCCTGATCCGCCAGGCACTCGCGATCGACGAGCAGAGTTATGGGGCGGACCACCCGAGAGTCGCCGTCCGGCTCACCATCCTCGCCCAATTGCTCCAAGACACCAACCGCCTTACCGAGGCTGAGCCGCTGATGCGCCGGGCACTCGCGATCGATGAGCTGGCATACGGCCTAGTCCATCCGGAGGTAGGCGTCAGGCTCAATAATCTGGCCTTACTGCTCAAAGATACCAGCCGCCTTAGCGAGGCCGAGCCGCTGATGCGCCGGGCACTCGCCATCTATGAACAGAGTTACGGGCCGGACCATGCGAAGGTCGCGACTGGACTCAACAATTTGGCTCAATTGCTTCAGGTCACCAACCGCCTCGGCGAGGCCGAGCCGCTGATACGTCGGGCACTCGCTATTGACGAGCAGAGTCTTGGGCCGGACCATCCGGAGGTTGCCACCGATCTAAATAACCTGGCCGCGCTGCTCCAGAACACTGACCGCATCGCCGGGGCCGAGTCGTTGATGCCCCGCAACGTCTCGATCCTGCTGCGCTTCACCGCTACGACCGGGCACCGCCATCCGAATCTGGACGTAAGCCTGCGCAACTACGCCGGCCTGCTCGTCGCTAGCGGGCTTGATGCACCGGGCATCGCCGCGCGGTTGGACGAGGTTTGCGCCGAGGCCGGGCTCGATCCGGCAGTGCTGCCCGATGGCGGCGGCGGACACGCCAGCGGGAACGGCGCCTGATCCTTCCGATTCCTGGTTACGAAGCTCTGCTTGGTAACCCCCGGCGCCAAGGGCTGCTTCACGAGCCAGCGCACACGCAAACGCGGTCCCCTGAAGCTGAGCTTCCGGGTGCAACGTCAATTTTTGGCGGCGTGGCAAGCCGGGAGCGCCGCACCCCAGTGCGGCGAGACCTCGCGAGTGGCCGCAGTATTGCGTGTGCCGATGGGCCGGGCCGCACTGGGGTGCGGCGCTCCCAGGGGCCGCCTGACGGCGGCGGGACTTGGTGACGAGGGCGATGCGGGGGTTGTGCTAGACTTTCACACCGAATTCAGATCGAATACAGGTGCCACTCATGACCGACGCGATCATCAGCCTTAGCGAGTTCAAGGCCGACGCCAGCCGACTGCTGGCCCGGATGCGCGAGGAGCCGGGCGTTCTGGTATTGACCCAGAACGGCCGGGGCCGGGCCGTGGTTCAGGACTATGAGCAGTATCAGGCGGACCAGGAGGGTCTCTTGATGCTCAAGCTACTGGTGCTGGGGGAGGCCGACATCGCGCGGGGGAGGGTGATCCCCCAGGACGAGGTTTTCGCGGACCTGCGCAACGAGCTGGCGGCCCTGGGGCCTGACGGTGACTGAGACGCCGGTCGAGTGGACGGCCACGGCCAGGCAGGACCTGCGGTCTATCGTTCGTTACATCGCCCGTGACAGCCGGGAGAATGCCCAGGGTGTACTCGCCCGGCTTGAGATCCGGTCCGCGGCGCTGGCCGGGCAGCGTGAACGTGGCCGGGTCGTTCCTGAATTACGGGCCATTGGCGTCCTTCACTATCAAGAGCTCATCGAGCGTCCCTGGCGCATCGTCTATCGGGTCCAGGCCGATCGGGTGCTGGTCCTCGCGGTACTTGACGGTCGCCGCAGCCTCTCGGCCTTGCTGATGGAGCGGCTGGTGCGAAGTTGAGGCTGCGCTCGTGACACCGCTCGAGCGGTGTCACGCATGGGGCAGGCGCTCTGCGCCGGGACCTCCCGTGGCCGGAATTGCGAGGTCGCGTCGCGGCTTAAGCCGCTCCCACCGGGGACCGGCCTGACCTTCGCTGTAAGTCGCGGCCTTCTGCTGTTGACGCACTACGCTGGCCGGAACGATGATGAAGGCCTACCGCAGGTCGCGACGCCCCACCGGAAGCGGCGGTTCCTGAGCCAGGTTATCAAACGGAGCTTAGTAACCGAGCAGGCCCCGCTTGTTCCCGTCCGGCTCCTCATCTCTGTTCGCATCTGGTATCTGACCCACCCGGAGCAAGCGGTGATCGCCCTTTCAATCGAACTGCCCGAGGAACTGGCCCAGGCCAGCCTTGAGATCGCCCACGAGCTTGGCCTGTCGCGGACCGAGTTGATTCGCCAGGCCGTGGTCCATGAGATCGCACAGGCGCGCGGCGCCCTGGAGCGGCGCGCGATGGCGGAATGCCTGCGGGCCATGGGCGCCGATCCGTCGGCGCGCCGTCTGGCCGAGGACCTTGACGCCGCCATGGACGCCCCGCTGCCGCCGGAGGAGGATGGTTGGTGGAGCCACTGATTCGGGGCGTTTGCATTGGTCGAACACTGCCGGGCTATCAGCATTTCCCGCGTCTGTGGTCCTGAGGTTGCGCAGCTCGATGACTCCGAGATCGAGGTCATTCTGCATCGGCTCATGCGGCTCGTTGGACTTTGATCTGGCACCCGCGCTCACGCCGAGTGAGTGGGGGGAGCTTTACCAGTCATCCCCCCCGTGACTCAGGGACCCACTCATGGCCAAGACGCCGCTCTTTCTCTCCCACAGCACCGCCGACGATGCCCTGGTCCGCCGCCTCCAGCAGGCGCTCGCCGATCTGGGCGAAGACCTCTGGATCGACTCCCGCGAACTGCGCGGCGGCAACCTGCTGTGGCCCGTGATCCAAGAGGCAATCGACTCGGCGGCGGCCTATGCGGTCCTGGTGAGCCCCGCCGCCCTGCAATCCGAGTGGGTGGGCGACGAGCTGGCCCATGCACTCAAGGTCCAGCGCGACCGCGGCCCGGCCCACTACCCGGTCATCCCGCTCTCGCTCGACGGCACCCGGCTCGGGGTCTTGAAACAGGTCTTCGGTACCGAACCCGCCTATATCCCTATCAGCAGTACACCCGGCGGCATCGACGCGGCACTCAACGCCATCCTGACCGCCCTGGGCCGCCGCCTCCCGGCCGACGTGGCGCCGACCCCGCAGCCGGCGCCCGAGCCGATCGAGGAACTGGTGCTGGAACTCACCGACCTGCGCTACGAGGACCTGGGCGCGGGCGTGCGCCGCCCCTCGGCCCGCGCCCGCCTGGTCCACGAGCCGGGGCCCGGTCCGCACGGGGCCGGTCAGCGCGAGGTGGCGAGCGCGCGCAGTTGGCGCCTCACCGCCCCCCTGGGTCCCATTGAGGCCGACGACCTGCGTTGGTACCTGGAGAAATACGCCATCTGGCCCGGCACCCAGTTCGCGGAGCGCGCCCGGCGCGTCGAGCAGGACCTCGCGCGCTGGGGCCAGGACCTGCACCAGGCCGCCCTGCCCGCGGAGCACACCGCCAACGTCCTGCAATCCTGGTCGCGCATCGGCGACAGAGCCGCCCGGCGCTTCTCGGTCCTGGTCGACTGGGAGGCCGCGCTGGAGACCGGGGCCACGCCGGAGCAGACACAAGGTGCTGAACCTGGAGGGGGCCGGCACCGACGCCGATGCCGCCCGGGAGGAGATCGAGGCACTGGTCGAGGCCGTCCATGGGCACGCCCGCACCCTGGCCTTGATCGCGCCCAGCCTGCGGGCGCTCGGCCCGGCGCGGACCCGTGCCGCGCTCGTCGACCTGATGGCGCAGATGGAGCGCGACTTTCCCGGGAGCCGCGAGCAGTCGGTCTATGCCGGGGTTGCACTCTCCGTGCAGCGGCTGGCGCCGGTCAATCAGGAGCGGGTGCGGGTGCTGGGGGTCTTCCACGGGGCGGTCGACCTGGACGTGCTGGAGGCGATGATGGGCTGGGAGGCGGCCGACTGCGCCGCCCTGGCCGCGGACCTGATCGGCACCGGGCTCGCGAACGCGGACCCCTACAACCACCTGACGCTCAATCCCGCGCTCTGCCCCTGGCTGCGCGAGCGGGTGACAGCGGCAGAGCTGGGGAGCCTCAGTGCCCGCTGGGGCGAGGCCATGGGGCAGTATGTCGGGTTCCTGTATCAGCAGCTAAGCCAACAGGCCGAGGTCGCCGCGACCCTGACGCTGCTGGGGCTGCCGAACCTCTTCGCGCTGCTCGATCTGGTGCAGGGGGCTGGGCAGGCCGAGGCGACCATTGATCTGGCGACCAGGCTCTACCGCCTGTTGCAGGTGCTCGGCCCACCGCGCCTGCTCGTGCGCGTCGGGCAGGTGCGCGATGCCGCGGCCCGGGCGCTCGGGGAGGGCGCGGGCGCGGCCTGGGGCCATGCCCGGTTCAATGCCGAGTACACCCGTATCGAGCAGCAATTGGCCGGCGGGCGCCTGCGCGAGGCGATGACGGGCGCGCAGGCCCTGCTCCAGCGCGCCCGGCCGACGGGTGGGGGGGCTATCCGGATGCCGATTATGACCTGGCAATGGCCTACTGGCTGCTGGCCCGGGTCCGCCAGACCGCGGGCGGCGCCGGACCGGCCCTGCCGCTGCTGGATGAGGCCAGGCAGGGCTTCGAGGCCATCGCGCGGGACCGAGGCCACCAGGCGGCGGAGGTGATGGCGTCCGTCTGCCTCACGGACCAGGGCGACTGTCTGCGCGACCTGGGCCGGTTCGACGAGTCGGCCGCCGCCTATGAAGTGGCCATCGCCCGCGCCGAGCGGCTCGGTGCCGAGCGTCAAGTGGCCGTCGGTCAGAACCAACTCGGCACGGTCCGCCTGCAACAGCGCCGCTACCGGGAGGCACTGGACGCCCATGCGCAGGCCCGTGCGCGCTTCACTGCCCTGGGCGAGCAGGGCACCGTCGCCGTCGCCTGGCACCAGACCGGCATGGCCTATCAGGAGTCGGGCAACCCGGGGGCGGCGGAGGACGCCTACCGGGAGTCGCTGGCGATCAATGTGCGGCTCGGCAATCGCGCCGGGCAGGCGAGTACGCTCATCCAACTGGGCAATCTGTATAAGGATGTCCTGAACCGCCCCGAGGAGTCGGTGGCCTTGTACCTGCAGGCCGCGGACCTCTATGTCGAGACCGTTGATGAGGCACACGAAGGCCACGTCAGGAACAATCTCGGGGACAACCTGCGCCGGCTCGGACGGCTCGACGAGGCGCGCAGCCAGATCCAGCGGGCGATCGAGTGCAAGGCGCCATTCGGCCACGCCGCCGAGCCCTGGACGACCTGGGACATCCTCGCCGATATCGAGACGGCTGCCGCCAACCCCGACGACGCCGCCGTGGCCAGGGACCAGGCGCGCGCCGCCTACCTCGACTACCGGCATGACGGCGGCGAGAACCACTCCCCGGCCGGCCGTCTCGCGCTCGCCGTGACCGTGTACCTGAAGGCCGGCGACCCGGCCGCCGCCCGGTCGCTGCTGCGGGAGTTCGCTGCCAACCCGGACCAACCCGACGAAGGCCGCGCCTTCATCCAGGCACTCGACGCTATCGCCGCCGGCAGCCGCGACCCCGCACTCGCCGAGGCCCCCGACCTGCATTGGGAGATGGCCGCCGAGGTCCAACTCTTCCTCGAGACCCTGGCCTGACATGAACCGCCTCTTCGCCGCCTTCGCCCTCCTGGGCCTCGTGTCCTCGCTGACAATCCAGCGGCCCTGCTCGGCATCGACCTGGCCACGCGCTTCCCGGCGGTCTGGCTGCTGCACCTCGGCCTCTTCGTGGTCTTCATCCCCTGCGTCTTCCAGGCCCGCCGGGAGCCGGTGGGAGCGGCTTCAGCCGCGACGCGACTGCGCAAGCGTCCGTGGTCTCGTCGCGGCTAACGCCGCTCCCACGGTGGACTTTCATGGTCCGGCGTGCCGGCGCCACGGATGTTTCCTGGCGATGTCGGGAGCCGCCACCGGCTGAAGGCTCGACCTCCAGTTGCAGACGGGGCGCTGGGAGCGCCGCACCCCAGTGCGGCGAGGCCTCGCGAGTGGCCGCGGTGTTGCGTGTACTGATGGGCCGGGCCGCACTGGGGTGCGGCGCTCCCAGGTGCCGCCTGACGGCGGCGGGGCTTGGTGACGAGTTGGACGAGGGCTGCGCTACACTAGCTCGTATCTGGACCGACTATGAGCAATTCAACGAACACGACATGCTGGAGGAGTCGCATGCTTGCCATTGAGATCGATACCGAGGTCACGCCGGACCGCGCCATTCATGTGCAGCTTCCGCAGGGAGCACGAACCGGCCGGGCGCGCGTCATTGTGCTCTACGAGAGTGAGGATACATCGAGGCCGGACACTGAGCGTGGGCAAGGTAATCTCGACGACTTACTTGCGGTACTCCCGCGTAATGTCGTGGGGCGCGACCGCGAAGAGATCGCCGCGTCGGTCGAGGCCGAGCGGGCGAGTTGGGATTGACGATGACACGTGTTTTCCTGGACGCCTGTATCGTCATTGATCTGTTTGAGGCCAAGCCGGAGCAGCAGGAGATCCTCGCTCGTCTATTGGTGGGCAAGACGATTTACAGCAGCGAGCTGGTCCGTCTGGAGGCCCGGCTCCAGGCGGTACGTGACGGGCACGCCGATCTGCTGGCTCGCTACGACAGTTACTTTGCTCGGTGCCGGCTGGTCCGCTTTGACCGGCCACTGTTTGACCTGGCGAGCCAATTGAGGATCCAACATCGGATCAAAACACCTGACGCCCTCCATCTGGCTGCCGCGCTGACGGCCGCCTGTGATCAGTTCTGGACCAACGACGACCGTCTCGCCAAGGCCGCGAGCAATCGTCTCGCGGTTTGGGATTGGGTGCGTATCGCACAACAGTGAGTAAGGCGGATACGCAATGACTGCCGGTTAGGTCTTGATCCTTCGCCACCCCGTCCCACCATCCGGGGATCGCGGTCCGCCATCGCCTCAGGGGCGACCCCCGCTGGCCGGTCGGACGCATTCAGCAACAGACACTAAAGGACTCATCTATGGATCTTCAACTGCAAGGTAAACGCGCGCTGGTCACCGGCTCGACCCTGGGCATCGGTTTCGCGACGGCCCTGGAGCTCGCCCGCGAGGGGGCGGAGGTGGTCGTCAACGGTCGCACCCAGGTGCGGGCCGATGAGGCGGCGGCACAGATCCGTGCCCAGGTGCCGGGCGCGCGGGTCACCGGGGTGGCGGCGGATCTCGCGGGTGCCGAGGGCTGTGCGGCCCTGATTGCGGCGGTGCCGGAGCTGGATGTGCTGGTCAATAATGTCGGCATTTTCGAGCCGAAGCCGTTCGATGAGATCAGCGACGCGGATTGGCTGCGCTTTTTCCAGACCAACATGATCGTCTATCTGTGCGGCGCGGGTGCCTCCGCCACCAACGGCGCGGCGCTGCGGGTCGACGGCGGTGTGGTGCGGGCGATTCTCTGACATGCGCATCTGCGCCTTTCGGGACATCACCGCCTTTATTCTCGACACGGCCAGCCGCGCCGGCCTGATGGACGTCGCAGTCAACTATGTGAAAGACGCCGACGAGGCCCACGCGGCCCTGACGGCGCACCAAGCCGACATCGTATTCATGTCGTATGACGACACACTGTCAATGGCGCTGCAGGACCACGATAGCGATATCGCCGCCGTCATGCCGGTACACGGCGGGATCCTGGATCTGTGCGGCGAGCTGGAGCCGGTGCGCGGCAAGACGGTCGTCGGCATCGATACCGACAGCGGTTATGCACGGGCGCTGCGCCACTACCTGCATGGGCGCTATCCGGCACCGCAAGAGTATGCGCGATTGCATTGGGTGCGCGCCGGTGCGACCAATCTGCGCTATGAGAAACTCATCGCTGGGCAACTCGATGCCACCCTGCTCAATCCGCCCTATTCGCTCAAGGCCGGCGTTGTGCGCCTGGGCGATCTGCGCGGCAGTATCGGCGCCTATCAGGGCGTGGTCGCCAATGTCAATCAGTCGAGTGTGACCGACGCCCGGCAGCGGGCCGCGGTGATCGCGTTCATCTGTGCCTTCTCACAGACCGTGGATGATATGAAGGCCCAACCCGAGCCGACGATTGAGCGGCTGGCCCAGTATTATGGATTGCCAAGCGAGGAGGCGCGTGCGGTCTACTGGCGGCTATGGGAGCCGGATGGGCTCGCGGTCGGCAGGCAGCTGGATCAGGAACAACTGGCGTGTACCGAGCGATTATTCAGCGCGGATACGGGCATTGCCGTGCCGGCCGCACGGACCTGGGTCCTGGCGCTGTGATGGCCCGGTCCTGCCAAGGCTGAGGCCTCGGACATCGGCGTGCGTGCGCGCAGCTGCGGGGGGCGGGCTCGATAACTCTACGTGCTAGAGGGCAATCGGCCCACCGGTGCCTGATCAAGGTCACGGCCTGCGGCCGTGCCCGGCGGTCGTCGTTTGTCATGTCCGGCCGGCTTTGTTACTCTGCGCCCCGGGTTGTGGCCCTGGCCTGTTTGTCTGGGTCTGCCGCCCGATCTCGATGGTAGTCTGCGTCGGTCCCCTCGCGACGCGAAACCGTGAACCCGGTCAGGCCCGGAAGGGAGCAGCCGCAACGGTGGATGCGTGCGCCGGGGTGTGGCTGGCGCAGACTGCCGCCCCCCTCTTTGCGGCGGGGCGGCACCGCGGTGCGGTCATCGATCAATCTGTGTAAGCCCGTCCATGGGCGTCCCCCAAATTTTTATCGTTCGATCATTGCGTCATCCGTCGTGCGTTCGCCGCGCGCTGCCGCATTCGGTTACACTGCGCGCCATCCCAGCGCCACTTCCGGCCCAACCCTTGACAGGTCCCTTAAGCGCATGACCTACCAGGTGCTCGCCCGCAAATGGCGCCCCAAGTCGTTCGCCGACATGGTGGGCCAACAGCACGTGGTGCGCGCCTTGAGCAACGCGCTCGACCGGGATCAGCTCCACCACGCCTATCTCTTTACCGGCACACGCGGGGTCGGCAAGACCACCCTGGCGCGCATCCTGTCCAAGGCATTGAATTGCGAACGGGGCGTGAGTTCCACCCCGTGCGGGGTCTGTAGCGCCTGTCGGGAGATCGACGCGGGGCGTTTTGTGGACCTGCTGGAGGTGGACGCGGCCTCGCGCACCAAGGTCGAACAGACCCGCGACCTGCTGGACAATGTCCCCTATGCCCCGGCCTGCGGTCGCTTCAAGGTGTATCTCATCGACGAGGTACACATGTTCTCCAACAACAGCTTCAATGCGTTGTTGAAGACCCTGGAGGAGCCGCCGCCCCATGTGAAGTTCCTGCTCGCCACCACCGACCCGCAGAAGGTGCCGGTGACGGTCCTGTCGCGCTGTCTCCAGTTCAATCTGCGTCGGCTGCTGCCCGAGGAGATCCGGGAGCGTCTGCGTTTCGTCTTGGAGACCGAAGGCATCGACGCCGAGCCCGGCGCCCTCGCCCTGTTGGCGCGCGCGGCGGATGGCAGCATGCGCGATGGTCTGAGCCTGCTGGATCAGGCGATCGCCTATGGGGCCGGCCGGGTCGCCGAGGCCGAGGTGCGGGCCATGCTGGGCAGCGTCAGCGGCGATCTGACCTTCGGCCTGATCGAGTCCCTGGCCGCTGCCGACGGTGCGCAGCTGCTGGCCGAGGTGGAGAGTGCCAGTGCCTTGACCCCGGATTTCGGCGAGCTGCTGCGCGAGGTGATCGGTCTGCTGCACCGCCTGGCCCTGTTCCAGCAGGTGCCGGAGACGGTGCCGATGGACGACCCCGAGTACGCGCGCATCGCGGCCCTGGCCGGTCGGTTGAGTGCGGCGGATATCCAACTCTATTATCAGGTCGCGCTCACCGGTCAGGCGGACCTAGCGCTGGCCCCGGACCCGCGCGCCGGACTCGAAATGGTCCTGCTGCGCGCACTGGCCTTCCGCCCCGCGGAGGGCGCCGAGATCGCCGCCCGGCCGCCGGCGGTGCGGGACCCGGCGGTGGGCCGCAACGCCCCCCCGGCCCTGAGCGCCCCGCTGGCCGAGCCCCCGATCGCGGGTCGTCCCCGACCGACTGCCGCGCCCGCTCCTGCACCTGCACCCGCACCAGTCGCGGCGGGCGCGTCGGCGGTGACCCTCGCTAGCACCGCCGATTGGCATCGTCTGGTCGACCGGCTGGGGGTGGGTGGCATCGCCAGCCAGCTCGCCCACCATTGCGAATTCATCGAGCAAGGTGCGGGTCGATTGGTCTTGAACCTGGACCCGGGGGCGGAACAACTGCGCTCGCCGGGGACCGAGGAGCGCCTGCGTGCTGCCCTGGAGGCCGTCCTGGGCCCCCCCCTGCGCCTGGAGATCCGGGTGATCCGGCCCGAGCAGGAAACCCCGGCGCAACGCCTCACCCGGGAGCAGGAGGCGCGCACGCAGGCCGCGCAGGACACCCTGGCGGCCGACCCGGTGGGACGGCGCCTGCGCGATCGATTCGATGGCCAGTGGGTCCCGGGCAGTATCGAGCCGGTGGACTGACTGTACACTTTTTTATCAACCCGGCGACCTGGCCGTGCGGCCGCCGTCGCCAATCTGGAGGCAGTGCATTGTGAAAGGCGGAATCGGCGATTTGTTGAAGAAGGCGCAACGGATGCAAGAGGACATGAAGAACGCCCAGGAACGGCTCGCGGCGGAGGAGGTGGTGGGCGAGGCCGGCGGCGGTATGGTCAAGATCACCATGAACGGCCAGCACCTGGTCAAGCGCGTCGAGATCGACGCCTCGCTCATGGGCGACGACAAGGACATGCTGGAGGACTTGTTGGCCGCCGCGTTCAATGGCGCGTCCCAGCGGGTGGCCGAGAAGACGAAAGAAAATATGGCCGAGCTGACCGCCGGTCTGCCCCTGCCCCCCGGCTTCAAGCTGCCCTTTTAGTGCGGATCGCGGCCGTGCGCGTCCAGTCCGGCGGCCGTCCCCTGAGCGATTCCGTTGATCGATCCATTATGACCATTCATGGCCGAGCGCACTGACACCCCATGGCCGAGCGCACCCTACTCAATCAGTTGATCGACGCCCTGCGCTGTCTGCCGGGGGTGGGGCCTAAGTCCGCCCAGCGGATCGCCTTCCACCTGCTGGAGCGCGACCGCGACGGCGGCAGTCGGCTGGCGCGGGTGATGGGCGAGGCGATGGCCCGCATCCGCCGCTGTAGCCGCTGTCGCACGTTGAGCGAGCACGAGCAATGCGGACTCTGCGCCAACCCCAATCGCGACCCGAGCCTACTGTGTGTGGTGGAGCAGCCCTCGGAAATCGTCGCCATCGAGCACGCCACGGACTTTCGGGGTTATTATTTCGTCTTGGGCGGGCACCTGTCGCCGCTCGACGGCATCGGCCCCGCGGAACTGGGGCTGGACCTCTTGGAGGCGCGTCTGCGCGAGGGTCAGGTCACTGAGTTGATCCTGGCCATCAGCCCGACGGTGGAGGGCAGCGTCACCGCCCAGTATATTGCCGAGTGCGCCGGGGCGGCCGCGGTTCATGTGACCCGCATCGCCCATGGCGTCCCCTTGGGCGGTGAGCTGGAGCATGTCGACGGCGGTACCTTGGCGCTCGCCTTTAGCGGGCGACGCACCCTGTGATCCAGCCCCGAGTCCCTAACCCCTAACTTCTGATGACTGTCCCATGACCGACACCATCTTCGGCAAGATTGCCCGCGGCGAGGTCCCGGCGGACCTGGTCTATGAGGACGACGATGTCCTCGTCTTCCGCGACCTGGGGCCCCAGGCCCCGGTCCATCTGTTGGTGATCCCGCGCCGGCCCATTGCGACGCTGAACGACGCGCAACCCGAGGACGCGGAATTGCTCGGTCAGCTGCTGCTGGCCGCAGCCAAGGCGGCGCGCCTTACCGGCATCGCGGAGACGGGTTATCGCACCGTGCTCAATTGCAACGCGGCCGGGGGGCAGGCAGTATTTCACCTGCATCTGCACGTCCTGGGTGGGCGCCAGATGCAGTGGCCGCCGGGCTGAATGACGGTTGACCGCAACCGAAGGAACATAACGGCACTAGCAGGCTGTCGGACTTAGTGATGCAACCGATTGAATGCAAAGAGTTTCCTCTTTTGCGCCAAAAAGTCGTTTTCCTGTTTAATCAATCGGTTACGCCATCAAGTCCGACAGGCTGCTAGGCCGTCTTGCCGTTAAGGGGTAGCATTATGGCAGTGAATTTCAGATCATCGGCGGGCGAGGCACCCCCCGCCTTCGAGTTGAAGGCGGCGGGTTTTACCTTGCCAGTCATTCGCCTGTTGAACGGCGACATGGAGGCGCTGGCCGAGCAGATCGGCGTCAAGGTGGAGCAGGCCCCGGACTTCTTTCGCCACACGCCGGTGGTGATCGACCTCGGGGGCTTTCCAGAGGGGGGGGCGGTCGAGTTTCCACTCCTGGTGGGTCTGCTGCGTGGGTATGGGATGATACCCTTTGGTGTACGCGGCGGAACCAAGACGCAAAATGCGGCGGCCGAGGCGATGGAGCTGGCGATTCTAGGGGATGCCTATCTGCGCCCAGGCAAGGCGGCACCCGCGTCCGAGCCGGCGCCGGAGACGCCCCGGCGGGGCCTGCCGACCTTCACCCTGGTGACCCGCCCGGTGCGCTCCGGACAGGAGATCTATGCGGCGGGCGGCGACCTGTCGGTGGTCGCGTCAGTGAGTTCGGGCGCGGAGGTGGCGGCGGATGGCAACATCCATATCTATGGCTGCCTGCGCGGACGCGCGCTGGCGGGTAACCGCGGCAATGCCGACGCGCGCATCTTCTGCCAGGACCTCCAGGCCGAACTGGTCTCGGTGGCCGGGCATTACCGAATCAGCGAGAACATCCCGGCGGACCTGCGGGGTGTACCAGTGCAGGTCTTTCTGGACCAGAAGGTCTTGCGGATCGAGAAAATTTGAGGCTAAACGGCGGGTCCAGGGTGCCTTGAGCAGGTGCCTGAACACCCAAGTAAGGAGGGCGGTAACTTGTCGAGAATCATCGTAATCACGTCGGGCAAAGGCGGTGTGGGCAAGACCACCACCTCCGCTGCACTGTCCATGGGGCTGGCCCAGCGGGGCCACCGGACCGTTGTCATCGACTTCGACGTCGGGCTGCGCAACCTGGACCTGATCATGGGCTGCGAACGGCGGGTCGTGTATGACTTCGTCAACGTGATCAACCACGAGGCCAATCTCAATCAGGCCCTGATCCGCGACAAGCGGTGCGACAACCTCTATGTGTTGCCGGCCTCGCAGACCCGTGACAAGGAGGCCCTGACCAAGGAGGGCGTGGGGCGGGTGCTGGATGAGCTCTCCCAGAGCTACGACTTCATCGTCTGCGACTCCCCGGCGGGGATCGAGCACGGCGCCACCATGGCCATGTACTACGCCGACGACGCGGTGGTGGTGACCAATCCGGAGGTCTCCTCGGTGCGCGACTCCGACCGTATGCTCGGTATCCTCTCGAGCAAGTCGCGCCGGGCCGAGACCAATGCCGAGCCGATCCGCGAACACCTGTTACTCACCCGCTATGACGTGCCGCGGGTGGAGAGCGGGGAGATGCTGAGTGTCAAGGACGTGCAGGACATCCTCTCGCTCGACCTGCTGGGCATCATCCCCGAGTCCAAGGCGGTGCTCACCGCCTCCAATGCCGGGGTGCCGGTGATCCTCGACCGCGAGAGCGATGCCGGTCAGGCCTATGCCGATGCGGTGTCCCGCTACCTCGGCGAGGAGGTGCCGCACCGCTTCATGACCGCGGAGAAAAAGGGCTTCTTCAACCGCCTGTTCAGGGGATAAGCCATGGGTCTACTCGACTACTTCCGCAACTCCCGGCCCGACGGGACGGCGAATGTGGCCAAGGAGCGGTTGCAGATCCTGGTCGCCCATGACCGGGCCGCGCGCAATCGCCCCTCCTATCTGCCCCAGCTCCAGCGCGAGATCCTGGACGTGATCCGTAAGTATGTGGACGTGGACATGAGCGCGGTCTCGGTCAACTACGAGCAAGAGGAAGCGCACGAGGTACTGGAGTTCAATATCATCTTGCCCGATGCGATACGGCATGCGACTTGACGGCCGTCGGCCGGCGGGTTGATCGCGTTCCCACGCGCCAGAGACGGTGAACGTATTCCCGTAGGATGGGTTGAGCGCAGCGAAACCCATCGTCAGCGCTTCGGTCAGGCGTTGATTGCTGGGTTTCTAATCTCGTTCCCACGCTCCAGCGTGGGAATGCAGTCTTGGCCGCTCCGGCGGCCCGAATTCGCACGCGACGCTGGACCGTGGGAGCCAGAAATCCACCCAATCGGAGGCATCCATGTCGCTACCCGTGCTTGCCCAGTCCGCTGACCGTTTCACCTGGAGCGACTACCGCTCCTGGCCGGATGACCAGCGTTGGGAGTTGATCGACGGGGTGGCCTATGCCATGTCCCCGGCGCCCTCAATCAAGCACCAGGACGTGGTCTTGCGCTTGTCCAGTCGGATCGAACAGCAACTGCGGGGCAAGCCCTGTCGCCCCTTCGTCGCCCCCACCGATGTGAAGCTCTCTGAGTCCGACGTGGTCCAGCCGGACATCCTGGTGGTCTGCGACCCCGGCAAGATCACCCCCAGCCACATCGAAGGCGCCCCGGACCTGATCGTCGAGGTCTTGTCCCCCGGGACCTCGGCCAGGGACCTGCGCGATAAGAAGGCGCTCTATGAACGTGCCGGGGTCCGCGAATACCTGGTCGTCGATCCCTTGGAGCACTACGCCATCCGGTTTCTACTGGCCGCCGACGGATATGACAAGGGTACCGTGTTTGCCGCCGATGAAGTTGTGAATTCAGTCACGCTGGAGGCGGTCGAGATCCCGCTGTGGGAGGTGTTCGAGGTGCCGGGGCCGGCGGCGGTTGCGTGACCGCGTTCCATAGACTGGGCGAATCCTCCGTCATTCCGGCCGGGACGCCGGAATCCAGGCCATGGACGGTACGTCAGCCGCGGGCAGGGCGCTTCCTTCCCATTCCCTCACTTCTGGCTAGGCTCGTATTCGAGCAACCGGGCAATTTCTGCCACTGGTGAGTTGGCGACAGATTCGGGGGCGACCTCGTTGAGCTCTGCCATCAGCTCACGCAGCACCCGGCCGAGCTTGGCTTGATGGCGTTCGATCAGTGGGGAGAGCAGCATCAAGCCGTCCTTGATCGCGGTTGCGCTATCGTCAGGTCGATCGAGCGCCCTCAGACAACGCGCCTGTATCAGGGTCGCCTTTGCGAGTTCTTCGGCGGCGACTGAAGGGCGTTGGTCGTAGATGCCGCGGAGGGTCTCTCGGGCTCTCGAGGCTTGAGCGTGTGCGTCCGATGGGTTTCCATTCCCGAGTAGGGCTGCCGCGTAAACGCGGTGGGTCCAGCCGATCTGGTCTTCGCGCGATCTCGTACGTTCTGGCTCAAGCGACTGGCACTGGTCGACGGCCTTGCTCGCCGTTGTCAATGCGGCGGGAAAATCGGCGGCATTGACGCTGGCTTCTGCTAAGGCCGCAAGCGCCCAAGCCCAGTCCGCCCTATAGGCATCGGGTTGACGCTCGGCTAACTCGCACCACATTTCCTCGGCTGCCTGCGCTTTCTCGATGGCATCGTCAAAGCGGCCAAGGTCGCTGAGATGGCTGGCGAGATTTGCAAGCGACCTTGCCCAATCCGCACGATAGGCATCGGGTTGGCGCTCGGCCAACTCGCGGCAGATTTCCTCGGCTGCCTGCGCCTTCTCGATGGCATCTTCAAAGCGGCCGAGGTCGCTGAGGTGGCCGGCGAGATTTCCAAGTGAGATTGCCCAATCCGCACGGTAGGCATCCGGTTGGCGTCCGGCCAACTCGTGGCGGATTTCCTCGGCTGCTTTTGCGTTCTTGATGGCGTCCTCAAAGCGGCCGAGGTTGCGGAGGTGGCCGGCGAGATTTGCAAGGGACCTTGCCCATTCTGCGCGGTAGGGATCGCTCTGGCGCCGTTGCTCGGCCAGTTTTCGCCACATGGTTTCGGCCGACTGCGCCTTTTCAGCAGCCTCGTCAAAGCGGCCGAGATCCCCGAGTCCGTTGGCGACATTCATCACAGCAGTTGCCAAGTTGGCCTGATGGACATGGGGCTCGCGCTCGGCCAGCCGCTGGAATCCGGATTCAGCCTCCCATCCGAACTTCAGAGCCTGTTCGTAGTCGGCGATCTTCCTCAAGGCATTGCCAAGACTGACGCGCGCAGTGCTCAAGCGAGCCAAGTCCTGGGGATTGCTCTGCTTGCAAGTGGCGCGGAGCTGCTCGAAGACACGCTGTCGTGCCTCGGTCGCCCGAGTCCAGTCGCAGACGGCCTCATATCGTTCCGCTGCCCCCTCGTAACCCGAAAGAATTTGCACCCTGATTTTGCTCCCGTGCTTGGTCTTGGCTCCTTCGTCGATCAGTTCGACATTGATCTGTGCGATCGCCGCCGCGAGTCCGCGCAAGTTGGCCGTGTCCTTCGGGATGGCCTGTAAGAGTGGAACGATGAGTTGGCGTTCGGCGGCCTCGGGTTTTCCGCGCACTGTCTGGAGTATCGTCGCGGGCATCGGCTCGCCCGTCTCGCTGCCGACCTCCAAACACTGCTTGAGGTGGTCGGCAAGGTGCCGTTCCAGGGCACGGCTGAGCAGGGCCTGCTGAGTCGGGTCTCGTTGGGCGAGCCGGGTCAGGACGGTCAGTGCGCGTTTTGCACCCGCCTGATCGCGGCCGCGTGCCAGGCCAATGTCCAACAACTCGTCATCCTGCATCAAGGCGCGGGCGACCAGGCGCTCCCCGAGGAGGTCGGGCAGCAGGGCCGAGACGCCGCCCTCCTGCGGATAGAGTTGCCGCAATTGGGCGAAGAGTCGCTCAAGCCACTCCCTTGGTCGCCCCTTGCACTGGGGTGTTTCCGCGATGACGGCCTTGGTGTCCGCCGCCGTGCGGGTGCCGCCCAGCAGGGTGATCAGGGCAAGCACCTGTTCAAACGCCGGCAGGACCGTTGCGGCCTCCGGGTCTTCGGCGAGAAGGAGTTGCCAGTATTGCCGTTCGTGCCCCAAAACCCCGTCCAGGAGTTCGATGTCGCGGCTCGACTCGAAGCCCCTGAGTCGGGCGAGTGCGGCAAAGTGGATCAGGAGGATGTTGCCGAAATGGTCCGCCGACAGGTCCGGCGGTTCGGTCCCAGTGACTGGGATGCTGCGGGCCTGCGCCAGTGCCCGTATCGCCTCCGAAAATACCTCGGCGCGCAGGTCGGGCGGCACGTCGGCCCGGGTCATGCGGTAGGGGCCGGTCTTGGTGCTCGGGCTACGCAGAAGGGTGGCGGCCACCTGGTCGGCGGCGGCACCGTCGGCAAGCTGGTCCCACCAGTCTCCGCCCTCACGGGCGAGCAGCATGATCCTGATTTGGGGCTGACCCTGAGTCCGAAGCGCCGTCCGCGTCAGGGCAATGACCTCGGCGCGCCGGGTCTCCGCGTAGTCGATCACGACCAGGCAAGGCTTGCCGTGCGTGAACTCGGAGGCGAGATTGGTGGACAGGCCAGCCCCATTCGATAGGAAGCCCGCGTGCCATCCCTCGTCACGCACCAGGCGACGGCAGACCTCGATCATCATCCGGCTCTTGCCGATACCGCCCTCACCGGCCTGGAGGCGAACGGCGATCCGCGGTCGCGGGGTCAAGGCCCAAGCGCAGACCTCGTTGACCAGGGTCCGCCGGTAGTCGTGAAACGGGACCACCGCGCTCTCCGGACGCAACAGCAGGCTGTCCGGCATTCCAAGGCCCAGGTCACTGGGCCATTCCAGCTTCGGGATGGAAATCAGCGACGTTTGGGCCTCCGCTGGGACCGCGGGTGTTGCCGCCACAATAGGGGCGGCAGCGCTCGCCGCGGTTTCTTCTACGATCTTGCGGATCTGCTTGGCGATTTGCGTGTAAGCCTTGTCGCGCCCCCGTTCCCCGATCCAATCGGCCAATGGCTTGAGCTTGGGTCCATCCTTCGGGAGGATCTGAATTCTGGAGATCGGCAGCGGGTCCCAATCGCACTCACGCGCAAGGATGCCGACGATACGGGCGCTGCCTTCCTCACGGCGTTTGATCGCCCGGCGGAGCTCAAGCGTGGTGCAGTATTTCGAGGCCAGAAAGTGGCGGGAGATGAACAGGACAATGATGTCGGCGTTCTCGAGCCTTTCCTTGATCTGCCGGTCCCATTCCTCGCCTGCCAGGATCTGGCGGTCATCGAACGCCGCGATCTGTTCGTTGTTTTCTAACCATCCAAGGTGCTGACGCAGGAGGTTGAGCCAGTCGATGTCCTTGTGGGCGTAAGAGATGAAGATCTTCGTGAGGGACATGCAGGGCCATCCGCGGCAACTGGGTGAGAGATTGCAACCTTCAGTTGAAAGATACCCTGCTTGATGGACCTGGTCAAAAGGCTGACATCCGGCGGTGTTGCCTCCTATGCAACCTCGCCGCCGATGGTAGATCGGGACTGGTCATCAGTCCATCAGTTGGGTAGGGTCCGCTGTGCGGACCTTGCGGCGGTGGGGTCTGGGCGGGGTTCGGTCCGCGCAGCGGACCCTACGGGGTTTGGGTTATCCTGAAGGCCCGGCCGGCAGCGACCCCGACGACATGAAAACCGATCCCTCGATCTATGAGTTCCTTGCGACCGGCGCCGAGGCGTTCCGGGTACTCTCCGACGGCCTGACCTTATCCGGACCCTACCGCTTTGTGTCCCTGGTGCTCAAAGGCATCGAACGGCGCTTGGACGGCATCTATGAACCCGAAGACCACGATGGGCCTGTCCATATCATCGAGTTTCAGGCACAACCGGCCCCGGGTGCCTGGTTCAACCTGCTGACCAAGATCGGCCTTTACGGGGAGGGGCACCCGGGTCGCGCGGTTCGGGGTATGCTGGTCTTCCTGCGTGCGGCCGACGATCCGGGAGCGCCACCGGGCGCCGTGCCACCTTTGTGTACGGCAGCTTACCTCGACGAGATTCTGCCGCGCTGGCTGGAGCGCGAGCCGGACAATCCCTATGTCTCGGTGTTCGTCCCGCTGATCATCAAAACCGATGTGGACCTGCGGGCACGCGCTCCGCACGCTTGGAGTACCATCCAGGCAGCATCTCTGGAGCCGACAGCCCGCGCCACCCTGGAACGGATGCTTGAATTCTGGCTGATGGAACGGTTCCCATTACTCACTAACGAGGAGTTGCGCACCATGTTACCGGTACTGGTTCCTTTGGAACAGACACGGGCCTATCAAGAGATCTTCGCCAAGGGCGAGGCGATCGGCAAGACCGAGGGCAAGACCGAGGGTAAGGCCGAGGGCGAGGTCAAGGGCAAGGCCGACGGACTGAAGCTGTTGCTGACGCGCCGCTTCGGTGCCCTGCCGCGGTGGGTGGTCCACCGGGTGGACGCTGCCGCCATGGATGAGCTCGACGGCTGGCTCCTGGGGATCTTGGACGCCCAGAGCCTGGAGGGCCTGCTCGGTCCCAAGCCCCGGCGGGGCCAGCCGAAGGGGTCTTAGGCGGTAGGGTCCGCTGTGCGGACCTGTTGCCGGCTGGGCTCGCGCGGGGTGCGGTCCGCACAGCGGACCCTACGGGGTGCTCTGGTGTAACCTGTCGGCTGCGCCATACCACCACGGGACCAGCCCGCCATGTCAGACTCAGGGTCAGATTCAGGGTCAGATTCAGGTCCGGAATCAACCAAGATGCCCGCACCGGACCAGGCCGTCATCCGCCTCAAGGCCCGCCTGCTGCGAAGCTACCGTGCCCGGATCTGCGGTGACCTGGTCCGCCCGGCCACCGCGGCCAGCCTGCTCGACCTGCCGCCGGACTTGGCGCCGGGTCTGCGCGAGGCACTGACCGCCCGCGGTCTGCCCCAGCTCTATTCCCACCAGCGCGAGGCCTTCGACCTGGCCCAGGCCGGCCGGCACCTGGTGGTCGCCACCCCGACCGCCTCCGGCAAGACGCTCTGTTACAACCTACCGGTCCTGGACGCGGTGCTGCGGGGTGGCAAGAAGGCGCTCTATCTCTTCCCCACCAAGGCCCTGGCGCAGGACCAGGTGGCCGAGTTGATCGAACTCGGCCGGGCGCTCAAGACCGCGGGCGGGGAGGGCGTGCGCGCCTATACCTTCGACGGCGATACCCCCGGCGACGCCCGCAAGGCGGTGCGCACCCGTGGCGATATCGTCGTCAGCAACCCGGACATGCTCCACCAGGCGATCCTGCCGCACCACACCAAGTGGGCGCAGTTCTTCGAGGGGCTGGCTTACGTGGTGGTGGACGAGCTGCACAGCTATCGCGGTGTGTTCGGCTCCCACGTGGCCAATGTCTTTCGGCGGCTGCGGCGGGTCTGCCGCTTCTACGGGGTCGGGCCCACCTTCATCTTCACCTCCGCCACCATCGCCAATCCGGCGGAACTGGCGCAGCGCCTGTGCGGTGAGCCGGTGACGGCCATTACCGAGAGCGGTGCCCCCCAGGGTGAGCGCCACCTGCTGCTGTGGAACCCGCCGGTGATCAACCCGGACTTGGGCATCCGCGCCTCCGCGCGCTCCCAGACCACCCGCATCGCCCGCATGGCCGCGGTGGTCGGGCTCAAGGCGATCGTCTTCGCCCGCTCGCGGCTGATGGTGGAGGTGATCACCAAGTATCTGAAAGACGTGTTCGACAAGGACCCGCGCCGCCCGCCGCGGGTGCTGGCCTACCGCGGCGGCTATCTGCCGAGCGAGCGGCGCGCGGCCGAGCAGGCGATGCGCGCCGGGCGGGTGGACCTGGTGGTGTGTACCTCCGCGCTGGAACTGGGGGTGGACATCGGCGCGCTGGACGTGGCGATCCTGAACGGCTACCCGGGCACCGTCGCCGCCACCTGGCAGCGGCTGGGGCGCGCCGGGCGGCGGCTGCGGCCGTCGCTCGGGGTGCTGGTCGCGACCAGCGACCCGCTCGATCAATATCTGGTGCGGCACCCGGAGTTCTTCTTCGGCGCCTCCCCGGAGCACGCCCGCATCCACCCGGACCAGCTCCTGATCCTGCTGGAGCATGTGCGCTGCGCCGCCTTTGAGCTGCCGTTCCGGGACGGCGAGACCTTCGGTGCCGAGGACCTCACCGAGATGCTGTCCTATCTGCGCGACCAGGGCGTGCTGCAACACCAGGGCGACCAGTGGTTCTGGGTGGCCGATAGCTACCCGGCCAACGCGGTCTCGCTGCGCTCGGTGGCGGAGGGCAACTTTGTGGTGATCGACACCACCGGCGGCACCCAGCGGGTCATCGCCGAGGTCGACTGGTCGAGCGCCCCCGGCACCCTCTATGTCGGCGCCATCTATATGATCCAGGCCCAGCCCTACCAGGTAGAACGCCTGGACTGGCCGGGGCGCAAGGCCTTCGTCACCCGCACCCAGGCGGACTATTACACCGACGCCATCGACTACACGCGGCTCAAGATCCTGGACCGCTTCGAGGGGCGCACCTGCGGGCAGGGCGCCACGGCCAACGGCGAGGTCCACCTGGTCCGCCGCTACCCCGGCTACAAGAAGATCCGCTATTACAGCCACGACAACATCGGCTACGGCAACATCGACCTGCCCGACCAAGAGATGCACACGACCTCCGTCTGGTGGCAGGCCGAGCCCCGCGCGCTGGAGTCCGCCCTGCCGGACCGGGCGCAGGCGATAGAAGGTTTCCTGGGCGCTGCCTACGCCCTGCACCATGTGGCCGCGCTGCGCTCCATGGCCGAGTTGCACGACCTGGGCCGCGCGGTGGGGGACGGGCAGGGGACCTGGTTCGCCGTGACGGGGGCCGAGGGGCGCGGCCAGTTGCGCGGGCCGGACAATGCCCCGGTCGACGGGGAGGGTGTCGACCGCTTCGAGCCCACGCTCTTTCTCTACGACAACTACCCGGGCGGGGTGGGGCTCTCGGCGCCGCTCTATGACGCGGCCGATACCCTGGTGAGGGATGCCCGAGACCTGGTGGCCGGCTGCGCCTGCACCGGTGGGTGTCCGGCCTGTGTCGGACCCATCATGCCCGGGGACGAGGCGCGGGCCATCACGCCACGGGCGGCGGCCCTGGCCGTGCTGGGGCTGTTGGAAGGGGCGGTCTGATCATGGGATTTGAAGATCGCTTGCGGCGTATTCGCGGTCAGGCGGCCGTACCGGAGGTGCCGCCGGTGCCGTCCCTGCCCGACGGGCCAACACTGGCCGAGCGGCTGCGGCGGGTCTCGACCGGGCGGGCGGTGCCAGAGCCCGCCACGACGCGGACCCCAGACGAGGCCGCACTTGCCGCAGTGCTGGGTGCCGACATTCTCGCCCCGGGGGTGCTGCGGCTGGAGCGGCGCCTGGATGCCCGGTTGCGGCACGGCCGCGGCATGCTCGGTTCCGCCCATGTCCCCCAACATCTGCCCTGGCCCCCAGCTGAGGCAAGCCCCGGTGGGAGCGGTCTTCAGCCGCGACCCGACGCCGCAGAAATCGGCGAAGCCGGATCGCGGCCGCAGCTCGCTCCCACAGCAGCGCATTCGGTTTGGCTCTGCCTCGACACCGAGACCAGCGGTCTGGCCGGCGGCACCGGCACCTGGGCCTTCCTCACCGGACTACTGCGCGCCGCGGGCGTCGGTTGGTGCCTGCGCCAATACCTGCTGACCCGCCTCGACGCGGAGGCCGCCTATCTGGACCTGATGGGGGCCGAGCTCGCCCCGGACGCCGGGCCGGCCTGCCTGCTCACCTACAACGGCCGCAGCTTCGACGCCCCGCTGCTCACCACCCGTTTCCGGCTCGCCGGCCGCCCGGACCCGTTGGCCGCGCTGCCCCACCTGGACCTGCTGGCCCCCACGCGCCGCGCCTTCGCTCGCGTCTGGCCCGACTGCCGACTCGCCACCGCGGAGTCCCGCCTGCTCGGGGTGCAGCGGGCCGACGACCTCCCGGGCTCCGCCGCCCCGGCCGCCTGGCTGGACTGGCTGCGGCGCGGTGAAACCGGACCGCTCGCCGCCGTGCTGCGCCACAACCGGGCCGACCTGCTGTCCCTGGCCGGTCTGCTCCCGGTGCTGGATGCCGTCTACCGCGACCCGGCCGCCTTCGGCGCCGACTGCCGATCGGTCGCCGCCGCCCACCAGGCCCGGGGCGATCAGGCGCAGGCCCTGCGCATCCTGGCCGCCAACCGGCGCGACCTAGACGCGGCGGGTCTGCACGACCTGGCCCGGCTCTATCGCCGGTCCCGCGACTGGGGGCGGGCAATCGGCATCTGGGAGGAGCTCTGCGCGCGCGGCGACCCGGAGGCCCGCGCTGCGCTCGCGCGCTTCCATGAGCATCGCAGCGGCGACCTGGGCCGCGCACTGGAACTTGCACTCGCCCTCCCGCCGGGGCCGGAGCGGGAGCGGCGCTGCCGACGGATCGCGGAGAAGCTGGAGCGGGCTGGGCGCAATCTCAGTCTGGGCGAACTGGGGGTGACCTGACGGGTCGTCGGGTCCCTTCCCGATGGATGGTTCCCGGAGCAGCCACTGTAATCGTCAAGCGCGACTCAACGCCTGATCGAGATCCCATAGGATGTCGTCGATATGCTCGCAGCCGACCGACAGTCGGATCATGTCCGGCCGCACTCCGGCGGCGGCCTGCTGCGCCTCATCGAGCTGGCGGTGCGTGGTGGAGGCGGGGTGGATGATCAGCGTGCGGGTGTCGCCGATATTGGCCAGGTGGCTCATGAATTGCGCCGCTTCGATGACGCACACGCCGGCCTCGATGCCGCCCTTCACGCCGAATGCAAGCAGCCCGGAGGCGCCGGGTGCGCCCTCCACCTGGCGCATCTGGCGTTCGATGAGCGCGTATTGGTCATCAGGGCCATCGCCTCCGCGGCCATGCCGCTGGCGGATGCAACCGCTGCCCGTCCCCCCTCCAGCGCGGCCACCCGCTCTTCCAGCGCGGCCACCGTCGGATTGGAGATCCGCGAGTACACATTGCCGAAGGTCTGGAGGTTGAAGAGTGAGGCGGCGTGTTCGGCGGTGTCGAAGACGAAACTGGTCGTCTGGTAAATCGGCAGTGCGCGGGCGCCGGTGGCGCTGTCGGGGATCTGCCCGGCGTGGATCGCCAGGGTCTCGGGTTGGAACTGGTGGTCGGCCATGGGTTTCGGTCGCCTTCAGATGGGACGTTTGGCTGAAATTACTTGGCCGCAAAGAAGCTCGGCCGATGCCATTCGGCGGACAAGCCGACTACGGCAATGGTGTGGTTGGCCTTCAGGATGCGGCGCAGGGCGGCGATATCGTTGGCGGGGGTTTCGGTCATTAGAGCCTCCATAGACGCGTCAGTATCCCAGAAAAATGGCGTGAACTCCCGTGCGCTCTGGCGCTGCCGACGGGTGCGGTGCGTGAGCGTTCGCTCACGAAGGCGCGCTGATAAATTCTGATAAGATAGTGAGTTAGATGCGATCATTTGGTCAATCCAGGCACCTTCATCTGCACATGACTCACGAATTTCACATTCATCGCGCACCCGCGCCGCACCGTACCGGCCCGCGGTGGGCCGGCCTGCCGGGGTTGCTCGTGTTTACCCTGTTAGCCATCGGGCTGATGCTCGGGTCGTTCGCGCCCCTGTCGGCAGCGCCGGCGCCCGCTGCGGCGCCCGCTGCGGCGCCCGCTGCGGCGACCACGAGCGGCGCCAGCCTGCCGGGTATTCCGAGCGCGGCCGAGATCAATGCCCGGATCAAGGAGACCGAGTCCGCCAAGGGTCTGGACGAGGCTGCCCGGACGGCCTTGCTCACGGCCTACCGGGCCGCCGCGTCCTATCTGGAGATGGCCCAGACCTTCACGGCCAAGGCGGCCGAGTACACCCGCGCACTGGAGGATGCCCCCGGCCAGGCAGCCGATCTGCGCGATCGGCTCGCCGCCGGCCAGGAGGCCGCCAAGCCGGCCGCCGCCGGTCTCACCCCCGCCCAGCTCGCTGCCCTGGACGACGACGAACTCAGTGCGCGACTCATCAAGACCCGTACCGAGTTGACCGCCACCGAGGCGCGGATCGCGGAGCTCGACAAGGCGATTGACGGCACCGGTGGCCGCACCAGCGAGGCGCGCGGGCGGATTGCCGACCTGCGTCAGGCCATCGATGAGCTGGATGCACAAGGGCGGTCGGCGGCGGCCCCCACGCAAGCGACCGCGGCGACCCAGGCCAGTGCCTGGGTGCAGGCGACCCACCGCTTGGCGCTGACGGCCGAATCGCGTGCGCTCGAACAAGAGTTGGCGAGTCAGGGGATGCGCGATGACCTCTATCGTGCCCAACGCGAGCAGCTTGCCCTGAGCCTGCGGCCACTCAAGGAGCGTCAGACCCAACTCCAGGGCGAGCAGGACCGGCGTCGCAAGCGCGAGGCCGAAGAGGCGCGGCGCGAGACCGAGGCCGCGCAACGGGCGGCCGTGAACAAGCATCCCTTGGTGCAGCAGGCCGCCAAGGAGAATGCCGAACTCACCGCCACCCTGGGGGACCTGGCCGGACAACTCGATCAGCTCAATGCACAGTTGTCGCAGACCGAACGGGAGCAAAAGCGCATCGAGGGCGATTTCCGGGGCGCCCGGGAGCGGATCGAGGTGGCGGGCGTCAATCAGGCCCTGGGCCTGGTCCTGGACGACCGGCGCCGGGAGTTGCCGGATCTGCGCAAATTGAGTCGGGAGATCGCCGCCCGCAACGACCAGATCGCCGCTGCGAGCCTGCGTCAGATCCACTTTCGCGAGGAACAGCGCAAGCTCGGCGACCTGGACGCCGCCGTGACCGAGGTGACTGCACACGAACCGGAGGCACAAGGCGCGCAGGTCCGCGACGAACTGCGGGACCTGCTGGAGCAGCGCCGCTCGCTGATCGAGAAGGCCTTACCCGGGATCGACGCCTACATCCGCAAACAGGTCGAGCTCAACGATGCCGCCGCCGCGTTGATCCAGACCGCGACCGACTATGACGACTTCCTCGCCCAGCATTTGCTATGGGTGCGCAACGCTGCAACCCTGTCGATCGGGGTCCTGGCCACCGTCCCCGGGGCGCTGGCCTGGTTGGTATCGACCGCAGGCTGGCGCGAGGTCGTCCAGGTGCTGGCCTACGAGCTCCAACACTCGCCGCTCTCCTGGGTCGGTCTGTTGGCGGTGATGGTGCTGTTTTGGAAGCAGGCGGTCATCAAGCGGGCGATTCTGGCCACCGCCGAGCCGCTGCGCCGCGTCCGCACGGATCGCTTCTCCTACACGCTGGAGGCGATTGGACTGACCGCGCTTGCGGCCCTGCCGTTGTCGCTCGCCTTTCTGGTGGTGGGCCGTGAATTGGCCGTCTCCATTGAGGCCACGGCCTTTACCCGCGCGGTCGGGACCGCCCTGGTCAAGGTCTCGCTGGGGCTGTATTTTCTGCGCGCCTTCCGCACGACCTGCATCCCCGGCGGGGTCGCCGACCGTCACTTCCGCTGGGAGGGCCAAGTCCTGCTCCAGATCAGGCGGCACCTGCGCTGGTTCACACCCTATGTCGTCCTGACGGCCCTGGTCGCCTATAGCGCCTATCGCGGTCAGGAGATGGGCCGCATCGAGGTCCTTGGGCGGCTTGCCGCGATTGCCTCCATGTTCGGTACGGCAGTCTTCCTGGGCATCCTGTTGCATCCCCGCACCGGGGTCCTGGCATCCCTGTTGGAGGACCATCCAGCAAGTTGGGCCAGTCGCCTGCGCAATTTTTGGTATTTCACGATTGTCGGTGTCCCCTTGGCACTGGCGGTGGTGGCCATCCTCGGCTACCTCTATACCGCGGGCACCCTCTTTGGGTCGCTGCTGGAGACCGCCTGGTGGGCCCTGGGGCTGGTGTTGATACAGCAGGTGATCGTGCGCTGGCTGGTCTACACGCGCCGCCGTCTGGCCCTGCAGGCGGCCCTGGAGCGCCAGGCCGCACGGCGCGCCCAGGCCGCGGCCGACGACGACGAATTCGCGGACCCGGCGCCGGCCGTGGAGGCGGCGGCGGACCTGGCCAGTCTGGATGAGCGCACGCGTCAACTGTTGAGCGCGAGCATTTTTATGCTGGCGATCCTGGGGTTATGGCTGATCTGGTCGCCGATGTTGCCGGCGCTGGCCATCTTCAAGACGCTGACCCTGTGGCATTACACCAATCTGGTGGACGGGACCGCGGTGTTGGCGCCGGTTACCGCGGCCGATGTCGGCCTGGTGTTGATCATCCTGTCAGCCGCCGCGGTGGCGGCAAAAAACCTGCCGGCCTTGATCGAGATCCTGTTGTTGCAGCGCAGTTCGGTCAATGCGGGCACACGCTATGCTGTGCGCACCCTGGTGAGCTATGCGATTACCGCGATTGCCGTGCTGACGGCCTTTGGTGCCCTGGGGTTGCGTTGGTCTCAGGTCCAATGGCTGGTGGCGGCGTTGAGCGTCGGTATCGGGTTCGGCCTGCAGGAGATTGTTGCAAACTTTATCAGCGGGTTGATCATTCTGTTCGAGCGCCCGGTGCGGGTCGGGGACGTGGTCACCATCGGCACGACCACCGGCACCGTGACCAAGATTGAGATCCGTGCCACCACCATCCGCAACTGGGACCGCCAGGAGTTGATCGTACCCAACAAGGAGTTCATCACCGGGCGCCTGCTCAACTGGACCCTGACCGATCAGCTCAACCGGATCACTATCACGGTCGGCATCGAATATGGGGCCGACGCCCGCTTGGCCCTGACCCTGCTCACGGAAACCGCCGCAGCCCATCCGCGCGTCCTTGATGACCCGGCGCCGTTGGCCACCCTCGACGCCTTCGGGGATAACGCCTTAACCTTGGTGCTGCGCTGCTACCTGGAGACCATGGACGTCCGCCAAGGGGTGATGACGGACATGCATCTGGCGATCGAGCGGACCTTCCGCGAACACGGGATCGGCATCGCCTTCCCTCAGCGCGACATCAACCTCCACGCCCGCTCACCCATCGACATCCGCCTGCACCGCGCGGGCCGCGACCCGGCACCCGGCCAGCCGTGATCCATAAAAAAATGCGGCGGCCTACCGGCCGCCGCATTTTTTAGGCTAGGTCGTCGAAATCGGGATCGTCCAAGACCTCGCGGAGGTTCTTGAGCTCCCGCATCCGCTCGATGCGTCGACGAATCGCCAGGTTGGGGGCGGAGCCCCGGGGGTCATCCGCGCTCATGGGGGGAGGCGTCGCCTCGATCGTCTCCTCGCCAAAGCCGCCTTCAGGGTCCAACATTTCCGTTACCTCGGAACACGCGCACAATGCAATTTTCGCTATCTAACAAAAATATGGCAGATTGGCAAGTAAATATTTGCAATAGTATGGATCATTCTTCTCTAACGGCCTCGCGACCCGAGCTCGCGACGGCCGATTCGGCCCGGTCTGCTACCATGAGGGCCCCTCTCCAACGGCCCCCTAGATTGCGTTATGTCCGAAGCGCCCCCCCCACCCAAGCACGGCGTGCCGCATGAGACGGTCGCAGCGGTCGACCTAGGTTCCAATAGTTTCCACATGATCGTCGCACGTATCGACGACGGTCATATGCAAATCGTTGACCGCCTGAAGGAGTCGGTGCGCCTCGGCGAGGGTCTCACCCCGGACCGGCTGTTGCTACCCGAGGTGGCAGAGCGCGCGCTCGCCTGCCTAGAGCGCTTCGGCCAGCGCTTGAGTGAGTTCCCCTTGGGCAGCGTGCGGGCGGTCGGCACCAACACCCTGCGCCAGGTCCGGCCCGAGAGCGGATTCATCGAGCGCGCCGAGGCGGCCCTGGGTCATCCGATCGACATCATCGCCGGGCGCGAGGAGGCGCGGCTGATCTATCTCGGGGTGGCCCACGGTCTGGCCGCCGGGTCGGAGCGCCGCCTGGTGGTCGACATCGGCGGCGGCAGCACCGAGATCATTGTCGGTCAGGAGTTCTCCGCCCAGCTACGCGAGAGCCTGCACATGGGCTGTGTCAGTATGAGCCTGCGTTATTTCGTCGACGGTCGGGTGTCGGCCAAGGCCATGGAGAAGGCGCAGTTGGCCGGCGCCATTGAGGTGCGCCCAGTGCGCGAAATCTTTCGGCAGGCCGGGTGGCAGACGGCGGTGGGCAGTTCCGGTACGATCAAGGCGATTGCCGCGGTGGTGGAGGCGGAGGGTTGGAGCGAGAACGGGATCTCCGCCGCGGCCCTCAAGCGCCTGCGCGACGCATTGGTCGGCGCCGGGCGGGTCGCAAGCCTGGCCCTCAAGGGGCTCCCGGAGGAGCGCAAGCCGGTCCTGGCCGGTGGCGTCGCGGTCCTGCGGGCGGTCTTTCAAACCCTGGACATCAAGCACATGCAGGTTTCGGACTATGCCCTGCGTGAGGGATTGGTCTACGAGATGATGGGGCGCCACGGCCACGCCGATGTGCGCGAGCGCACGGTGCTGACCCTGTCGCGCCAATTCCAACTCGACCAGGCCCACGGGCGCCGCGTCCAGGCCACTGCGCTGGGCCTCTACCGCCAGGTGGCGGCATCCTGGGGCCTGGCCGATCCCAGTCATCCGCGGATGCTGGCCTGGGCCGCCCGTTTGCACGAGATCGGCCTCATGGTCGCCCACAGTCAATACCAGAAGCATGGTGCCTACCTGCTGCGCAATGCCGATCTGGCCGGTTTCACCCGCCAGGAGCAGGCGGTGCTGGCCGCACTCGTGCTCGGTCACCGGCGTAAGTTTCCCAGCCAGGAGTTCGCCGGCCTGCCCCCGGGCATCCGCGACTGCGCCCGGCGCCTGTGTGTCATCCTGCGCCTGGCCGTGTTGTTGCGGCGCGGGCGTTCCACCACCAACCGACCCAGGCCAACACTGCGTGTCGACGGCGACACACTGTCCCTGGTCTTCCCCGACGAGTGGCTGATCCAGCACCCGCTGAATCTTCTGGAATTGGAGCGTGAGGCCGAATTGCTGAAGTCGGCCGGGATCAGCCTGGGGTTCCAGTAGGCAACACGGGTTCGCGCTGCCAGACCCCGGCGCGATGCACCAGGACCTCGCCGCGCTCCGGTTGCCATTGCGCGAGTACGGTGCGCCGGGCGGCCTGCCCGTCGTGGGTCAGCTGATGGTCCGCCGGGCGGTGGGTGTGGCCGTGGATCAGGTGGGTGGACTGGAAGCGGCGGAGATAGTCGGCCACGGCGGTGGGCTGGGCGTCCATGAGCACCGCGGTCTTCTCGGTCTTGGCGGTGCCGCTGTGGCGCCGGTAGCCCTCGGCGATGGCCCGGCGGGCCGCCAACGACTTCCACCGGAACAGTTGCTTTACCAGAGGGTTGCGTACCTGTCGGCGGAAGCGCAGATAGTCCAGGTCGGCCGTACACAGCAGGTCGCCGTGCATCAACAGGGTTTGGATGCCAGCGAGTTCGATGACGGTGGGATCGCGTCCCAGGGTGCAGCCGGTGTCGCGACAGAAGGCGCGGCCGAGCAAAAAGTCCCGGTTGCCGGGCAGCAGGGTGCAGACCGTGCCGGCCCCGGTGAGACTGCGCAGCGCGGCCCGGACTTCCAGATAGCAGGGGGTGTCGTCGTCGTCGCCGATCCAGGCGTCGAAGAGATCGCCCAGGATATAGAGCCGGTCGGCGCGGCGCGCGCGGCGCGCCAGAAAATGCAGGAACAGCCGCACCGTGGCCGGGTGTTCCGGCGCCAGGTGCAGGTCGGAGATGAACAGGGTCTCCCCGGATTCGCTCCGGTCGCTCGCTTTGCTTCCGATCATGCCGAGCACCCGCCTAAGCGCCGACCACCTCGGCGCGTTCTATCACGACATCCGTCTCGGGCACGTCCTGGTGGCCATGGTGTCCGCCGGTCTTCGCCGCCTCGATGGCGCTCACCGTGTCCATCCCCTCGACCACCCGGCCAAAGACGCAGTAACCCCAGCCGTCCTGGCCCGGATGATCCAGGAAGGCGTTGTCCGCGACGTTGATGAAGAACTGCGAACTGGCCGAGTGCGGGTCCATGGTGCGGGCCATGGCGAGCGTGCCGGTCAGGTTCTTGAGCCCGTTGCCGGCCTCGTTCTGGATCGGGGCGCGGGTGGCCTTGGGGAGGAAGTGCGTGGTCACGCCGCCCCCTTGGATCATGAAGCCCTTGATCACCCGGTGGAACAGGGTCCCGTCGTAGTGACCGTCGCGGACATACTGTTCAAAGTTGGCGCAGGTGAGCGGGGCGCGCTCGGTGTCCAGCTCGATCAGGATCGGGCCGTAGTTGGTGGTGAGCTTGATCATCTGGTCTCCAATGGCGTCCCAGGACTGAGGGGCCGGCGCTCGGCCGGGTCGGTTTGGCGGCCATGTTACGGACTTTAGCGAGGCCCGCAAAGTGCCCGGTTTGTCTGTGGTGCGGAATCTCAGCGTTGCCGGCGATCCGGCTTTGTTACCATGTCGGCATCACACCGGTTTTGCCCTCGGACCAGTCGGACGCCGCCGACGTCGGGTCCGCGTAAGGCCCGAACCTGCCACCCGGAATGCCCGAGATGCTTGAGATCTACAACAGCCTGACCCGCGAGAAGGCGCCCTTTATCCCACTCGTCCCCGGGCAGGTCGGCCTCTATGTGTGCGGCATGACCGTCTACGACCTCTGTCATCTGGGCCACGCCCGGGTCATGGTGGTCTTCGACGTGGCCTACCGCTACCTGCGCCACCTGGGGTTCGCGGTGACCTATGTGCGTAACATCACGGACATCGATGACAAGATCCTGCGCCGGGCGCAGGAGCGGGGCGAGTCCTTCACCGAGCTCACCGAGCGCTTCATCGCGGCCATGCACGAGGACGCCGACGCCCTGGGCTGCGAGCGACCCACGGCCGAGCCCCGTGCGACCGCCCATATCCCCGAGATCCTGGGGATGATCGGCACCCTGATCGCCAAGGGCCTGGCCTACACCGCGGACAACGGCGACGTCTATTACGCGGTCGGCGCCTTTCCCGGTTACGGTAAGCTCTCCGGCAAGGACCCGGCGGCGCTGCGGGCCGGGGCGCGGGTGGAGGTGGACGAGGCCAAGCGCGACCCGCTCGACTTCGCCCTGTGGAAGGCGGCCAAGCCCGGCGAGCCGTCCTGGCCTTCGCCCTGGGGTGCGGGCCGCCCCGGCTGGCACATCGAGTGTTCAGCCATGTCCACCTGCTGCCTGGGCAATCATTTCGACCTGCACGGCGGCGGGGCGGACCTCCAGTTTCCACACCATGAGAATGAGATCGCCCAGTCCGAGGGCGCCACGGGCGTGCCCTTCGTCAACGTGTGGATGCACAATGGTTTCGTGCGGGTGAACGAGGAGAAGATGTCCAAGTCGCTGGGCAACTTCTTCACCGTGCGTGAGATCCTGGAGCGCTACCGGCCGGAGGAGGTGCGTTATTTCATCCTCACCAGTCACTATCGCAGCCCGCTCAACTATGACGACGAGCACCTCAATAACGCCCGTGCCGCGCTGACCCGACTCTATACCGCGCTGCGCGGCCTGCCGGACGTGGCACCCGCGGGCGGGGAGGCCTTCCGGGCGCGCTTCACCGTCGCCATGGACGACGACTTCAACACCCCGGTGGCGCTCGCCGTGCTGTTCGACCTGGTGCGCGAGATCAACCGTGTGCGAGTCCAGGATGAGTCGGCCGCGGCTGGTCTGGGGGCCGAACTGCGCGCGCTGGGGGAGGTGCTGGGTATCGTCCAGGGGGATGCGGAAGCCTATTTGCAGGGCGGCGACGCGATCGGCACCCGTCTTGCGCGGATTGGCGACGGGGAGTTTGAGATGACCGGCGAGGCCATCGAGCGGCGAATCGCCGAGCGACTGGCCGCCCGGAAGTCCAAACAGTGGGCGGAAGCGGATCGCATCCGCGACGAACTCGCCGCGGCCGGCATCTTGCTGGAAGACGGGGCGGGCGGGACCACCTGGCGCCGGGGATGAGTCATCATGAATACCCGCTATGAAACAGACGTGATCGCCTGGGCCGAGGAGCAGGCGGCCTTCCTGCGCTCAGGTAACCTGGCCGCGCTCGACATCGAACACATCGCGGAGGAGATCGAGGACGTGGGCAAGAGCGAGCGGCGTGACTTGGCCAGCCGTCTGGCCGTCCTGCTGGCGCACCTGCTCAAGTGGCAATTCCAGCCGAGCCGACGCGGTAATAGTTGGCGGCGCACCATCAAGGAACAGCGCCGGGCCATTGCCGCCCACCTCATCGAGACACCCAGTCTGCGCGCGTCGCTGGGCAACGCCAATTGGTTCGCCGGCGTATGGGCCGATGCGCTCACCCGGGCCATCGACGAGACCGGATTGGACCTGTTCCCGGAGGACAGTCCCTGGACGCTCGAGCAGGCCCTGTCGCCGGACTTCTATCCGGATTGACACACTGGTTGTCGGCCACTGGAACCACGCCCATGCAGGACCCCCACTTACCCGAAACACCGCCGAGCGCTGCGCCCAGCCCTAAGGTTGACGCCGCGCCGCCGCGTCATGGCGTTGCGACCCGCGCCAAACGCCACCGCGTACCGTGGGGGGCGCGCGCCAGACTCCCCCGCTTGCACCGCCCCCCGCCGGGGACCCCGGCCGGGATCGAGTATCACGAACTGGTCCGGACCCCCGGTGCGGGGAGTGCGCTGGTGGTCTGCACCGACTACTGCCCCGAGCGGTGGGAGGAGCAGTCGGTGGCCGATATCGCCGCCTTTGTCGCCGCGCATCGCCCGGACTGGTCGCAGGTGCGCTGGATCCATGTGGAAGGGCTGGGGGATGCCGCGACCATCCGCGCCCTGGCGGAAAAATATCAGTTGCACCCGCTGGCCATCGAGGACGTGCTCGACGGTCAGCATCGGCCCAAGGCGGACGACTATCCGGGGTCCGGCGACCAGCCCGGGCGTCTGTTCGTGGTGGCGCGGCGGGTGGTGCGGGGCGTGGACGACGTGCATGCCGAGCAGGTGAATTTCTTTCTCGGGCGCCACACGCTGTTGAGCTTTCAGTCCAGTCCCTGCCCGGCCATCGAGGCGGTGCGCCGCCGCAGCGAAAACCCGCGCTCGCGGTTGCGTCAGAACGATGCCAGCTTCCTGCTTTACTCCATCCTCGACACCATCGTGGACGGACTCTACCCGATCCTGGAGGACGCCTCGCTGCACCTGGAGGAGGCGGAGGAGTCGGTCATCGAGCACCCGGAGCCGGCCACCCTGAACTCCATCCACCGGATCAAGCGCGGTTTGATCCTGCTGCGCCGCGTCGCCTGGCCGATGCGTGAACTCATCGGCAATCTCCAGCGTGAGCGGCACGAGTGTCTCTCCGAGGTGACCCAGACCTATTTTCGCGACGTCTATGACCACTGTGTCCAGGTCATCGACCTGATCGAGACCTACCGCGAGATCGCCTCCGACGTGGCGGACATGCACCTGTCCATGCTCTCCAACCGCACCAATGAGATCATGAAGGTGCTGACCATCATCGGGACCATCTTCATTCCGCTGACCTTCATCGTCGGGGTCTATGGCATGAATATGTACATTCCGGAAAATCAATGGCACTATACCTATGCCGTGTTCTGGGTCGTCTGTCTCGGCATCGCCGGCTATATGCTGTGGCGCTTTCGCCGCGGCGGTTGGTTCTAGCCTTGTTCAAGCGGCATGGGCGCGCCTGGCTAACCGCGGCCCTGGCACTTGCCGCGCTGCTCGGCAATGGGTTCAATCTGCCAGTCGGTGCCGGTATCCACTTCCTGTTCGGCTCCATAGCGGTCATGCTGGCACTGGCCTGGCGCGGGACCGGGGCGGGGGTGGCGGTGGCCCTGGTCGGTGGGGGCTACACCTGGCTGCTGTGGGGCCACCCTTATTCGCTGCCGATCTTTTTGGCCGAGGCCGTGGCGGTGGGTTGGCACCGCGACCGGGCCCGCCGCCGGGGGCTCCCCCCGCCGCCGTTGGCGGTCTCCGCGGCGCTGTATTGGCTCTTACTCGGCTTTGCGTTGAGCGTGCTGGTCCACCAGTACGCGCTGGAGATGGGTTGGGCTTTGAGCCTGTTGATTGCACTCAAGCAGTCGCAGAACGGCATCCTCAATGCCGCACTCGCCGATCTACTCCTGGCGGGCGGGGCGATCCTGACCCGGCGAAAGGCCGCGCTGCCGCTCACCCAGATCCTGTTCGGGGTCCTGTTGGCGGCGATGCTGCTGCCCACGCTGCTGGTGAACGCCTGGGAGAGTTCGGACCTGCAAGAGCGCCTTGAGACGGCCCAGGCGCAACGCCTGCGGCTCTTTGGCGAACTCGCCGTCCAGCAACCGATGGCGCTCTTACCAGGCGCGGATGCGGACCCCGCGGCCCTCCCGGCGCAACTCGCGGTCTTGCGCCGGGTGCTGACCGCGGAGCTGCCCGCGTCGTCCGACCCGCAACTGCGCCTGGAGCGGGTTGCCACCCCGGTGGCGCCAGCCCCGGCGCGCCCGGCCGCCGCACCGCTGACCTGGCTCCTTGGCCGGCAGTCCGGACGGGAGCAGGTCTGCGCCACCGCCACCCCCGGACTCTCGCTGATCCTGCCGGGCGGTCGCTATCCCTCGTGGGTGGCCCGCTGGCGTCAAGCGCGCTACCGCCTGGAGGTCCCAGTGCCGGCCGCCGACGCCCCGTCAATCGACTGGCGTCTGGCGATTGAGGTGCGTGCCGCTCCCCTGATCGCGCAGATGCAGCGCGCGCTGGCCCGTTTCCTGCTGTCGTTGCTGGTCGTGACCCTGCTGGGGTTGCTGGTGGCGCGCGACTTGAGTCGGCGCATCGCGCGCCCCCTGCACCAGTTGGCCGAGGCGAGCCTGGCCTTGCCGGCCGCCATCCGCGAGGGCCGTCCCTGGCCCACCCCGGTCCCTGGCCCGCTGGCGGAGACCGGCGAATTGGCGGATGCAGTGACTGAGATGGCGGAGTCCCTGGCCGCGAATTTCCTGGCCTTGCGGGAGGAGCGTGACCAGCGGGCGTCCGTGAACCTGGCCCTGTATCGGCAGGAGGGGCGTTACCGTCTGGTGGTGGAGAACATCGAGGACCTGATCATCCGGGTCGACGTGCGGGGCCGTTTCAAGTATGTGAGCCCCTCCTATTGCCACACCTTCGGCCGCACCGAGTCCGAGCTGATCGGCACGCTCGACCTGCCCCCGATCCACCCCGACGATCGGCTGCCAACCAAGACCGCGACCGCCTCCCTGTTTCATCCGCCGCACACCATGACCGTCGAGCTGCGCAATCGCACGATCCGGGGCTGGCGCTGGTTCCAGTGGTCGGGTCGGGCCGTGCTGGCGGCTCAGGATCGGGTGATCGGCATCGTTGCGGTGGGTCGAGATGTGACCGACCGCAAGGCCGCGGAGCGGGGGTTGCTCGAGAGCGAGCAGCGCGAGCGCCAGGCGCGCCTGACCCTGGAACACACCCAGGAGTCGTTGCTCAAGGCCCAGACGATCGCCCGGCTTGGGTCCTGGGAGTGCGACGTCGTCACTGACCGCCTGTACTGGTCACCGGAGGAGTTCCGCATCTTCGGGCAGGACCCCGAGCGCTTCGATCCCTGTTACGCGGCCATGCTCGCCATCGTCCATCCGGAAGATCGGGCACTGCTCGACCGGGTCTATCGGGAGTCGGTCGCCAACCGCACCCCCTACGAACTGGTGCATCGCCTGCTGCTGCCGGACGGCCGTATCGCCTGGGTACACGAACGCGGCCAGACCGAGTATGCCGCCGACGGCGCGCCGCTCAATTCGCGCGGCACCACCCAGGACATCACGGAGCGGTACCTGGCGCAGGAACGGCTGAGGGCAAGCGAGGCGGCCATAACCCATTACAACCTCCAGCTCGAGGAACTGGTGGACGTCATCAGCCTGCCGCTACCGCCTGCAGAACAGTTGACCCGCCTGTTGCGGCTGGGCTGTGACAGCCTGGGTGGGACCGCGGCGGTCGTGGCGATCATCGACGAGGAACAGGGCTACAGCGATTGGTGCATGGTCGGCGACGCCGTCCCGCCGCCGTTGGAGCGCCCAGTGATCGAAGATGCCCTGACCCATCCGGGTAGTCCTTGTGCCCTGGGGGCGGATCGGCTGTCCGGCGCGGCCAGCGCCGCGGGCTGGCGCTGCGGTGTGGTCATGGCCTTCGTCGCCCCACGCCCAGACGGCCGCATCGAATCCCTGCTCCTGTCGCTGTGGGGCGTCACGCCAGCCCTGGATCTGAGCGGGCCTGGGCCGCAGATCATCCGTCTGATTGCGCAGCGTATCGCCGCGGTGCGTTATCAGGAGCAGGCTCAGGGTGACCTGGTGGCGGCCAACGGGCGCGAGACCATTGGTCATCTGGCGAGCGGTATCGCCCATGATTTCAACAACCTGCTTGGAGTGATCGACGCCAACATTTACTATCTGGAGGCGCGCATCGGGGGGCTGGTACCGACCGATGGGGAGTTGCGCCAGGTCTTCGCCGAGACCCAAAGCGCCCTGGGGCAGGCCAAGGTCATCACCTCCGGGATGCTCTCGCTCAGCCGGGCCGGCGGTCTGCCCTTGGAGTGGGTGGAGTTGGCGCCGACGGTCGCCGAACTGGAGCGCATCTTGCGCCAGGTGCTTCCCGTCGAGATCGATCTGCGGGTCGGTGTGGCGGCCGGGCTGCGGGTGTGGAGCAACGGCGCCTTTCTGCAATCGGCACTGCTCAACCTGGCGTTCAACGCCCGTGACGCCATGCCCGAGGGCGGTGTGCTGGTCATCGAGGCACAGCCAATCCACTGGGATGGGGATGGGCGGGCCGCGCTCGCGGTGGGGCAACGGCCGTCCGTGGACTGTATCGTGTTGCGGGTGAGCGATAACGGCAGCGGTATTGCGCCGAGCCTGCTGCCCCGGATCTTCGACCCACTGTTCTCCACCAAGGCGAAGCAACGCGGTCATGGCCTCGGGCTCTTCATGGTGCAGGAGTTCGTGACGCGCTCGGGGGCAGGGCTCGCGGTGGAGTCGCAGCCCGGGCGTGGCACTTGCTTCAGCCTGCTGCTGTCTCGCGAGCCCCCCGTCGCCCGTGCGGGCGCGGGCGCGGCCACCACGGCCCCGCCGGTGGGCGGCGGTGCGGGCAGTGCCGTGCCGCTCGCGGGGCTGCGGGTGTTGGTGGTCGACGACGACGCGCGCGTGCGCGAGGCGGTCGGTCGGTTACTGCGCGTGGCGGGCGCGCGCCTGGGCCAGGCGGAGCATGGCGAGGCCTGTCTGGCCCTGCTGGCGCGCGACGCGGCATTCGATCTGGTGCTCTCCGACATCGCCATGCCGGTGCTTGATGGCATCGCGCTACTGCAACGCCTGGCGACGCAGCGCCCCGGTCTGCCGGTCATTCTGATGACCGGTCAGAAGGATGCCTTGAGCGCGCTGGATGAGTTGAGCGAGCGCCCGACGGTCTTGCGCAAACCGGTGGACCCGGCGGCCCTGTGCCGCGCGATCCTGGCCAAGACCGGTGCGTCCGCGCACTAGCCCGACGCGCTCACGCCAAGGCGCCAATCAATCGGCGCTCGGCTCGGGCAACAGACGCGCACATTCTTTGCGGACCACCTGATAGCACTCGCACACGCGCGCCTCCAGACCCGGGCGATCCAGCACGATAATGTGGCCCCGGCTGTAATGGATCAAACCGGCATGTTGCAGCCTTCCGGCGGCCTCGGTGACGCCCTCGCGCCGCACCCCCAGCATGTTGGCGATCAGTTCCTGGGTCATGCACAGTTGGTTGGAGGGCAGCCGGTCGAGACTGAGCAGCAGCCAGCGACACAGTTGCTGGTCGACGCTGTGGTGGCGATTGCAGACGGCGGTCTGCGCCATCTGGGTGAGTAGGCTGGCGGTGTAACGCAGCAACAGTCGGCTTAATGACACTGAGTCGGCGAACGCCTGCTTGAGCAGGCGTGCCTTGAGCCGATAGGCGTGGCCCGCACTCTGCACCACGGCGCGATTCGGCATGGACCCGCTGCCCAGGAAGAGCGCGATGCCCACGATGCCTTCGTTACCGACCACCGCAATCTCCGCAGACGCCCCATTTTCCATGATATACAGCAGAGAGACGATGGAGTCGGTGGGAAAATAGACGTGATCGAGCTGCCCCCCAGACTCGTGCAGGGCCTCGCCGAGCGGCAGCGGGACCGGCTCCAGGTGGGGAAACAGCCGCTCGGACACGCTCGTGGGCAAGGCGGCCAGCAGGTGGTTGTCGTGGGGGTTAATGGGGATGCTTGGGTTCAGGATGGTCTTCATCATGGCCTCCGCGCGCTGACCGCTGGCGTGATCCGGCTCGCCCCCCCCCCCCCCCCCCCCCCCCCCCCCCCCCCCCCCCCCCCC